>NZ_JARWCR020000059.1:0-59591 GCF_029846695.2 Bradyrhizobium nivariense | reverse complement strand
TGGGCACGCAACCTTCGAATGTCACGCTGCCGGTCTGGTCCAAAACGCAAATGCTGGTTTCTTCCATAGAGATGTCCAGACCTACGTACTGCTTCATAGCGCTGCTCCCTTTCGATAATCCGCTAAGGCCGATCCTAACAACCCTCGTGTCCTCAAGAAGACGTCAGCCGCGATTACGCCATGTGAAAAATTCCCAAGTCGTTGATTTAGAATCCGGAAACTGCCCACTGAGGCAATCGAGTTTGCCGGAAATCGGGTGTGCGGGAGGGGATTGAACGAAGCCGCTACCGCGGCGCACGACAAAGATCATGAAGCTCAAGGCCGACGAGTTCATCCGCCGCTTCCTTCTTCACACGCTGCCCGAGGGCTTCCATCGCATCCGCCACTTCGGCTTCATGGCCAACAGCCATCGCGCTGCCAAACTCGCCCTTTGCCGCAAACTTCTCGATCGTGAGCGGACAGCGCCAAACGATGCTGAGCCGTCGCCTGCGGAGTCGGACGCTCTGATGTGGCCCAAGGCTCCCGCCTGTCCTGAGTGTGGTGGCGTCATGCGCATCGTCGAGCGCTTTCGACACAGCTTCAACCGCTCCAGTCCTCAAACATCCCCGTTCCGGTGCGATACATCGTGAGCCAAGTCATGCCGTGCACAACGATCGCCATTCGTCATTCCGCTCCCAGCGTCTCGATCATCGCGGACGCTGTCGAATCCATGCTGTCACACGGCGCGACAACAACCGTCCGATGCAGCAAAACGCCTGTCGCGATCTCCGACAATGCGCGCCTGATCTCAATTCTTCGCCGATACACACATCTCGCAGCTCTGCCTCACGTGCCGAGCCGGCAGACCGGGCCTTGCGATCTCCAACAATCCCCACAGCTGCAAAACCGCGCATACCTGCCCGCGCCTTCGTTCAATCCGGCTTCAATGAGGTCGCGAAACTGCGCATGCCGCGCCAGCGCGTGAGCGCGACCTCACAGAACCCTCCAGATTCCTTGCAAACTTGATCTGTGATTCACTCGCCTTTGGATGTTTTTGGCGGGGACCAGATGCGGCCACCGGAACGGCGGGAGACGGGAGAGCAGGATCTGTTTCGCTCTCGGCTCGATCAGATCATCGACCTGAAGCATCCGCTGGTGGCGCTGGGGCGCACGGTGGATTGGGAGTTCCTGGAGCGGGAGTTTGGGGCGGTCTACACCGATGATCCGGGCCGCCCACCACTGCCGACGCGATTGATGGCGGGGCTTTCGATCCTCAAGCACACCTACGACCTCTCCGACGAGGTGCTGTGCGAGCGCTGGATCGAGAACCCCTATTACCAATACTTCTGCGGCGAGGAGTTCTTCCAGCATCGGCTGGTGATCGATCGCTCGTCGCTGACGCGCTGCCGCAACCGGATGGGCGAGGCGCGGCTGCAAGCGTTGCTGCAGGAGAGCCTGTCGGTTGCCACCAGGACCAGGGCACTCAAGCCATCCGAGCTATCACGGGTAATTGTCGACACCACGGAGGCCCAAGAACGTGACGTTCCCCAATGATGCCAAGCTTCTGAACCGGGCGCGAGAAGGTGGTGCGGCTGGAACGGGGCTACGCCAATCTTATGCGAGGGTGGGCAAGTTCGCCCTGGGCATCAGCGCTATGCCCACGCCAAGCAGTTCAAGCGTGCCAACCGGATGCTGAAGAAGCTGCGCACCTATCTCGGCCGCGTCATCCGCGACATCGGCCGCAAGATCGAGGGCAACAGCGGGCTCGAAGTGGCGCTCGCAAAGCTGCTGCCGCTGGCGCGGCGCGTGCGCTAGCAGCAGCAACGTCAACGCGGGCCGAAGGTCTATTCCCTGCACGCGCCGGAAGTCGAATGCATCGGCAAGGGCAAGGCCCATCGGCCTTACAAGTTTGGCGTGTAAGTCTCCGTTGCATCCAAGATAAGCCGCGCGAAGGGCGGCCAGTTCGTCACCCACGTGAAGGCGCTGCCCGGCAACCCCTATGACGGTCACACGCTGGCCACCGTGATTCCGGACATGGAGGCGCTGGTCGGCAGCACGATCGCGCGCATCCTCGCCGACAAGGGATACCGCGGCCACAACGCGCCGCCCGATTACAAGTTCAGGGTCTTCCTCTCCGGCCAGAAGCGAGGGGTGCCCCCCTCGGCGACGCTATCCTGGACCGCCTCGTTCATAACGCTCACCGTCTGCAACTCTGAGGAGAAAGCATGCGAAAGCAGAACGCCCGCAATCAAACTCTTCGCCAACTCAAACCCCTGAACCAATCACCATGTCGGTCAAAGCCGCTGCTCATCATCGAGCGAAACAGTTGCTCACGATCGCCTGAAATTGCCGCTCACCATCAGCGAAATGCGCAGCCTGCTCGATGAGCTCGTCGCAATCGTCAACAAAATCGACTGAGTGATTCCAAATCGTATTGCATCTCCACTTTTGAGACAAAGGACTGGGTTTGGGCGCGATTCAACGGCTGATTCAATTACTGCGGCCTCGCCGATCGACTTGTTCCTCGCCAGCTTGCGAATGGCTTGGAAAGAGGGCGCATCTCACTTGTCGGTCAGCGGGCACCATCCGGCTTCTCGCGTACCTCCTACTGGCGCAGCGCGGCTCGCAATGCGCATTCGCAAGACGATCTTCTGACGGCACGAAGGTCGCGATGCGTGCCCGAAATCTGACGCCGACGCAAAGCATGTCAGGTTTCATACAAGGACCTACTGGGCGTGTGATGTTTTTCAAATCTTTGTCATGTAGCTTAGCGCGCGTGGACAGCGTGGCAGGTGATTGCTATTCGGGTGACGCGACAAGGTCGCGCAACAGGTCACTTCGGAGACAATCATGGCGCTATGCATCGAGTCCGCGGCTCCTTCGCTCAAAGTCGAGAACTGGCTGCGTGGCGAGCGCCTCACGAACTTCGAGCCAGGGAAAGTGTACATCGTCGAATTTTGGGCAACTTGGTGCGACGCATGTGTGGAGGCGATGCCCCATCTGATAGAGCTGCAAGCAAAATACAAAGACGAGGGGCTTGAGGTCGTCGGAGTCGCAGCTTATGAAAAAGCACCAACGGCGGATGAGGCTCGCGCCAAGTTGGACGCATGGTTGACCGAAAAGTTCTCAAATCTGAACTATCGAATCGGGTTCGACAGTACCGGCGCAATGAACAAGCTTTGGATGGATGCCAGCTCTTCTCTTGGGATTCCGAGATCGTTCGTCGTCGACCGCGACGGCCACATTGCCTTTATCGGTGATCCGATCGACATCGACCACGTCTTGCCGAAAATTATCGACGGCACTTGGCGCAGCAGCGATGACGCTAAAGCCGCTGATGCGAAACGGATTGCGGAAGACCAACGCCTAGTGCGCGTATCCTCAATCCAGCGGACAATTCGATCGGCGATGGAAGCAAAGGATTGGCCGGCAGCGCTCTCAGCGGCCGAAGAGGGCATTGCCATGATGCCGGACGATCGACACTTCCGCGAGATTCAGGCGGGTCTGTTGCTTCAAATGCGCGACACGGCGACCGGGTTCCAGGTCTTGCGCCAACTGGTTCGAGATGCGATTGAGAAACGGTCAGACGCTGTGCGTGGGCTGATTGCCGTGATGAAGCAACTCTTTGATCCGGAGAACGATAAGGCCCACCTTCCGCGTGCCGAGCGCTTTGCGATCGGCAGGGAGGTGTCGGAACATATCCTCAATTCAGTGCAAGACAGCGGCGGCCCCACCTTTACTTCTTATAGAGTGGTCGCTCAGTATTACTACGAGAGTGGTGACAAGCAACGCGCAATCGAGCTGATCGAGCGGGCAATGACATGGCTAGACGATCCGGAAATCGTGCCGGAAGATACAAAACAGTATTATATGCCGCGGCTGCTCCAAACCTTGGCCACCTACAGGGGCGAGTAGGTTTGTTGCAGCGGGTCTTATTCGATTTCGCAGGAAAAGTCTCCTGGAGCTCCCAAAGTGCAGCCGCAGGAGAAGACATGAAGAGAGATGTTAGTCGGAAATGCACGATCGGGGCTATGTAAGCGCCTTCGAAGTGCTCGCGACCAGCAGAATCATTCAGGGCGATTGCAACATGCAAGTCACAAGGAAGGCCTAGCCCACAACGAGCGATGCGACGCCCTGCGGCCCGTCTTTGCTGGGTGTCTAGTTAGTCGTTCGTGAAGAACCATCCAAGCGGTTGATCAAGAATCGATTTTCCGGGCCAGATTGGCTTTGAGATTGCAAGCTTTCTGGCTTTGACTGCCCAGAAGCTTGCAACATCGGCCAAGCACCAGCGCTATGCCCACGCCAAACAGTTCAAGCGCGCCAACCGGGCCTCGAAGAAACTCAAGACCTATCTCGGCCGCATCATCCGCGACATAGACCGGAAACTCGGCGGCAACGCCGACTTGCTCGGTGGGATCGTGTTGGAGCGCAGACAATGATCGACAGCGGCGCCAGGCCGTCGGTGTCGTCGATAAATTCGAGATCACGATGGCGCTTTGCGATCTGCACGGTCCGGCGCAAGAGGCCCTTCAGCTTCATTTGCTCGGGATAGGGCTCTACCGAGTCCTTCGCGATGGTGCTGGCGAGGGTCCATCCGAAGGCGGAGCGGATGCGGGCACGCAGCTTGGCGCGACGCTCGAACTTCGCGCGGTACCCCATGGGATTGGATGCCTTAGAACTTCAATGTCTTGTCGGGGACGAGTTCGCCACCGAGCGTACAGCCGGGGTTGGGGATGCTGGGGGTGATGTCCAGGTGGAATTCGTCGGCATAGTTGAGCCGCCAGCAGCGGGGCATCTCCAGCAGCAGGGGGGCGTAGTGGCCGTTCGCCCGAAGACGGTCCCCAATGCGCGCTTTAAGCATCGCGGGCGAGATGGCGGTGTCGATATCCGGCACGTGCGCCACCAGATCGACGTCGTACTCGGCGATGCCAATCGGCTTGACCGTCGTGCCGATCGCCACGGAGCCCTGAAGCCGGATGGCGATTTCGGCCGGCAGCGGTCGTCGTACTGGGAGAGCCAGTCGCCGACGCCTTCATAGCGCTGCTGCGCGATCTCGCGCTGATAGGACGACGGCTCGAGATGCTGGCAGGCCTCCTCGATGGGGTCCGCCAGCTGCGATTGGCGCAGCTGCGCCCGTTCTGTTATGTAATTCATTGTTTCATCACCGGTTCGAATGGTTGCCCCCGGTTACCATCGAAACCGGTCGCCTCTACACCTGCATGCCGGCCAGCTGCGCGTTTCGGACTCGAGTTTTTTGTCCGAAAGAGATTTTTGGCCGGCATAGGATGCGTGAAGCTATGGACGACATCAGCGTGCCGCCTCCCGAAGTATCGGCCTCCGCGACCGAGCACCTCACATACGATAAGGTGGCGTCGGCGCTGGACGGGCTGACACCGCTCGACCTCGCTCGTCTGGACGCCGTCGAACGCCGTTACCTTGGTGGGACCGACTTCGCCGAGGGCGACCTATTGCAGGAGGCGATGTGTTCCGCGCTCTTCGAGGAGAAGCGCTGCCCGCGGATCACCAGGTTCATAGCCTTCCTGGTCCAGTCGATGCGGAACATCGCCGGCAACCGGCGCGATCGTCTGCAGCAGCAGGTTCCGATAGAGGACGTGACGACCGGCGAGCGCAAGCCGAAGTTCGAATTGAAAGCGTCGGGACCGAGCCCGGAGGACGCGGCGATCCGGGCGGAACAGGATCGGGGGGCATCGGAGGTCTGTGCGGCACTGAACGTGCACTACGGCGCCGACGAGGAGATGAGCATGGTGCTACTCGGCTGGGAGAATGACATGAGGGGCGAGACGCTGCGGGATTTTCTTGGCGTCGACCAGGCGCGCCTGGACTACGTGATCAAGAAAATCCGGCGCATCGCCCGTCGGGAGTATCCGAAGGGATGGCGGCGATGAGCAGAGATCCGACAGACCGCGAGAAATTGTCGAAGCTCGACCGGGCCATCGACGACAGCATACTGGAAGCCTCGGAAGCCGATCTGCGCGAAGACTTCAAGGAAGCGGGTGAGGATTTCGAGAAGGCGGTGGCCCGCGCCGGCCGCGCTTTGGAGCAGGCGAAGGCGCGTTCCGCTCGGATGTGTTTCGAGCGGGCTCAGGATGAATCGAAGGCATACCGTGAGCAGGAGAACGTCAAGAGCTTCGACCTTGCGAAAGCGCGTCGTCGTTTCGATGGGATGCGATCCGGTGAGGTCGCTGATTCAATAATGGCCGCGCGTAAGGGTGGCAAACTTTCTGAGCGCGATGAGGAAAACCTGTTGAAGGATCTGGCGCAGCTCGAGGCGCTTGAAAACGAGGACAAGGAAGAATGGGAAGAATGACCCCGGCAGAGCGCCTGCTTGTCGGGCTCGGGATCGCGGAGCCCAAGGATATCGACCTCGATGCCATCGCATGGACGCAGGGCGCAGTGGTCAATTACAGGCCGATCGACAACTGCGAAGCCACGATCTTGGGATCGAAGAAGCGCGCCGTCATCTCGGTCAATAGCCTCAGCATGCGACAGCGTCGCCGCTTCTCCCTTGGACACGAGCTTGGGCATTGGCACTACGATCGCGGAAAGGTTCTCTTCTGCGGCAAGAACGACGTCTGCAATTTCAGGCATGACGCGCTCAGTCCGGAGCGGCGTGCCGACGACTTCGCCTCCGATCTGATTCTTCCTAATTTTATGGTTCTTCCGCGACTTCGGAAGATGAAGCGCCTCACTTTGGCGGCGTCCAGGGAGTTGGCCGATGAGTTCGACGTCAGTCTCACGGCCACGCTCGTGAAGATGATCGCGTTGAACCATTTCCCCATGGTCATTGTTTGCCACAACAGGCGGGATCGCGTCTGGTACAAAACGTCACCGATGATCGCGGAATGGTGGCGGCCCGTCAGGGCACTGGACGATCAGACGTTCGCCGCCGACATGCTGCTCCGAGGCGCCGACGAACAAAACTTCCCCCGAAAGAATCCGGCCGATGCCTGGTTCGATTTCAAGGGATGCGATCGGTACGAGGTAGAAGAGCAGTCGTTCCTTCTGCCGGACGACGAGATCCTCACGGTGCTCACGCTGCCACGGCAGGCGATCGCGTAGATTTTGGCCTGAGTCACCACGCCGCAACAACGATCTGAAGCGGAGGCTGGTGGATCTGGACGCGCAGCAAAACACAGCCGCTCAGGCTCGCGAGCCGGCTGTTTTCAAGGATGACCAGGTTACAATGGTCTCGCAGGCCAACTGGCAGAAACGCGACCGTGCCGGATGAAATGGAAGAAAACAAGATAGAGACGGCCTATCACGAAGCGGGACATGCGGTTATGGGCTGCTTGCTTGAACGTCTTCCGATTTCGGTGTCGATCGTGGCGGACGTCAAGGGCGCCGTGGGCAAGACGGAATTTGAGCAGGATGCCCCTCCGGGCGGTTTTCGCCATTTCGATGAGTCCGAGCGAAAGAAGAAATATATTCGGACGCTTGTTTTGATCGAGGTCGCGGGCACGATCGCGTACGACATCGAATTTCCGGGGCGCGCTCATGATCAGGGCGATGCTCATGACGACTACACGACCATTGGGCAAAGGAACTCGTCAGGGAAGGCGTCCACTTCGAAGATGACAGGGACGGCTACTTGGCTTCCGCAAGACAAGACGCGGAGGGGGGGCTCCCACTGGGAGACTCACTCTAAGCAACGAGGTGGGCGGCCCGGATCATCGGTGTAGACCGCCCCAAACTCCGCGCGCGCCTGGACCTGGATGCGCGATGATCTGCAAGGACAAGCCAACAGTGACGGCTTCTTTGCCCTTAAATTCGCACATGTGCGGCTCAACCGAGCGGAACTAAAGCGAGCGATGGACAAGACCCTGGAGAGACGTGACAAGACGTTTCTCGATCACGACATCGTGGAAGGCATCTGGCCTTGGGCGAAAGCGGCCAGCCCCATCTAATCAATCCACAAATGTGATAGCCAATCACGGCCTTTGGCAATCGAATCTCGCGCGGTTTGGGCGACTCATGCTACCCATCATTCTCAATCACATCACTGCACAATGAGAATGAAATGGTTGCTGCCACCCGTGAATTGCCGGCCTCTGGTTACGCGCTTGAAGTGGACGGTCGGCTCAAAGCCGAATTTGCAACCAGAGACGGCGCCAGGGCAGGCGGCGAAGAACTAAAGAAGCGTTTTCCCATGCTTCAGATCAGGATCTACGACGCGCAGACGCATGCGCGCGAGGAAATCTAGATCCGCTGTTCAAGTCTTGGCGGAGTTGCTCGGCCAGAGCGCGTGCGGCTGCCGCCGCACCGGGTTCTCGAACCGAGCCGCTTTGCGTCTCGGCCGTGCGGCGTCGATCCCTCGCGCCAAGGGATGCGGAGCTCCTCGCCGGGGGCACTCGGGAAAGGGGCTCGCCTGCGGCGATCGCTATCACTGCCCCGTTCCCGGGTGCCGCTATTGAACCGGTCTCGTCGCTGCACTCGGACCCGCGTGCCCCTTCGGGTCGCTATGCTCACGCTCTCCGGGTGCCATTTTCCGTTGAGGCGATGCGCCCCTGGCGCACGCCTGGTCGGGCCTGCGGCCCCAGGTAGCTCAACGCAATTCCCATGAACATCCGATGGAAGGGCGGCGCAGATTTCGCATTCTCGCAGGTAGAGGCGAGAGTCAGAGTGTCGCGCGGTTTTGCCGTGACGGGTTACAGGCTGCGAGAGAGGCTCGCGGCGCCCGTCGCGGAGACCCGCGATGTCCAGACATTATCCTCGGGCGCGCACCGGTGAGGACCGGGCAAGCCTTTATGACGACATCACCAACAAGATCATCGCCGAGCTGGAGGCTGGCCGAGTGCCGTGGGTGCAGCCTTGGGGCACCACGGCGGCGAAGTCGCCTTTGGCCTTCCCGAAGAGCGCGGCGTTCCGTTCCTCAAAGCGATCAATGCGACGGCTTGCCTCCAGAGATCGCAACTACGGCGCCGCCTCCGCCGCCAGGCCTGATCGAGCCGCGGGTCGAATACCTGATCAAGGCGACCGGGATCGACTTCCGCATCGGCGGCAACCGCGCCTTTTATGCGCCGACGGAAGACTATGTACAGGTGCCCCCACCCCAAGCCTATTTCGAACCGATCAATTGGCATCGAACGGCCCTGCATGAATTGGCACATGCCAGCGGCCATCCATCACGTCTCAACCGTGACTTGTCAGGCAGTTACGGTACCAGAAAGTATGCCTTTGAGGAGTTGGTCGCGGAGATCTCGTCTGCGTTCAGTTGCGCCTCGCTCGGTATCGTGCCCACGGTGCGGCACGCCGACTATATCGGCTCTTGGTTGGAGGTGCTGCGAGAGGATAATCGCGCGATCGTGCGAGCTGCTTCGCAGGCCAGCAAGGTTGCGGACTATCTCCTGGGCTTCCTGCCGGAAGTGACTGTCGACATGACGACCGGGAGAGCGGAGCAGGAGGCGGCGTGAGTTTCTCACCTGTTGCCTCGAACAAGAGAGTGAGAGGGGAGCGGCGGTTTTCGCGACGGGCAAGAGAGTGAAGCAGGCCCGCTGCCCGAATTCCTCGCCGATGACGAGGATCAGGAGAACGCGGGCGACGATGATCGGCAACAGCTCGACGGGGCCGAGTGACATGTAGAGCGGGATGGCTCCGGCCGTCCGGCAATTGCTTGGGGACCGGTGTGCTGCGCCGGTCCCCATTTATGGGGCAGGACTGAGAGGGAGAGTCGGGCCGGGAAGGGTTTGAGCCGTCGGGTCTTAAGGAGAGCGCCTGATGGTTCGACCCTTCCTGCTCTCCGAAAGAAATCCTGTCATGACCGAATCTCTCGCCGGCGGTGCTGCCGCCGCGCCGCTCTCGATGCGTGCCGCTGCAACTATCACCTCCGCCGCCGTCAGGGCCGCGCGACAGCTCGTGATTGATCTCGAGCACGGTCGTCGCATCGATGCCGCCGTCCTGCGTAGCGCCATGGAAGCTGCGTTCGGCGCTTCCGACGCCACTGGCGTCTGGAACTGGAAGACCGCCTATGATGTCTGCGAGGCGGCAACCGTTCTGTTCCTGCGCGAGTTTGGCCCGGCCATCCGGACCAAGGCTGGGTCAACGGCCGCGATGCTGCCGATGCTCGCGAAAATCGCGCGCTGGCTGTCAGACGCTCAGCTCGAGAGCGTCATCTATGCGGGCGAGGCGCACTCCGAATTTCTTGCGGGCTCCTGGACGGTGGATGCGACCTTTGATGTTGTGGCGGCCGCGCGTGACGATGCAGAAAATGCCGTGCGTTGTCGCTGCGGCTGGTTTTTGGGCGACGGCACCGGTGCAGGCAAGGGACGGCGGGTCGCAGGCATCCTTGTCGACAATTGGCTCAAGCGCCGCCGCCGCGCCCTCTGGATCAGCAAATCCGACAAGCTGATCGAAGACGCACAGCGCGACTGGTCCGCGCTCGGCATGGAGCGGCTGGTCGTGACGCCGCTGTCACGTTTCCGGCGGGGCACACCGATCCGGCTTTCGGAAGGCGTCCTATTTACCACCTACGCTACGCTGCACACCGATGAGCGCGGCGAGAAGCTTTCGCGCGTGCGGCAGATCGTCGATTGGTTGGGCTCCGACTTCGACGGAGTGATCGTCTTCGACGAGAGCCACGCGATGCAGAACGCGGCAGGCCAGAAGGGTGAGCGCGGTGACCTCAACGCGATTGCTTGCAATCGTCCGGGGGCGGCCTCCCAGCACGGGCGTGCGGGGCTCAGGCTCCAGCACGCGTTGCCGCATGCCCGCGTCGTCTACGTTTCCGCAACCGGTGCCACGCCGGTCCACAATCTCGCCTACGCCCAGCGGCCGGGCCTGTCGGGCGGCGACGATTTTCCGTTCGCCATCCGCGCCGAGTTCGTCGAGGCAATCGAGGAGGGCGACGTCGCGGCCATGGAGGTGCTGGCTCGTGACCTCAAGGCGCTCGGTCTCTACGCGGCGAGGGCTCTATCTTACGAGGGCGTCGCCTACGAGCTCATTGAGCACGAGCTCACGCCCGAACAGGTTCACATCTATGACGCCTACGCCGGCGCGTTCAGCGTCATCCATAACAATCTCGACGCCGCGATGCGGGCCGCAAACATCACGGGCGAGAGCGGTACGCTGAACGGCCAGGCTAAATCGGCCGCGCGATCGGCTTTCGAGAGCGCCAAGCAGCGCTTCTTTGGTCACCTCCTGACCTCAATGAAGACGCCGTCACTGATCCGCTCGATCGAGCGCGATCTCGACGCCGGCCATGCCGCCGTCATCCAGATCGTCTCGACCGGGGAGACATTGATGGAGCGTCGGCTCGCCGAGATTTCGACGGAGGACTGGGGCGACGTCCAGGTCGACATTACTCCACGCGAGTATGTCCTCGACTATCTCGCCCATTCCTTTCCGGTCCACCTCTACGAGCCTTTCACTGACCAGGAGGGGAATCTCTGCTCCGGGCCCGTCTATCGCGAAGGCCAACCGATCAAGAGCCGGGAGGCCGTCGCTCGCCGCGACCGGCTGATCGAGAAGCGCGCCTCGCTGCCGCCTTTGCCTGGGGCTCTGGACCAGGTCGTCCAGCGCTTCGGGACCGCTATGGTCGCCGAGGTGAGCGGCCGCTCGCGTCGCATCGTTCGCAAGGGCGGGCGGCTGGTGGTCGAAAACCGAGCAGCTTCGGCCAATCTCGCTGAGACGTCCGCCTTCATGGACGAAGGCAAGCGCATCCTCGTGTTCTCCGACGCGGGCGGGACGGGGAGGAGCTACCATGCGGAACTCTCTGCCCGGAATCGCCGGCTGCGGGTCCACTATTTGCTCGAGCCCGGCTGGAAGGCGGACGCCGCGATCCAGGGGCTCGGCCGCACCAACCGGACCAACCAGGCGCAGCCGCCGCTGTTTCGGCCCATCGCGACTGACGTGAAGGCGGAAAAACGTTTCTTGAGCACCATTGCCCACCGGCTCGACACGTTGGGAGCCATTACGCGCGGCCAGCGCCAGACCGGAGGACAGGGCCTGTTCCGGCCCGAGGACAATCTCGAAAGCCAGTACGGCCGCGATGCGTTGCGTCAGCTCTATACGTTGCTCGCGCGAGGCAAGGTCGCGGATTGCTCGCTCGAGAGGTTCGAGGATGCGACCGGCCTGAAGCTCTCGGATGCTAATGGGCTCAGGGATGACCTGCCGCCGATCACGACTTTCCTGAACAGGTTGCTGGCGCTCACGATCGATCTTCAGAACATCCTGTTCACCGTCTTCGAGCAGCTGCTGACGGCTCGGATCGAAGGCGCGGTCGCGTCGGGCAGCTATGACGTCGGGCTGGAACTGCGTACGATTTACATTCATCCCGGCACTGGTGCCGAAACCCGGCTTCTTACGATCACCCAGCGCCAGCGCAATCATCCTGTGAGCCTGGATGACGCTCTTGGTCGTCTTTCCGATTTTCGTGCCGTCCTGCTGATCAATGAGCGCTCGGGACGGGCCGCCGTGCAGGTTCCGGCAGCGAGCGCGATGCTCGACGATGGCGAGATCGAGCGGCGCGTCCGCTTGATCCGGCCGATGGGGCAGCACAGCGTCGCCTTGACCGCCATGGCAGAGAGCCGTTGGGTGGAAATTGATCATGAACGCTTTTCAGTCGCCTGGGCGGCAGAGCTTACCGAGGTACCCGAGTTCACGGACAGCACGATCCATGTCGTGGCGGGCCTGCTGCTCTCGATCTGGAAGCGGCTGCCGAACCAATCGACCCCGGTCTACCGGCTCCAGACCGATGCGGGCGAGCGGATCGTCGGCCGCAAGGTCTCCGCTACCTGGGTCGCGAATGTCCTTGCGGCTGGCGCGCTGGCGTTGACGCCGGAAGCTGCCTTTGCCGCGCTCATGGAGGGGCGGACCGTTCTTGAGCTTGCGGAGGGGCTCCAGCTTCGCCGTGTCCGGATGATGGGCGCACACCGCATCGAACGCTCGGGCTTCAACGACACGATGCGCGATCGCTTGCGGGCTTACGGCCGCTTCGAGATCATTTCCTGGAAGCTGCGCATGTTCGTGCCCACGGACGCGAGCGGCGCCGAGATCTTGTCGAAGGTGCTCGACGCCTATCCGGTTGCGCGCATCGGTGAGCGGGAGGCGGCTTGATGTCCCGCGATGCTTCCGAACTGGCAGGCCGGCTCGCGCGCGAAGCGGAGGCGGTGTGCCGACATTATCTCTCCAATGGCAAGCGGGCGGGGCGGTACTGGGTGGTCGGCGATGTGCACAACACCCCTGGCCGCTCACTGTTCGTGCGGCTCCAGGAATCGCCGAAGGGGCCGGCGGGCAAGTGGACGGATGCCGCAACCGGAGAACACGGCGATCTCCTCGACATCATTCGCGAAAGTCTGGCCTTGCGAGACTTTCGTGACGTCGCCGAGGAGGCAAGGCGCTTTCTCAAGCTTCCTCGTTCTGAGCAGCAACTGAGCGCAAAACCCGTTCGTTCGCCGGCGCCGACCGGATCACAAGAGGCGGCTCGTCGGCTCTTTGCGATGTCCAGCCCGATTGAAGGGACGGTGGCCGAGACGTACTTGCAGCGTCGCGGAATAGCCCGCATCCACCATGGTGGCAGCCTGCGCTTCCTCCCACGCTGCTATTATCGGCCGGATGAACATTTGCCGACCGAAACCTGGCCGGCGATGATCGCCGGCGTCACGGATCTCGATGGTCGGATCACCGGCGTGCACCGGACTTGGCTCGACCCGGATGGCTTTGACCGTGTCCGTCTCGGCAAGGCTCCGATCGATACCCCACGACGCGCCATGGGCGACCTTCTCGGCAATGCCGTTCGCTTCGGCTTGGTGGATGACGTGCTCGCTGCCGGCGAGGGTATCGAAACCATGCTGTCGTTGCGCTGCCTGCTGCCGAGCATGCCTATGGCCGCTGCACTCTCGGCCAATCACCTCTCAGCCATGATGCTCCCGTCGAGCCTGCGCCGCCTGTACATCGCCCGCGATGTCGATGCAGCCGGCGATGCGGTGCAGGCGACTCTCAGCCAGCGCGCAGCAGACGCCGGCATTGAAGCGATTCCGCTATCGCCCCGGCTGGGCGACTTCAACGAAGATCTGCACATCTTTGGGCTGGAGGCGCTCCGAGCAGCGTTGCGGCTTCAGCTCGCACCAGAGGATGTCGTGAGCTTCCTGCATTTCTCAACGCTAGCCGCGGAATAGCTCCCGGGCTTCGATCGACTTTGATAGGCCGGTCATAGGCGAGGCCCGTGCGGAAGAGGACGCGACCACGGCCTTCCAGAGGGCGATCGGACGGCAAGCGGCCCGGGCCGGCAATGGCTGCGTCCGGCTATTTTCCGCCGCGCGCCAGCGATGTGCAGACACATCATACGGTTGGCCGCGCGCTTTGCATCGCGAAGCAAAATAGCCGGCCTCCGCCATCCTCCGCTGCCGCTTCGGCCCTTTCGGGTTCTGTCCCGTTCCGCCTGCCGTCAGAGGATCGCCACGAAGGCCGCGATGGTCGCGGCCGATCCGGCAAAGGACCTCTTCCCATGACCGACCATGACGACATCGAATGGCCGCACGCCTCTTCCCCGACCGACCACGTCCTCACCGAATTACAGCTCTTCGGCCATCGTCCCTTCGACGACCAGCCCGATCCACGGCCGCTTCCGGAGGGCAAGATGATCGCGGGCGCCGTGGTCGATATGTTTGACGCCCTCGTTGCGACCCTGAATGACACCCGGCTTGAGCCGGACCTTGACGATCTGCTCTGGTCGACCGTCAACCTATTCCACCGGGCCCTCGATCGCATCGAACGGCAGCTCGATCACAACGAACAAGCACAGCATAAGAGCCAACGCGAGCAGAACGGCTCGGAAGTGCGATCGGTCGAACTCGAGCGCCTGACGGCCGAGGGCATCACGCTGATCGAGCGGCGCAACTGCCTGGAGCTCTTCCGTGACCAGGCCATCGAGCGATTTGAGGTCCATACCGGCTCGTCCTGGCGCCCGCGGTCCGGATCATTGGTCAACCACCGCACGTTGACCGCGGCAATGATCGACTCCCGCGACTTCATCGCTGCCAAGCGTCATTCCGAGACTGAGGTCATGTTGCCACCAGGACCGAAAATCGCACTCACCGGTGGGCTCGACTTCAACGACCACCACCTCATCTGGGATCGCCTCGACAAGGTTCATGCCAAGCACCCCGACATGGTCCTCCTCCATGGCGGCTCCCCGAAAGGCGCTGAACTGATAGCCTCCAAATGGGCGACCGGTCGCAAGGTGCCACAGAACGCCTTCAAGCCCGATTGGACGAAACACGCCAAGGCGGCGCCGTTCAAGCGCAACGATGCTTTGCTCGAGCTTCTGCCGATCGGCGTTATGCATTTCCCGGGCACGGGAATTCAGGACAATCTCGCTGACAAGGCGAAGCGGCTCGGCATCCCCGTCTGGAAGTTCGGCGGTGCATGAGCGCCGTCGTTCTCGATATCGAGACAACCAAGCCGGAGTTGCACGCCGCAACTCCGCCTCGTTTCGATTTTACCTCTGAAACTGCGCTGTGGTGGTGGTGGAAGGCGCGACTGCTAGATCTATGCACATGGAGCCACGACCATGCTCGCCCTTGGGCTTGTTCTCAACACACTCGGCATCGGCTTGTTCTGCTGGGCGATCTTCGCGCTCGCTGTGTATGCGTTGCCGTTTCGTCGCACTCGGTGTCGGGATGTTGGCGTTTCGTGATGGCGCGGGCGTCTTCGGCGCACCGCTTATCGGAATTGCTTCTGGCACGCTGACGCTTGCCGCTGGTCAGGTCGCCGTCGCCGTGAGTCGGTCCTTGACCTTCCGCGTCGCGATCGCAACCGCATTCGCCGTCCCTGCGGCAATCGCTGGCTATCATGTGGTGTTTGCCCTGTCGCAGATCGGGGTGCCTTCGCTGACTTGGCGCGAGGCCTTCGCTTGCGGAGGTGCGGTTTGCATTGGCGGCACGGCATGGACGCGCTTGACCTTGTTGGCGGAGCTCCGCCCGTTGGAGTCGGGCGGGGTGGTGGAGAATATGCCTCGACCCAGTTCTTACAGCCGCCACGCATGAGCAATGACGCGTCGTCGCCATCACCGGTCGAGCAAGGTCGCACAGGGCGGCACGTTGAAGGAGGGTAGTCGAGCTTGAGGAGAGGTAACCGCACTTCTCCTCAGAGGGCTTTAAACAAGTCCTACCAATCTCTGTCTGGCCCACATGACTGCGGTGGAGCGGCACGCCGCGCTCCGTCATTCCTTCCGGGACGATACCGCCCTTTGCGGCAGATTGTTTCTCTTTCTGCGCCGAACCGTACCAACCTCTTGTTCAGCACAACCGAGATTTGCCAATCTTCTCCTTAAGCTTGCGGTTCAGCACGCGGACCACGTGGCCTCTTTGATGGCTTGATCTAGCCGAAGACCGGCTGCGCCTCGATCGTCTGAGCCGCAACGCCGTTGATGCGACTTTCTTCCCCTGGGCTTCGCCCATTCCTCGCGAGACAAGAAAGTCGCCACAACGGCGTCCTCCGCTGCGCTCCGGCCCGCGAGCGGGTGCGTCGCCGATCGTCTTCGGCTTCCAGATCGCCATCGAGGCCGCGGTGGTCGCGGGCTCGAAACACAATAGGAGAAGTAACATGGCTAATATCGGTTCGTTCAAGAAGGTCGGTAACGAGTTTCACGGCGAGATCGTCACCCTGAGCCTTCAGACCAAGGGGGTCCGCATCGTCGCCGAAACCAACCGCTCCAGCGACAACGCGCCCAGCCACCGCATCTACGTGGGCCGCGCGGAGATCGGGGCAGCCTGGTCGAAGCGCTCCGAGGAGGGCCGCGACTATCTCTCGCTCAAGCTCGACGATCCCTCCTTCAACTCACCGATCTACGCGAACCTGTTCGATGACGAAGGCGGCGAAGGCTACACGTTGCTCTGGTCGCGGCCCCGCAAGAACGGAGAGTGAGGGTCGTCATCGCCCCGCCCGACAGCCTCGGGCGGGGTTCACTCTTGGAGAAACGCCGATTGACCAAAGTTGCAGCTGCATCGGCTTGGTCGAGTTGATTTTCACTTGTTTAAGACGCGCCCTTCCGTGGCGCTTGTCCACATTGGTTGAACTCACTCAAGCTATTGTTTTTGGGAACGTAGACGCGCTGACCGGCGGCCTTTAGGTAATGTCTGGGGTGTCGCCGCTCCCTTGGGTGGCTGAATAAAGAATTCAGATAAATGAACACCCAGCGTCTCGGCGAGTCTGTCGAGAAGATCAATTGTCGGATTCTCAGATTGCCGCTCAAGGCCGCTCATATATGAGCGGTCAATCCCAGCATCGTACGCCAGTTGCTCTTGCGGAATGCCGCGATCCACGCGGATCCGGCGCACATTCCAGGCCACGAGCGCACGAGCTTTCATGCGCCCAAACAGCCATTAGGCAGACCATCAAACCACTGGCTATAACCAAACTATTCCGCTAAGTTTGGCTACAATGCAGATCAGCGAAGTGCGCGCATAAGCCTACATGACAAAGCCACCGTTAGATCCCGATGTCGCGGATGTCGCGCCGGATCAGCCGGTGCTGACGACCTATGACGAGCAGCATCTGGTGACGTATTGGCGACTTCTTGACGCCGAAGCTGATGGCGCGGATTGGAAAGAGGTAACCCGGATCGTATTGCATATCGACCCGGTTCGCGAAGCGGCGCGCGCCCGCAATGCATTTGATAGTCATCTGGCCCGCGCAAAATGGATGGCAGACCACGGCTACCGTGACTTGCTTCGCGGCGGCGCCACTAAATAGCAAAATCTGTCATAGTGAGTTCGCACTCGAGAGCAGTGTTCTCCGCTGACGCGTGATCGCCTGCATGCATCACGCGATGCACAATTGGTGACTTGCCAGACAACCCCAAGCTTCATAGACATTGCGCCGCAATCGACCTACGGCAGGAAATCATAGCAATGTCTGAGTTCGACTGGCGCTCACCCCGGGCGTATCAACAAGCTATCAAGTCGGGCGAGATGGCGGATTTCGCCTGGGAGTCACTGCGGCGTAGCCCCAACTATCGAGCTTCCTATCGTGAAAATCGATCGCAGATGACTTCCGAATTCAGAAGGAGATGGGGCGTCTGCTTTCGCTCATGACCCGCAGGGGTCCTTTTACCAACAGACAATCTTCTGGGCACCTGAGGCGTTGCCGACGGTGGTGCCGGTCGTTCAGAGCGCGGCCAGCTCAAAAGCGGTCGGCGCGGGTCTACCACTTGCCGAGCTTTCGTCGGGCACCATCAGACAGGCATCTGACGGCTGGCATGCTGTGTTGCGCATTCAAGGAGCACAACATCATCTCTGGCTGAAAGAGGCGCCGCAGTTTGGTGTCTCATATGCGGCCGAACTGCCGCTCGATGCGGACTTTGAGATCCGCGCCCACGCCTCACAGCGGTTGTGGCGCGCAATCAACGGCCGTCCGCCAGGACCTCCCTTTCATCAGCTTTCGGCGCAGCGGCGCGAACGACTCGTCTTGGTGTTGCGAGCGCTCGATGGACGCATGGATGGTGCTTCATATCGCGTCATCGCCGAGGTGCTGTTCGGCCGAAAACGAATCCCTGAACGCGCCTGGAAAACCCACGAATTGCGCAGCCGCACCATTCGCCTGGTGCAGGCTGGCTTGGCGCTAATGCGCGGCGGCTATCGCGCGTTGCTACGTCCCTCATCTCGCAAGGAGTAGAGCAGGGGTGCCGAAAATCATCGCTCGATCTTCGGCATCCCCCTAAGCACTCCTACTGCGCCATCGTGACCGTCGACGCGCGGCCCGAGCCGGCCGCGCTCCAGACGACCACGGAGCCTTGCAAATGCCCGATCCGAACGCCGGCCTGCCGCCGCGATACCTGCGCACGCCCGAAGCGGCGCGCTTTCTTGGACTCTCCGGCCGAACCCTGGAAAAGCACCGCACCTATGGGACAGGCCCGACCTACCGCAAGCTCGGCGGTCGCGTTGTGTATGCGCTCGAGGACCTGAAGGCGTGGGCTGACCGCGGCGCCAAAACGTCCACCAGCGATCCCGGCACAGGCACCGTCCTGCCCGCGAAACGGCACACACCGATTCCGTATGCAGGCAAGGAGCGGCGCTGACGCATGCCGGACAGCAACTCCACTGCAAGCAGGAGGCGGCGATCAGAGCGCGGCCAACTCGATCTGTTTCGCGCCCTCCCGGGCGATCTGGCGCCACGGGACGCGCAAGACCTGATGGCCTATCCCTTCTTTTCGCTGGCAAAATCGAAGCGCAATGTTCCCATCGACTTCCGCGCAGGCGCCGTCACCATTCGTGTCGAAGCCGTGCCGGAACATGGCATGGCGACGATCTGGGATGCGGACGTTCTGATCTGGGCTGCCTCGCAGATTGTCCAAGCCCGTGATGCCGGCCTGAAAACGTCCCGACTTATGGCAGCGACCCCTTACGAGATCCTGACCTTCGTCGGCCGCGGCACCAGCGTGCGCGACTATGACCGCCTGAAGGCTGCGCTCGACCGGCTGCAATCGACCACTGTGATGACATCGATCCGGCAGCCGAGCGAACGGCGGCGGCATCGCTTCTCCTGGATCAACGAATGGAAAGAGACAGCCGATCTGCACGGGCATGCCCGTGGAATTGAGCTGATCCTGCCCGATTGGTTCTACACGGGCGTTCTCGATGAAGCGCTCGTGCTGACGATTGACCGCGCCTATTTCGATCTGACCGGTGGATTGGAGCGCTGGCTCTATCGGCTCGTCCGCAAACACGGCGGCCGTCAGAATGGCGGTTGGAGCTTCGATCTCGTGCACTTGCATGCGAAGTCCGGGAGCGTATCGCCGCTTAAACACTTTGCCTACGACCTGCGTCAGATCGTCCTTCGTCAGACATTGCCGGGCTATCGGCTCATCATCACGCATCATCCGAATGGCGAAGAGAGATTGAATTTCGCACCAGTCCCAATCGGCCCGTTGAGCAAGCGACTGCGCAAGCGTGGCCTCGTCCTTCCTGCTGGGGATAAGCTGTGAATTCGCTCGTGCTATCAGGGACCAGAACCCTCGTGCCATCGGGGACGCGATGCTCGTGCTATCGAGGACCGGAATCGGAGCTAAGTTTTTGCGGCGCCAAGACTTGCTGCTCCCGTAACTTTACTAACATACTGACACTAACTTCTTGTTGTGAATCAGTACGTTGTGAACAAGTCGGCCGCGCGTGCAACGAGGATGCTTCATGCGCTTACTCTGTCACGCGCAAAATTTTCCTGCAATGCGAACCTGTTCTCCAATCTGCGCGTGCAAGCACGGTCGCGCGCAAAATTACGCGATCACGAACATCGGCATCACCGCATCACGCGCGTTGCTTTCCTTTGCCGCAGCTCGCTGGTCTTGGAGAACTCGCTAACGTCCGTGGTTGGCACGACGGCTACCACATGCCGGGATCTGGAGAATGGGCGGTCAGGCTAACCAGCGCCGTGCTTGATGGCTTCAAAGGTCGGTATGAAGCCGCCGGCAGGAAAGGTCGCGATCTCACCCACATCCCCGTCCCCTCGGGAGACGCCGCTCCGCCGTGGCGGAACGCGAAGGCGCGCGCGAAAGCGGCCGGGTTGCGGAGGCTCTTAAGCCGCCGCAGCGACCCGGCCGCGCTTGCCGCCGACGCCGAACCGGAAGGTCGTGCCATCGATCCCGATCTTGTGCAGCAGCACGGCCACTGCCGTCGCCGCGCGCTTCAGACCCTTCTTCCTGGCCAGCCGCAGGCCCCACAGCCGCAGTTTAAGGTTCTTCGGAATGCGTGAGGATCGCAACCGCAGCCTCGTACAGCATCGCCCGCGTCAGCTCATCGCCGCATTTGGAGATGCTGCCGATCCGGTCGGTCTGGCCAGATTGAAAGCGCCGTGGCGTCAGCCCGAAATGGGCGCCGACATTGGTCGACTTCTTGAATCGCGCCGGATTATCAACGGTCGCGCGAAACGTCAGCGCCACGAGCGCGCCGACACCGGGCCCGATCATCATCCGTCGCCCGGCGCTGTCGCTGCGCGCCGCCGTCAGGAACATGCGGTACAGTTTTGCCAACTGCAGCCGCATGGCATTGCGGGCGTCCAACAGCGGCGCGACGATCGCTTCCAATTCCTTCTTCCCGGCCACGAGATCGCGCACCCGCGCGTCAAAACGGCCGACCGAGATCTCGCCGACTTTGAGGCCGAGCGGGCGCAACAGGCCGCGGATCATGTTCTCCATATCCAGCATTTTGCCGCGCATCGTCTTGCGGCCGACCAGCAGCGCCCGCAACGTCTGTGCGCTCTCCGACTTGACAAGAACCGCGCGGAACCAGCCGGCCCGCATCATCTGCGTAACGCCTTCGGCGTCGTTGCGGTGGGTCTTGTTCAGTATCGCGTTCAGCGCCGCCTTGGCGTGCCGGGTCTCGATGCAGATCACGGGCAGGCGGTTGTCGGCAAGCGCCGTGAACAGCCAGCCGCTGGAGGAGAAGGCCTCAACACCGACACGTTTCAAGTGAATGCCCCATTCCGCCAGAGACGGCTCGATCGCATCCGGATCGGTCTCGTGCTTCGCCTCCCTGCCGACGTTGCCATCGCCATCCACCACGCAAACGTTCATCGTCTTCAGCGACACATCGACCCCTGCATAGAAGTCCATCATTCGCCTCCACCCCCGACCGCCGGAACGCACCGCGGGTTCCGTTCGCGGGTCGTTGCGAAGCATCTTCGCAGCAGCACGGCCGGCCAGGGGGCGCAGGTCCGTGCCCCGGCTAACCTGGAATCCTTTGGATTCCTTGTAACGAATTGGAGCCACTCGGCTGCGATCCTCGGCAGCAGCAGGAGCGCTGCATCGCTTCGACAACGCCGATCATCGACGCTTCATCACGACGATTCTGCCGAAACGAAGGCTCTGATGTCGATGCGCTGGCGACGGCGCACCCGTTGGCATGTCCAAGATTTCTCTCATGACTATGGAGTTGCCAGGTGAGCGACCTCACAACTGTTGAACTCTTGTGGCTCAAGAAGCGGATCGAGAACCGAATCCGGTTCGGCAAGCCTGTATCGGAAAAGGTCATTGACCATCACAGGCGCATTCTCTCCTTTGTCCCGGGCAGCATCTTTGCGTTCGTGCGCTGGACGTCCAATGACTTCGGAACCATCCTGTCTCGCATCGACATTCTGCGCGTGATCACGCCGGGGCAGCGGTATTCGACCGTGCCTTGGGTCAGCCCCGGCGGCGAAAGCCTGCTGCGGCTAGGTGGCTGGCGAAAGGTCGAGCGCGTTCTTCAGTTGATCGACGCCGTGGAGTCACTCGGCATCGATCCTGCCGATGCAGCCCCCGAGTATTGGCATCACGTCCACAACCGGCTTTCCGTCAACGAAACGCCACGACCTTATACGCGTGCGCGCCACCAGGCGTGGCTCCGCCGGCGCAGGATAGTGTTCTGATGCGGCGGCTAAGGATCGTCCTTGCAATGTGTGGGGCCACAACGCTCGCGCTTTGGCCGGTCACCGACACCTCACTGTCGTACATCTGGAACGCTTCCGAAAGTGTGCCGATCGGCCTCTACCGTTTGCAAGGGACCGCACGTTTGCGCATCACTGAGCTCGTGGCTGTCCGGCCACCAGAGCCGCTTGCGAGCTTCCTCGACTTCAATGGCTATTTGCCGAGCGGCCTTCCCATGCTCAAGCGCGTGCTGGCGTTGCCCGGACAAACCGTCTGCAGAACGGGACTCAAAATCGTCGTCGACGGGATCGAAATGGGCCAGGCACGCGAGCGCGACCGCCGTGGCAGGCCGTTGCCGGCCTGGCAGGGTTGCCGGGTCGTCGCTGAGGACGAGGTCTTTCTCATGAACTGGCAGTCGGCGGAGTCCTTTGACGGCCGATATTTCGGACCGCTCCCGACATCGGCCGTCATCGGGCAAGCGGTGCCGGTGTGGACCAGGGAGGACTGACATATGCCGGATTTGCTCCACTGGCTTGCGGTTTCTCTAATCGGCCGATCGGAACATCATTGCTCCATCCCGGCCAAATTGCCGGCAATCGGCGCGCCTCGCGGCAGTCTCGCGCTGCCTCAGGGCCGGCCGGGAAGGGCTTTGTCCTTGGCGGCTGCCCGCACATTGCTATCGGGAGCCGCTGCTTGCTCTCTGGGAATTCTCATGACGTTCGCGGCGCCATCGGCCAGCAGAGCGGAGGCTGGATCGCGCGCACAAGCTGCGCGCTCTTCAAACCTGCTTCCCAGCCTTGCATACGCCGCGTTCGCGACCGAAGCCTCGCATCGGTTCGCGATCCCGGAGCGTTGGATTCGTGCTGTCATGCAGGCCGAAAGCAGCGGGAATGCGCAGGCCATATCGCCTCGGGGAGCGCTCGGGTTGATGCAAATCATGCCCGCGACCTGGGTCGAGCTGAGCGTTCGTTACGAACTCGGTATCGATCCGTTTGAGCCTCACGACAACATTATGGCTGGGGCAGCGTACCTTCGCGAGATGCTCGATCGTTTCGGATCGGGAGGGTTTCTCGCGGCCTACAATGCGGGACCAAAACGGTACGAGGAGCACCTGGCCACTGGTCGACCGCTTCCGGATGAAACACAAATCTACATCGCTAGACTCGCACCATCGATCGGCATTGAGCGGCGCAACAGCAGCGGTTCGGGTGCCAGACGCTTCACCGCGTGGCAGCAAGCGCCAGTCCTTGTTGAGCGGTCCGAGAGCTTATCCCCTGACGGCAACTCGGCATCTAGCGTCCGCACAATGAAGTCGTCGAAAGCAGCGCCTAAGGCGGGTAAGACTGCACTCGTCCCTCGTGCGACGGGCCTGTTTGTGCGGCGATCAGACGAGGTGCGGTCCCGATGATCGCAATCGCATTTCCTCGCATGATGTCGAAGCTGGTCGCAACGTCGAGAGGGGTCGGCAGAGAGCCGGGAGTGAGCGACCGGGGAGGGCAGGATAAAAGCCGCAAGGTGCGGCCGGTCGGTTCTGGGCGAAACTGCCTCGATTTCAATGACCCCCAAAACATTGGGAATGGGCGACGCAACTTGCGATTTGCGGCAACTCCCCGTTATCGCTCGGTTTTCGACACGTTCCGGCGGGCAAGATGACCGGCAACGACGATTTCCGCATCCGCCCAGGCCGCATCCGTTCGACGCGCGCGCCTCGGATAAAGCCGTTCTTGGCGCAGGCGCTCAAGGCTGCTCAGAAGGCCGGCGGTCTCTCGCGGGGCAGCCGCGTCGGTGGCAGCAGGTTTGGGCGCGGTCGCGCAGCGAGCCTTGCAGCGACGCGGCTCCTCAACAACCGCGCACGAACCGCCATGGTCAAGGCGCGGGTCGTGCGTCCGATGCGTTCGCCGGGCGCGCTGCGCGCGCATATCGGTTATCTCCAGCGCGACGGGGTCACCCGCGATGGGACACCGGGCAGACTCTTTGACGCGGCGGGCGATGACGCCGATGGCCGCACGTTCGCCGAGCGCTGCGAGGGCGACCGGCATCACTTCCGGTTCATCGTCTCGCCCGACGATGCGGGCGAACTCGCCAGTTTGCGCAGCTTCACGCGTGAGCTCATGGATCAGGCCTCTCGCGACCTCGGTACTGGCCTTGATTGGGTTGCGGTCGATCATTGGAACACCGAGCATCCGCACATCCATATTCTCGTGCGCGGCCGGGCCGATGATGGAGAAGACCTCGTCATCAGCCGCGACTATATCGCAACCGGCTTGCGCGCCCGCGCTGGCGATCTCGTCACGCGCGAGCTTGGCCCGCGATCGGAGCTCGAGGTCCGCCAAGTCCTCGAAGCGGAGGTGACGGCCGAACGCTGGACCAGGCTTGACCGGGGGCTGGCTCGGGAAGCTGGCGCGGCGGACGGAGTGATTGATTTGAGGCCAGACCGGGATGCCGGGGGTGACCCGTTACGGGAGATTCGGATCGGGCGGTTGCGGACACTTGAGCGGCTCGGCTTGGCGGAGCCTGCGGGGCCTGCACGCTGGGTACTCCCCGGGGACGTGGAACCGCGTTTGCGTAACCTGGGCGAGCGCGGCGATATCATCAAGCGGCTTCACAAGAGCCTCGCGAAAGACGGCGCCGCGCGCCCACCATCATCCTGGGCGCTCGAAGCCGAACGCCACGGCGAGCCCATTGTCGGCCGTCTCCTCGCACGGGGCCACGATGACGAGCTGAAGGGCTCAGCGTTTGCCATCGTCGACGGTGTCGACGGTCGCGTGCATCACCTGAAGCTGTCGGAGATCGAGGCGGCCGGCGATGGGCCGATCGGTGGGATTGTGGAGCTCCGGCGGTTCGAGGACGCGCGTGGCCGAACACGGATCGCGCTCGCGGTACGCTCCGAACTCGCCATTGACCAGCAGGTCGCAGCGGAAGGCGCGACGTGGCTCGACCGGCAGCTTGTGGCGCGCCAGTCTGCCGATTTCTCGCGCGCCGGTTTTGGTGCAGATGTGCGGCATGCGCTTGATCGGCGCATCGACGTGCTGGCAGGACAGGGGCTGGCACGCCGGGCGAGAGACAAGGTGATGCTCGGCCGCAACTTGATCGAGACACTCCGCCGCCGCGAACTCGAGGGGATAGGCCGGCGTTTGGCCTCCGAGACGGGGCTGGCGCACTTGCCTGCGGAGGCAGGCGAATCTATTTCGGGAATTTATCGCCGGAGGTTATCGCTTGCCTCGGGCCGCTTTGCCATGATCGACAACGGCCTCGGCTTTCAGCTTGTGCCTTGGATACCCAAGCTAGAGCACGAACTGGGTCGCCAGGTGAACGGTATTGCTGGTCCCGGAGGGGTGGACTGGAGCTTTGGCCGGAAGCGCGGACTTTCGATTTGATCCGTCGATCTCTGCGGCGATCGGTGATCTGGCGGCCAATGGCTCAGTTTAGCATCACTTTGAAGCGCTCGACGGCACCATTGCGAGCACCAAGCTCCTCCAGGCGCGCTCTGCCGACGTCGGTCACGCGGAAGACCTCGACCTGCCCACCACAAGCCGGATCTCTCACCTTACGCTTGAGCACGATCCAGCCTTTCCTCAACGCGCGCTCCTTGGCCGCAAGACGATTCAGATTTTTATCCGGAACCAGGTTAGCCACCTCGCCTTCGCTCGCCGCGGCCAAAAACAACAGATCGGCCATTGCATCGTTCATTCCTTTTGTCTCCGTGCTGCAAGTCATGCGCTTTGGGTTCGGTGGTCGCCTTCACAAGTCCGGTTTCATATGCGATCGTCGAAGCAAGATGCAGGCCATTTTTGGAACTCCTGCTGCGGCACAAAGCACGCACCAGGAACGTCGGCTGGAGCCGCTGCTTCTCCTCCGCCAGAGTGAGAGCCGTCATCGCATCCAGCGAGGACACCAAGATCAACAAACGATCGTGCAGAGATGGCGATCGCGAGCTGAGGCAAGAGCGGCCTTTCACTTTGACACGCTAATTCTGTGGCGCGGTGTGCGCGCCACGCGGCCCGGGGCCACGACCAACGAGCCATCTCGGCGTTCGTCCCGGTCGAGGCCGCTGGCGCCAAATGCCCACCCCGATAGCCCTTGCCATGCAGGTAACGCAGGAAGCCCCGTATCATCGCGGCGGTCCAGGTCTGGGCATCGTGCAAACAGAATGACGTTCTTGCAGACTCTAACCGCTCGATCACGCATCTTGGCTCCTGGTCTGGACTTGTGTCCTCCCAGTCGCTCGCCCAGAGGGCAGCTCCGAACACGTTTCACCCCGACCCGCCGAACGCTACAGTTTTGTGCGCGGGACTGCGACATCCCGGCGCTGTGGTTGCGCTCGGCTCATGGATGCCGTCCAGATCTCCACAATGTCCGCGACAAAGATCATTTGGCATCAGGTTATCCTGGTCTGTCTGGTCGTGCTCGCCTTTCTGTGGGCGGCGACCGAATGGACGGCTTGGCGGCTCGCCTTCCAGCCGCAGCTTGGACCCGCCTGGTTCAGTCTCGGGGGTTGGCCGATCTATCAGCCGGCTGCCTTCTTCGCCTGGTGGTTCAAATTCGATGCTTACGCGCCCGTGATCTTCCTTGAGGGCGGCGCCATCGCCGCAAGCGGAGGAATTGCGGCAATCGCGCTGGCAATGATGCTCTCGGTGTTCCGGGCCCATGAGGCGAGGGACGTCACCACCTACGGCTCAGCGCGCTGGGCCGATTCGCGCGAGGTCAGGCGCGCGGGACTCTTGGGGCCTGATGGCGTCGTGCTCGGACGTTTTGAGGGGCGTTATCTACGGCATGACGGACCGGAGCATGTGCTCTGCTTTGCTCCGACGCGCTCGGGCAAGGGCGTGGGCCTCGTCATACCGACCCTTCTGACCTGGCCGGCGTCCACCATCGTTCATGACATCAAGGGCGAGAACTTCCAGTTGACTTCCGGCTGGCGCGCGCGATTTGGGCCAGTGCTCCTATTCGACCCGACCAATCCGGCCAGCGCTGCCTACAACCCACTTCTCGAGATCCGTCGTGGTGATTGCGAGGTGCGAGATGCCCAAAATATCGCCGATATCCTTGTTGACCCGGAAGGGGCACTCGAACGCCGCAACCACTGGGAAAAGACCAGCCACTCTCTCCTGGTCGGCGCAATCCTGCATGTCCTGTACGCCGAGGGCGACAAGACCCTCGCAGGCGTCGCCAATTTCCTGTCCGATCCCTCCCGCCCGATCGACGCTACGCTCAACGCAATGCTCGCAACCCCGCATCTTGGAGGTAGCGCTCATCCCGTTGTCGCCTCGGCCGCGCGCGAGCTTCTCAACAAGAGCGAGAACGAGCGCTCCGGCGTGCTCTCGACCGCGATGAGCTTCCTGGGACTCTATCGCGATCCGGTGGTTGCCAAGATCACCGCGCGAAGCGATTGGCGGATCTGCGATCTCGTCGACGGCGCCGAGCCCGTCTCACTCTATCTCGTCGTGCCTCCATCCGACATCGTTCGTACCAAACCCTTGATGCGGCTCATCCTCAACCAGATCGGGCGGCGGTTGACCGAAAGCCTGGATCCAGACCGGCGCCGGCGGAAACTCCTTCTCATGCTGGATGAGTTTGCAGCACTCGGCCGGCTCGACTTCTTCGAGAGCCAGCTCGCCTTCATGGCAGGCTACGGCATCCGCAGCTTTCTGATCACCCAGAGCCTCAATCAGCTCGAACGCGCTTATGGGCCGAACCATGCCATCCTCGACAATTGCCACGTCCGGATCGCCTTCTCGACCAATGATGAGCGTACCGCCAAGCGCGTCTCCGACGCGCTCGGAACCGCGACCGAATTGCGCGCCATGAAGAACTATGCCGGGCACCGATTGAGCCCGTGGCTTGGACACCTCATGGTCAGCCGTCAGGAGACCTCGCGGCCGCTGCTGACGCCAGGCGAGGTCATGCAACTCTCGCCTAAAGACGCGATCGTGATGATTTCCGGGGTGCACCCGGTGCGCGCCACCAAAGTCCGCTACTATGAGGATCCGCAGTTCCAGCGACGTGTGTTGAAGCCGCCGCGCTTCGAACCGCGTACCTTGCCCGCAGGACCGGATGACTGGTCGGCCGGCGCTCCAATTCCGCCATCAGTCGAGCTACTGACCAGACGCAAGCGCAGGAGCGACCAGGCCAACGGTGGTTTGCGTCGCGAGCCGGAATTGCCGGAACATGAGGAGATCGAGATCAAGGCGCCGCTCGGCGAACATGAGTTCGACGCCGACCTCGATGAAGGCGATGCCGATGCCGTCCAGGCACAAGCTCTGAGCCGCTCCATGCAGGGCGTCGCGCGGACCGTGAGCCTCGACGCAGACGATGGGATGGACCTATGATCGGGGCAGCGTGAAAAAGATTCAGCTCAGTATCTATCTCGATCCGGAAACCTTCAAAACCCTTGAGACCTTCGCACAACGCCGGGGGCAGCCCAAGTCCCTGGTCGCCGAGGCCGCGATCTCCGCCTTTCTTTCTCCGGATGATTCCGATCGGCGCGAGGCGACAATCGCCAAGCGTCTGGACCGCATCGCGCGCGTGCTCGAACGCCTGGAGCGCAATGATGGCATCACGCTTGAGACCATCGCGCTCTTCATCCGCTTCTGGCTGACCTCAACGCCCGCGCTCCCCGAGCATTCGACGCCCGCCGCGCGCGCCAAGGGCGCGGAACGTTACGATCGCTTTGTTGAGGCGCTCGGACGGCGGCTCGCAAGCGGATCCACGGTCCTGAAAGAGGTGAGCATCGACATGCACGCCTCTGAGACGCCCGAGTAATCAGTACGCGCGCCTCAAATGCGCGCTGGCAGCTTGTGGCAGTATGCGGCGCTGGGTCAGATAAGCCGACCCGCAAATCGGCAGCACGCCATGAAGCCCGCAAACGATGGGCGCGCCACTCAAAGCTCCGGGGCCCCCAACAGGCCGTTAGCTGCCCGCGAATGACACAGACTGACAGATCCAGCTCTTCTTGAGACCGCCTTGTCTTTCTTTGGCTACGCCAGACTACGACACAGATGTCGGTGCGGTTGAAGCGACGTTCCGATTGGCCCTTGTGTCAAGTCCATCATCGCTGGGGGCGATTCAGCCGTTTCGATTCCGAAATCGACGCCGCGCGTACCGGGGTGCGCGGGCAGGTCGCGGTCGCCAATCGGGGAGTGACAGAAATGCAAGTCGATGGAGAGCCTGGAGGCCAGCCCAGCTCGATCGTGAATCAATCCGACAGCGATGCGCAGCCGAGCCCGAACGAAGGAGAGCGAACCAAGAAGGTCACCGTTCAGCTCTCCGAGAGCATGTTTCAGCGGCTTGAAGTTGCGACCGAACGCCCGGGACTCGGCAAGAGCATGGTCGTCGAGGCGGCGCTTGAACGATTCCTGAATCCTGCACCACCCATCGAGGGGCTCGTTGATGAGGCTCTGGTCCGGATAAGTGGCCAGATGGCCAGGCTCGAGCGCGAGATCGCGATCATCGGCGAGACGGTAGCCCTGCATGCGCGCTATCACCTCACCGTGACGCCGCCCATGCTGCCATCCGGGCAGCGGGAGGCGTGCCTGCTCGGGCAGCAGCGTTTCAAGGTATTGGCGGAACAGGTCGAACGGCGGGTACGGCTCGGTCAGCCATTGATCCAGGAGACGATCGATCAGCTGGGCAGGCGCAGTCGACCTGCCGGTGAAGCTCATGGCGGCGCGCCACAAGGCGCGGCAGAAGAACAGCCGAGAAAGGAAGGTCTGTCCGCAGTCGCAGCGGATGGGAACTCCGAGCCGAGCGCTGCCGCCGAGGAGGGCGGCAGCAATCCAAACTTTCGAAACCTTCCGAACTCCTTTTGTTGAGGCGATTAAGCAGCCCGGCAGAAACGCGCCGAAGCGAACGAGCGCGAAAACATCGCCCGCAAAGCGCGCTGAGTCTTGTCCCTTCTGGCGGCTCATCGCGTGCGTGTTTCTTCCCTTCGCGGCCGGGTACTACCTTTCCTACCTGTTCCGGACCATCAATACGCTCATTGCTGGGCGCCTCGCCTCTGATCTCGGGCTTGGCGCTGCCGATGTCGGGCTGCTCACGTCAATCTATTTCCTGGTGGTTATGGCGGCCCAGATTCCGGTCGGCATGTTGCTTGATCGCTTTGGGCCGCGCCGGGTCCAGAGCGTGCTCTTGGCTGTTGCTGCAGGGGGGCCGCACTCTTTGGGCTATCGACGGGATTTTTGTCGCTTCTTTTTGCTCGCGCGATTGTCGGACTTGGGAGTGCAGCAGCCCTGATGTCCGGGCTGAAAATCATTGTCCTCTGGTTTCCAAGAGAACGCATGGCGCTCATCAATGGCTACATGATTATGCTGGGCTCATTGGGCGCCGTCACTGCAACAGCACCTGCGGAGGCGCTCCTGGACTGGATCGGATGGCGGGGTCTATTCGGCGTGCTGGCCGCCGCAAGCGCGCTTGCTGCCATCTTGATCTATCTCGTGGTTCCCGAACGAACCACTGGGCCACAGCGCTCCAGGACGCCCGCCACTCTGAAAACCGTCTATTCGGATGCGCGGTTCTGGAGAATGGCGCCCTTATCGGCGACCTGCATCGGGTCCGCTTGGGCACTGCAATCCTTATGGGCGGCGCCCTGGCTTTCCGATGTGGAGCGGCTGGATCGAATGACACTCGTCAACGAACTATTCGTGATGGCGGTCGCCCTGAGTCTCGGCGCTGTGGTCTTGGGCGTCCTTGCCAACTGGGTGCGCCGCCGGGCTAAGAAGATCGAGGCCCTGTTTGGTTTGGTCGCGGCGATGTTGATTGTGGCGGAGCTTGTGCTGGTCCTGCATCCGCCCTGGCCATCACTCTTGCCGTGGTGCGTAGTGTCGGTGGCCGGATCAGCGACTGCTCTGGCCTACGCCATGATAGCGGATTATTTCCCGGCCGAACTGGTTGCGCGCGCCAATGGCGGTCTGAATGTCCTGCAGTTCGGCTGGGCTTTCGTCGTGCAGTACGGGACGGGCCTGATTCTGGAGCAATGGCCTCTGGAGGCGGGGCACTATCCTTTAACGGCCTATCAGACCGCATTCGGTGTGAACGTTTTGCTACAGGTGGCAGCGCTGGTCTGGTTCGCCGCCGTCCCGTGGCTCGAGCGCCGGAAACGGACGGTTGGCACTTCGGTCACACGTCAACCGGCGGGAGGCTGGAATTCGGTTGAGGCCGTTATTCGACCAGCCGAGCTCGCCATCCTGGAAGCGGACGATCATGCGGAGTGGTGAAGCCAGCATGTCGCCGACTGATGTCCCGGCTCATGATGTTAGGGGCGTTAAAAAGCGATCGTCCCGAATCTTTCTTCTTCTACGCCAGACTACGATTGACATGGTCCCATTGTTGCTGTCGCGCAGGTTCTGCTTTTTCTAGCTGTCCTCATGTGAGGTGGCTGGACGCTAGCTGCCTCACTCAACTGGGGGGCAGTCGTGGCGATCCATTCATTTGATTCGGAAGCCGAGTTGCGCGGAGCGCGCATGCTCCGCACCGCGCTGGGGCCTGCCATCGCGGGCTTTCTGGAAGATCGGTCGATCGTTGAGGTGATGCTGAACCCTGATGGCCGGCTATGGATCGATCGGCTGTCGAGCGGCCTTACCGATACCGGCGAGAGTCTGTCGGCTGCCGACGGCGAGCGAATTGTCCGGCTCGTCGCGCACTATGTGGGCGCTGAGGTTCACGCCGGCTCGCCCCGAATCTCGGCTGAGCTGCCAGAGACCGGGGAACGCTTCGAAGGCCTGCTGCCGCCGGTGGTTGCCGCGCCCGCCTTCGCGATCCGCAAACCGGCGGTCGCTGTCTTCGGCCTGGACGACTATGTCGCTGCCGGCATCATGGACTCGGCGCAGGCGAACGCGCTTCGTGATGCGGTTGCCGCGCGAAAGAACATCCTGGTCGCCGGCGGCACCTCAACCGGCAAGACGACGCTGACGAACGCGCTTCTGGCGGAGGTGGCCAAAGGTTCGGATCGCGTCGTTCTCATTGAAGATACGCGGGAGCTTCAGTGCACGGCGCCGAACCTCGTGGCGCTGCGGACCAAGGATGGTGTCGTCTCGCTGTCCGAACTTGTGCGCTCGTCACTTCGCCTGCGCCCTGATCGTATCCCGGTCGGCGAGGTGCGCGGGGCCGAGGCGCTCGACCTGCTCAAGGCCTGGGGGACGGGACATCCGGGCGGAATCGGCACGATCCACGCCGGCACCGCGCTTGGCGCGCTCCGCCGGCTCGAGCAGCTGATCCAGGAGGCCGTCGTCACGGTCCCGCGCGCGCTGATTGCCGAGACCATCAACGTCATCGCCGTGCTCTCTGGCCGTGGTGCCGAACGGCGTTTGAGCGAACTCGCTTCTGTCACCGGGCTTGGACCATCAGGCGACTACAGCCTGTCGAAAATCGGAGATCAATCATGAACGCACCATCCTCTCTCAGGCGAAGTCTCACATCGGTTGCGGCATTCGCTTGTCTGTACCTGGCCAGCGTGCCGGCCTGGGCCGCCGGCTCGAACATGCCCTGGGAGCAGCCGCTCAATCAGATCCTGCAATCGGTCGAAGGACCCGTGGCCAAGATCATCGCGGTCATCATCATCATCGTGACCGGTCTCTCGCTCGCATTCGGCGACACGTCGGGCGGCTTCCGGCGGCTGATCCAGATCGTGTTCGGTCTGTCGATCGCATTTGCCGCCTCGAGCTTCTTCCTGTCGTTCTTCTCGTTCGGCGGCGGGGTGGTGATCTGATGGATGAGGCAGTCCCGGGCTTTGTCGCCCCTGTCCACCGTGCGCTGACCGAGCCGATCTTGATGGGCGGGGCACCGCGATCGGTTGCCATTGTCAACGGCACATTGGCCGCAGCACTCGGCCTCGGTCTGCGCTTGTGGCTGGCCGGCCTTCTGCTGGCCTTCATCGGCCACATGGCCGCGGTCTGGCCCGCAAAACGCGATCCGAAATTCGTCGAAGTCGTGCGCCGGCACGTTCGTGTTCCCGGTCACCTCAGCGCTTGAGAGTAGTCCCATGATGAATCTTGCCGAATACCGCCATTCAAACACGCGCCTTGCTGATTTCCTGCCCTGGGCTGCTCTGGTCGACGAGGGAATTGTATTGAACAAGGACGGCTCGCTTCAGCGGACGGCGCGGTTCAGGGGGCCGGATCTCGACAGTTCCGTGCCGGCTGAGCTTGTTGCCGTCGCAAGCCGCCTGAACAATGCGCTCCGGCGTCTCGGATCGGGCTGGGCGGTTTTCGTAGAGGCGCAACGGCATTCGGCAGGGCGCTATCCGCCCGACACATTCCCGGATGTCGCATCCGCCTTGGTGGATGCGGAGCGCAAAGCGCAATTCGAGGAGGCCGGCAGCCATTATGAATCGAGCTACTACCTAACCTTCCTTTATCTGCCGCCTGCAGAGAGTGCAGCTGTGGCAGAGCGTCTCCTGTACGAGGGCAGCCATCGCAGCGCGGGAGCGGATGCGCGCGAGGTGCTGAGTGGCTTCTTCGACAGGACCAACCGCGTGCTGCAGCTCGTCGAGGGCTTTATGCCGGAATGCGGCTGGCTCGATGACGAGGCAACGCTCACCTACCTGCACTCGACGGTGTCGACCAAGCGGCATCGTGTTCGGGTGCCGGAAATCCCGATGTATCTCGATGCGCTGCTTGCCGATCAGCCGCTGACGGGCGGGCTTGAGCCGATGCTGGGTGACGCGCATGTGCGTGTCCTGACGGTTGTCGGGTTTCCGAGCGCGACGACGCCCGGGATCCTCGATGATCTCAACGGCCTCGCATTCCCGTACCGCTGGTCCACGCGAGCGATCATGCTCGACAAGACGGATGCAACAAAACTCCTGACCAGGATCAGGCGGCAATGGTTTGCCAAGCGCAAGTCGGTTGCCGCGATCCTGAAGGAGGTGATGACCAACGAGGCGTCCACGCTTCTGGACACCGATGCCCACAACAAGGCTTTGGATGCAGATCACGCGCTCCAGGAGCTCGGCTCGGATCAAATTGGAGAGGCCTTTGTGACGGCAACCGTCGCGGTCTGGGACCGGGATCCGCTCGCGGCGGACGAAAAGCTACGCCTCGTTGAAAAGGTGATCCAGGGCCGGGACTTTACCTCCATGACCGAGACAGTGAATGCCGTTGAGGCCTGGCTCGGCAGCCTGCCGGGACAGGTCTATGCAAACGTGCGCCAGCCGCCGGTGTCAACGCTAAATCTCGCCCACATGATCCCGCTCTCGGCGGTCTGGGCGGGAGAGGTGAGGGACCATCATTTCAAGGCGCCTCCATTGTTCTTCGGCAAGACGGAAGGATCGACGCCTTTCCGCTTCTCGCTCCATGTCGGCGATGTCGGACACACTCTGATCGTTGGACCGACCGGCGCCGGGAAGTCGGTGCTGCTCGCGCTCATGGCGCTGCAGTTCCGGCGATATCCGAAAGCGCAGATCTTTGCCTTTGATTTCGGTGGGTCGATCCGTGCGGCGGCGATCGCCATGGGTGGCGACTGGCATGATCTCGGCGGCGCGGTCGGTGGAGACTCGGCAGAATTCGTGGCGCTCCAGCCGCTTGCGCGCATCGACGATGTCGCGGAGCGGGGCTGGGCTGCCGATTGGATCGCATCGATCCTCGCGCGCGAGCGCATCGAGGTCACGCCCGAGACCAAGGATCATGTCTGGTCGGCCTTGACCTCGCTCGGCTCGGCGCCAGTTGGGGAACGGACGCTGACAGGCCTCTCCGTTCTTCTCCAGTCCAATGCCTTGAAGCGCGCGCTGCAACCCTATTGCCTCGGCGGTCCGTTTGAGCGGTTGCTCGATGCGGAAGGCGAGCGGCTGGGAGAGGGCTCCCTCCAGGTGTTTGAGACCGACGGGTTGATCGGGACCGGTGTCGCGCCGGCGGTTCTCTCCTATTTGTTCCACCGGATTGAGGATCGCTTCGACGGCCGTCCGACCCTGCTCATCATCGATGAGGGCTGGCTTGCGCTCGACGATGCCGATTTTGCCGGCAAGCTCCGCGAATGGCTGAAGACGCTGCGCAAGAAGAACGCCTCCGTCGTGTTTGCGACCCAGTCGCTGGCCGATATCGACGGCTCCGCAATTGCGCCGGCCATCATCGAGAGCTGTCCGACCCGGATCCTGCTTCCCAATGACCGCGCTATCGAGCCGCAAATCTTAGGCGTCTACCGGCGCTTTGGACTGAACGATCGTCAGATCGAGATCCTGGCCCGCGCGACGCCAAAGCGCGACTACTACTGCCAGTCGCGCCGGGGCAACCGGCTGTTCGAGCTTGGTCTTGGCGAAATCGCGCTGGCCTTTGTGGCCGCGTCGTCCACGACCGATCAGGCCCTCATCGAGCGGGTGCTAGCCGAGCACGGACGAGACGAGTTCGTCACCGGCTGGCTTCGGGCGCGCGACCTCGGCTGGGCCTGCAATCTCATTCCGCAGCTCGCAAAGGAAGGAGGCTTGTCATGAGCCGTCTTCGTCCGCTTTTGGCAGCAAGTATCATCGCAATTAGCCTGGCCCAAGCGCCCCGCGAAGGGAAGGCACAGTGGATCGTGTTCGATCCCAACAACTATGTGCAGAATGTGCTCACGGCGGCGCGCGAGCTGCAGCAGATCAACAACCAGATCACCTCGCTGCAAAACCAAGCGCAGATGTTGATCAATCAGGCGAAGAACCTGGCGAGCCTGCCGTACTCGTCCTTGCAGCAGCTCGAACAATCGATTCAGCGCACGCAGCAGCTGCTCAGCCAAGCGCAGCGCATTACCTACGATGTCCAGCAGATCGATCGCGCGTTCTCAACGACTTATGCGCCGGCATCCGCAAGCATGTCCAATGGGCTCCTCGTCGCCAACGCCCAAACACGCTGGCAGAATGCGGTTGCCGCCCTGCAGGACGCCATGCGGGTGCAGGCAACCGTCGTCGGCAATCTCGACACCAACCGGACCCAGATGTCGGCCCTGGTCACGGCGAGCCAGGGCGCGTCGGGCGCGCTGCAGGCAAGCCAAGCCGGCAACCAGCTCCTTGCGCTGCAAGCGCAGCAGCTTGCTGATCTCACCGCGACCATGGCCTCGCAAGGTCGCGCGCAAACGCTCGAAGCCGCGCAAAGAGCAAGTGCCCAGGATCAGGGGAGGGAGCAGCTGCGGCGCTTTCTGACCCAAGGTCAGGGCTATCAACCGACAACCGTGCAGATGTTCCACTGATGATAAAGAACAGATTTGAACGGCTGCCGATGGCGGTGGCAGTTAGCCTCACGGTCCTGGTCGTCGCCGCCTGCGCCGTTCGCCTGCGCGGCGACGAAAGCGGGACCCAATCTTCCGCCTCGCCCGCCGCGAAGCCCGATCCGACGGCGGCAAAGCTCGAGCAATGCCGCACCGTCACCTACGAGCAGAGAGAGGCTCTGCTCGAATGCCAGAGGATCTGGGCGGAACGGCGCAGCCAGTTCTTGGGGAAAAGCGGATCGGTAGACCCTTTGGATAGTGGCCGGGGAACGGCGCCATTTTCCTCCGCGCTGCCGCGCAAGGACGAAAGCCGCGTCCCCTCCCTCTCACCCTCCATTCCAAGCCAAAGCGAGTGAGCAATGGGCGGCACCTCCGTCATCGACCAGTTCCTGGAAACCTTCACCCGCTATATCGATTCCGGGTTCGGCCTGGTCGGGGGCGAAGTCGGATATCTCGCCACGACGTTAGCTGCAATCGACCTCACGCTTGCGGGCCTGTTCTGGTCCCTCGGAAGTGATGAGGAGGTTCTTGCCCGGCTCGTCAAGAAAACCTTGTTTGTCGGTGTCTTTGCCTATCTGATCGGCAGCTGGAGCAGCCTCGCCCGCATCGTCTTCGAGAGCTTTGCTGGTCTTGGCCTCAAAGCCTCGGGCACGAGTCTGTCATCGGCCGATTTTTTGAGGCCAGGCCGGATCGCGCAGGTGGGGCTCGATGCCGGCCGCCCGATCCTGGACTCGATCTCGGGGCTGATGGGCTATGTCAGCTTTTTTGAGAATTTCGTCCAGATCACGGTCCTGCTGTTCGCCTGGATCGTGGTGCTGCTGGCCTTCTTTATTCTCGCGATCCAGCTCTTCGTCACGCTGATCGAGTTCAAGCTGACGACGCTTGCAGGTTTCGTCCTGATCCCCTTCGGTTTGTTCGGCAAGACCGCCTTTGCGGCCGAACGGGTGCTGGGCAACGTCATCTCCTCCGGCGTCAAGGTTTTGGTCCTCGCCGTCATCGTCGGCATTGGATCGACCCTATTCTCGCAGTTCACGGCAGGTTTCGGCGGCAACCAGCCGACCATCGAGAACGCGATGGCGCTGGTGCTCGGCGCTCTCGCCTTGTTGGGCCTAGGCATTTTCGGACCCGGGATTGCCAACGGCATCGTCTCCGGAGGTCCCCAGCTCGGCGCAGGCAGCGCAGTTGGGACGGGACTTGCCGCCGGTGGAGTCGTTGCGGCTGGCGCTGGCCTTGCGGCCGGCGCTGCCGGTCTCGCCGGCGGCGCGATTGGAGGCTCGCTACGAGGTGGAAGTGCGATTGCAAGCGGCACCATGGGCGTGTTTCGGGCGGGGAGCCAGTCCGGCTCCGAGGCGAGCGCGTCCAAGGCTGCTAGTCCCTTGCGCTCGGTCGCAGCTGGGCTTGGTGGAGCGGCGAGCGACGTGGGTAAGGGAGAAGGGGACGCCTCGAGACCTTCCGACAATGCGCCCGCTTGGGTTCGGCGCATGAAGAGAGCGCAGACGATCAGCCATGGCGCATCAGCGGCAACCCACGCGATCCGTTCGGGTGATCCCGGCGGGGGCGGCGGATCTGTCGACCTCTCCCAACATGACCGCTGACTCTTCTGATCGACCGATTCCGTTTTCTCACCCGTCACTTGAGGTCTCGCAATGTTCAAACGATCGGCCGTTCACTATGGCCGCACGCCAGAAGCCGTCACCCCCTATCAACGCGCAGCTCAAATCTGGGATGATCGCATTGGGTCTGCGCGCGTGCAGGCCAAGAACTGGCGCCTGATGGCCTTTGGCTGCCTCTTCTTATCCGCTGGTTTCGCCGGCACCCTGGTCTGGCAATCGGCGCATGGGACGATCACGCCCTGGGTGGTCGAGGTCGATCAATTGGGGGAAGCAAAAGCGGTTGCTCCGGCAAACGCCAGCTATCAACCGACCGATCCGCAAGTAGCCTTTCACCTGGCGCGCTTCATCGAGCATGTGCGAGGCCTGCCGACGGACGCCATTGTGCTGCGCGAAAACTGGCTCCGCGCCTACGACTTTACAACCGATCGCGGCGCCGTCGCGCTGAATGATTATGCCCGCAACAACGATCCATTCGCCAAGCTCGGCAAGACGCAAATTGCGATCGAGGTCTCGAGCGTCATTCGGGCGTCCTCTGAGAGTTTTCGCCTCGCCTGGGTCGAACGCCGTTACGACAACGGTCAGCTGGCCGCAACCGAGCGGTGGAGCGCGATCCTCACGATCATCGTGGAGATGCCTCGCGATCTCGATCGCCTCCGCAAGAATCCGCTTGGCATTTACGTCAACGCCATCAACTGGTCGAAGGAGCTGGGCTAGTCATGCCGTCAGGTCTCGTTATCGCGTCACAGAGGGTCCGCCCGAGCCTGGCTCTGGCTCTCGCTATTGGTGTGTCCACCCTTGGCGGGTGCACCACGTTCAAGCCGCCGCAAATCAGTTACGATAGCGATGTCCCGCCGGCTCCAGATCTGCCGGCGCTTGCCGACGATCGGCCGCGGCCGCTGCATGTTCCACCGGCCTGGAAGGCGGCACGCGGCGGCAAGAACGCGGAAGCTAAAGAGCCCGTCGAGCGGATTGAGACCGCAAATGACGCCGCACGTGTGCAGCCGCGCAAGGCAGGCTACTTCAATGCGGTGCAGGTGTTTTCGTATAGTCCGGGCGCTCTCTATCAGGTCTATGCCGCGCCGGGGCAGATCACCGACATTGCGCTGGAGCTCGGCGAGCAACTGATCGGGTCGGGACCAGTTGCCGCGGGTGATACCGTGCGTTGGGTGGTCGGCGACACCGAAAGCGGCAGCGGCGACACGCGACGTGTGCACATCATGGTGAAGCCGACACGTCCGGCGATCGAGACCAATCTCGTGGTCAACACCGATCGGCGCACTTACCTGATCGAGCTCCGCTCCCGGGAAAAGCCCTACATGCCACAGGTCGCATGGTTCTATCCCGAGGATCGGACCGCGCGTGGTCGAGCTCTGCCGCCCACACCCGTCATCTCGGACCAGGCGCAGCGCCGTTACCGCTACGCCATCGAGGGAGACAGCCCGCCTTGGCGTCCTGTCAATGCCTATGACGATGGGCGCAAGGTCTACATCGAGTTTTCACCCGGCATCGGCCAGGGCGAGATGCCGCCGCTGTTCGTGATCGGGCCTGACGGCAAGACCGAGCTCGTCAACTATCGCGCTTACCGCAATGTGCTGATCGTCGACCGGCTGTTTGCGGCCGCGGAACTGAGGCTGGGCGAGGAGCACCAGCGGAAGGTCAGGATCGTCCGAACCGACGGGAGGTCGCTGTGACCGATACTGGCCAGCCGAATGACACACCCAAGGACGCTCCTCGGGTTAAGCCGCCGGAAGATATCGCCGAAACGCTTCGGCTTCGGCCAGATCGGCCGCAAGTTACGCGCCTATCGCGCAAGGTGCTTGCGGGTGGCAGCGCCCTTTTGCTGGTGCTCATCTCTGGTGCGGTCTTCTGGGCTCTGCAGGAGAAGCGATCGCGCACGCCGGCCGCCGAGGAGCTTTACGCGACCGACCACCACAATGTCGCCGATCAGCTTGCAAACTTGCCGAAGGATTATGCTGAAATCCCGAAGGAGGTGCCGCGCCTTGGACCGCCTTTACCAGGCGATCTTGGCCGGCCGATCGTTGCAGCACAGGGCTCATCGACGTCCAGCCCGCTCGGTGTTGACGCCGAACAGCAGCGCGTCAATCAGGAGAGCGAGGCGGCACGCACCAGCAAGGTGTTTGCCAGCACGAACGTCCGCGCACAGGCTCCTGTCACATCGGCAAGTGAAGCCCAATCAAATGCAGCGCCATCATCCGACGAAGCATTTGCCCAGAATGGCCAGGATCGAAAACTTGCGTTCGTCAGTGCTTCCGTTGACCGTCGAACCACCAGTCCCGATCGCCTGGCAAGACCGGTCTCTCCCTTTGTGGTCCAGGCGGGAACGCTCATTCCGGCTGCTCTCATCACGGGGATTCGGTCCGACCTGCCTGGGCAGATCACGGCCCAAGTCACAGAAGCGGTATATGATTCCCCTACCGGGCGAGCTCGCCTTATCCCGCAAGGAGCCCGGTTGATCGGGACGTATGATAGCCAAGTCGCATTTGGCCAATCGCGCGTGCTCCTGGTGTGGACGCGCCTCATCATGCCAAATGGACGGTCGATCGTACTGGAGCGGCAGCCGGGCGCAGATGCCGCGGGCTATTCTGGGCTTGAGGATGAGGTCGACAACCATTGGAAGGAGCTGTTGGGGGCCGCTGCGCTTTCGACGCTGCTCGCCGTCGGCACCGAGGTGAATTCCGGGTCAGATACGGGTAGCACCAACAGCGACCTCATCGCTGCGCTCCGCCGCGGGGCGGGGGACTCGATGAACCAGGCGGGCCAGCAGGTGGTCCGCCGCAATCTCAACATCCAGCCGACCTTGACGATTCGTCCGGGATTTCCGGTGCGGGTGATCGTCAACCGTGACCTGGTGCTCGAACCGTATAGAGGGTGAGGTACGATGGCTAAGCTTAAACTTGGAGCGATCGAAGATGATAAGCCGATCAAGATTACGCATGAACTGCCGGCGAGTGTCCACAGGGATCTCGTGGCATACGCCGAAATCCTCGCACAAGAGAGCGGACAGCCGATCGGGGAGCCGGCCAAACTTATCGCTCCCATGCTGGCGCGGTTCATGGCAGCGGATAGAAGTTTTCGGAAGGCTCGACGGGGCCGTCAACGTCGGAGCGGAGGCGAGGGATAGCGCTCAGAAAGCAAGTTCAAGAAGGCAGCCAACGCAGGGTTTTCGTTGTCGTCTCGCCAGTATGCCGAAAAGTCGAATCGGCTCGGACCGGCTCCATCGCGCAATTCGCGGTAGACGAGGCCTGCATAGTTGATGCCCATGTCGGATTCCAGCACCAGGCTAATTCCTGTGTTCATCCTGATCAGGCTCTTGATGATACCGCGGCTGACGTCGTGTCGCTCGAGTTTAGGACGGTCCTCAAGCGACACGAGCTTGGAAATCAGAAGATCTTCAAACTCGTTTCCCGGATCGTAATGGCTCAGCAGGACCGTCTCGCCGCGCAGGTCAGTCCAATAGACTGTGTCGCGCGCGGTGAGGGGATGATCGTGGGGTAAGGCGACCAGAACACGTTCGCTCCACAGCGGCATCACTCTGTTGTCGAGTAACGGCAGGTTCCCTGTGACGATCAGGATATCGATAACGCCGTTGCGAAGTGCAGTCGCGAGGCGTGTTCGTGATTTCTCGATCGTCACAAGCTCGATTTGCGGGAATCGCTGCTTGAAATCCAGCAAGGACGTCTGCAGGTTGCCAATGGAAAGTGAGGTGCAGAGCCCCACACTCAGCCGGCCAGCCTCGCTGTTCCGTACAGCCCTCGCGGTCGCGATGAGAGCATCGAACTCCTCCAGAATTGTCCTTGCCAGGCGAAGAACACTGCGGCCTGCCTGCGTGGGGCGCACACCACCGCTAAAGCGCTCAAAAACCGCAATTCCCAGGTGATATTCGATCTCGCTGATTTTTCGGCTGAGACTCGATTGTTGGGTTCTCAGCAATTCCGCCGCTTGACGGAGGCTGCCACAATCAGCCGCAGCCACGACCGATTGCAGGTGTTTCAGTTCGATTGCCTTGCTGGCTTGAAGGGAGGGTGTTGATCGACGTGGTTTGTGCATCGTAAGTCTTAAGCAGATGGGCTTTCCGCTTCAATGCGCGGCGATGCCCCGGATTGTCCTTGCTTCCAGATCCTAGGCGGCCGCTTGGATGACTGGAGCCCAGAGCACCGGACCTGAGATGTGTCCCGCTTTGCGGATGCGATGCAATGCTTCGGGCGAGACCTCCAGGTATCCAGCAATGGCCGTGGTGTTTCCGAGAGGACGAGCTTCTCCGACTTTTCGGAGCGGCCAGCCCGCGCGCCGAAGAATGCGTTCCATCCGGACGTCAGTGACAGTAACGATTTCAGTCAGTTGAAGCGAAAGGCCCAATTCAATCATGCCCGCAAACAGCTCGTAAGTAGCGGCAGCAAGTCCACCACTTGCCTTCGGCGCATCAGGAGGAACATCGAGCGCGAAGCGACTGCTCTCCCAAATCCTGTCGCTTCGGGGCGCCGGCTGCCCGTCCAGAAGGATCGGGAAGGTGTCTCTCAGCATGGTTGGGCCGGTCGAAGGCAGAAGTCGTACGCAACCCTGAAGACGTCCAGCGTTCGAGCGGTTCAGGAGGTGCACGGGTCGAAGGACATCAAACTCGTCGACTTCCATCTCGCCACTGACCTCGACGTTCCAGTCCAGGCGCTGTTTGAAAACGCGATACCGGAGCCGGTGCATCTCGGCGAGATCGTCGATGAATTCGCCGTAGTACCCCGGCATAATGAGCTGCATCATTCTTGCCTCCCTGCCTTGCTTCAGGCAAGCAAGCAGAGAAGGCAGGAAAGCACATCCTGTGGAGTTGCACAGGTGCTTGCAGCTTGCGGTTGATCTATTTTCGAGATTTTGACTCGGTCAACAGCACGATCGCCTGACGAAGCGAGCTGACGCCAAGCTTCGCGCGCGCGTTATCCAGGTGAAATCCCGCGGTTCGCTCGGAGATGCCGAGAATGATCCCAATCTCCCCAGCTGATTTGCCACGCGCGGACCATTCGAGACACTGGTACTCGCGAGGAGACAGCACCACCCCACCGACCATGCGATCTATCGTCCAGAAGCGTTTTGCATGTGCATGGAAAAACGTTGCGATTAACCGCAGGCTCTGGGCGTGCTCGATCAGCGAGCGCTCGAAGCCAGTTTGACGATCGTCGCTTGCAAAGCTCAGCGCGGCAATCGCGCCCTTGTCATCGTGGATAGGGAATGTAAATCCGCAGCGAATCCCAAATTTGGCGGCTTCGTCGAACAGAGCGCGTTCTGCCTCCGATTGATTTCGCGCTTCGAATCCAAGTCCCCATCGGAAGGGCTTAGCCTGGCGCATTGCCCGACGTACCACCGGATCGACGGATTCGTAGCCGCGCTGCAGATAGGTGGCGGTCCAGGAGGGTGGATATGTCGAGATCAGGTTGGGAGCACTGCCTGGCCTGCGGGGAAGAGCGAGATATGCGAAGCACGACAGTTTGAGCGCAGCGGCGACCTCGGCCATGCTCTGCTGAGCTGCGTCTCGATGCGTGCTTTCGGTCAATTGCTCAGCAAATCTTTGAAAAACTCGATCCATGGCGCATGAGCCCACGGGCCTCCCTCGCAGGCGCTCCTTGCATTACCGGATCGAGCATCACTGCGAATGGGGCAAAACAACGAAGAAGGCGATCGATTTCGGCTTCGATCAATCTTCATCGTGAGAGCCTGCATCGGCGGGCTGAGGCGTATCGCGTCAGCCGAGTTGCTCGCGCTCACGCTGTGATATCATCGCTCCTAACTCCGCGAACTCCGTCGTCTGTTTGAAATCCTGCAAGAGAGCGGCGAAGACCGCCGGATTGCTGCGTCCTTTGCGTTCCAAGTTGCAGGTTTGTACGGCTCTTTCCAATCTGGGTCGCCGCGCCGCAACTCAGTTGGACGTGCAATTACCGGGGCCAGGACGAATGATCTAAGAAACTACATCATCAATTGAGCAAGCACTCAGGCCGCCGGCGCTATTGTGCTTGGAAAGACAGTGACTACCGAGCTCGGCATGTCGCACCCGGCCCGACCACGAATCCGTTTGATCCGCTTCGTACCCCAGGGGGCTCACCTAGCGGTTCCGCGGCCGTGTCCGGCAAGGTCCCTGCAGCGCTCCGAACACAGGTCGTTGGCTCAGTAACTGCGCGATCAAAGCCGACACGGGGCGCTTAATGTGGGCAGCGGCAGGGTTTTAGCCAAAGCCACATAGGCATCCATGCCCGCGATCTCCAGGATATGTGGCAAGTTTCGGCCGAAGTCGCCAAGCGGTCGGGCGGCGAGCCCGTCGAGATCGGCTGAGGGCAGCCTAAAGCTCTAGTCACGCGCATTTCGACCGGCCGAGAACCGATGCCAAGGAGACCGGCCGGTCGAACTCAGTTCGTGCCGGGGCGACACAAAGTGGAAGCGCGCAGACTATTGAATGTATGGCTCATGGGCGCAAGTAGTGGAAGTCCGCCATACGCATCGGTCACTGTTTCTGGGTGCACTGGGCGCGGTGACGGCAACCGCACCAGCCGCGGCATTGGTAACTGGAAGGCTGGCGCGGTCTATTTGAGGTGCTTGCCGCATCCAGTGCCACCACAGCCGCTGTAATCTATTTTTCGAGAGCAACACGCAGCTACGAAGAGCCCTCGAGAGATAGTCAGCCTGAAGACCGTCCGAACGGATGGGGTTCTGGAGAATTACGCCGATTTCTTCAACATGCATCGGATCCGCATGGGCTCTGCAGTCCTTGTGGGCAGCGTCTTGGCTGAGCGATGTGGAAAAGTTAGATCGAACAAGCCTTGTCACACAAATGCTCGTCATGGCGGTAGCCCTAAGCATTGGCGCATTGCTGCTCGGTGCGGTCGCCGATTCGGTGCGTCGCCGGCATGGCAAGAACATTGAAACGTCGTTCGCGACCATAGCCGCTGTGTTCATTGCAGCCGAACTCGCGCTGATCTTGCATCCACCTTTCCTGCCGCCACCGTCATGGATCATTGTGGCGGTGGTGGGATCAGCAATCGCCCTCAGCTACGCGATCATCGGAGATTACTTTCCGGCCGAATTGATCGCTCGCGCAAACACCGTGCTCAACGTTCTGCATTTCGGGTGGGCTTTCCTGGTCCAGTACGGGACGGGGTTAATTCTCGAGCAATGGCCGGAAAAGGACGGACACTACCCCTCAATCGCGTATCAGACGGCGTTCAGTATCAATGTGCTGCTGCAGCTGGCCGCCCTGGTCTGGTTCATCGCCCCTTGGCTCAAAGAGTTGAACTGGAAATCTCAGATCGCCTCGAGCGCAAGTCGACGGACCAAAGCAGGTCAGTTCACGTCGTGTTCCCGAGCGCCGGAATGGTCATCCTGGAAACCGATCAGGATGTGGAGTGGTGAACTCGGCGTTGCGCTGCCTGGTTTCCCGCTCCGTCGGTCTACAGGTGCGTCAAGAACGTCCGGCCGACTGATTGGCCGAGATGCTCCAGACACCTGGTCGGATATGCGACATGCGTCGCGAGGTCGACAGGAATGATACGAAAAATGCGTAATATCAATGAGTGCTGGGTGGCATGCGATTTGCTATTTTTCTCGGCAGAGCCAGGTAAAGCGAGTTCGAGCAATGACCAGTATGACCGAGAGCGCAAGTCAAGTCGGTGCGGCAAATGTGCTGAGCGTCGGTTCGCGAGCCCCCTTGATCAAAGTTGAGGACTGGCTACGTGGCCAGCCGGTTACAATGTTCGAGCCTGGGAAAGTATACATCGTCGAATTTTGGGCGACGTGGTCCGGAACATGTATCGCCTCGATGACGAATTTTGTGACCCTGCAAGACAAATACAGGAACAATGGAGTTGAGGTGGTGGGCATCGCGGCTCACGAACAAGCTTCGACAGCAGATGAGGCGCGAGCCAGCCTGGACGCTTGGTTGACGAAGAGCGTGCCGAATCTGAACTACGCGATCGCATTCGACTACGCGGGCGAAACGAGCAAGCTTTGGATGGATCCCAGCTTTTCTGTCGGGATTCCCACGTCATACGTGGTCGACCGTGACGGCCGCTTGGCCTTTGTCGGCCATCCGACGCAACTCGATAACGTGTTGCCCAAAGTTCTGAACGGCTCCTGGACAGTGAGCGACGAAGCCAAAGCCCTCGATGCGGACAGGACAAACATGGGCCGACGCAGAAAGCGCGAACTATCGCAGAAGCGAGCGCTGGTGGAGCCGATCTTTGCCAGACTTGACTCCGCCATGAAGAGTAAGAATTGGGCGGCAGCCGTTTCAGAGGTTGAGGAGGCACTCGCTTTGATGCCGGACGAGGTCACCTTCCGTGGACTTCATGCGGAATTGTTGCTTCACAACATTCGTGACATGGGGGCCGGCCTGCCGGTATTGCGCCAATTGGTTCGCGACGCGATCGACAAGAAATCGGTGGTTTGGATGAGCGTGGCCATCCGCCAACTGTTCGACCCCGCGAAAGACTACTCCGGTTTCCCAGATGCCGAGCGCTTTGCCATGGGCAAGGACCTCTCCGAACACATCCTGGCGGCGAATCCGCCTAAAGGCAGTGAGGGCGCGAAGTTCCTGTCTTACGGGGCGATCGCTCAGTACTATTACGAGACCGGTAAAAGGGATCGCGCGATCGAACTGGTCGAGTTGGCGCTGAAGTGGCTGGATGCAGCGCCTGCCTCGGATCGTGCGAAACGGGACGTCGTGAAGGGCTCTCTCCAGGCCTTGGCCAGCTACAGGAGTGAGAAGCTCTCATACGAGGAGTGCTGTTCAGCGTCGGAAAACACGGCTCCCGAAAGACCGGAACCGAGATCGCGAACGGAGGCAGCATGATCAATTTTGCTTGGCATTTCTTTTCGGCCTCGTGGTTTTGCGATCGAAATCGATGCCTATTGGGAATGTCGGGGCATTCGATGAATTGAGGGCAGGAGGAGCGAGCCGGTGAACGCTGGCGAGGCCGCACCACCACGAGTTCTTTATGGCGAATGTTTTCTCAAGATTCGTCGCGCTCCGGCGCGATAGCGGCGAGAGTGCCTGTCGAAGTGAAGAATGGTCGCCGCTGCTAAGGTTGGCGTCTTAGAAGCTGCTGGATGGCATCTTCGAACAACCAAAAAAGATAGAAATGGGTGGTGACGCCGATGCTTTCCAGCTCTCAAGGAAGCTTTCTCAAGATTCTATCGCTGCTCTCAGAAGCGATTCAGAACCTCGTTTCGCTTAGACGGCAAGCTGATTCGGGAGAGGCGCCAATCCGCGGCAATGAACGGGTCCATCTGGAGCAGTCAGAGTCCCCTGCGCCCCGCACCGAAGGAACACTGAGCGAAGCTGTACCTTCATTGACACCACTCTTTGCTACCACGGCGCTGGGGCGAGCGTGATGTACCATCGCCGCCAGCGCCGCTCTGTCAAAGCCGCCGCCCTGTCCCAGCCATCTGGCCCCTGGTACAAAGTTCTTTACGTCCAGGTACTCATAGCGATCCTGATTGGCATTCTCGTTGGCTGGTTGTGGCCTGCTGTGGGCACGAGCAGCTGGGTCAAAGCCCTCGGTGACGGTTTCATCAAGCTGATCAAAATGGTGATTGCGCCGATCATCTTCTGCACTGTTGTGTCCGGAATTGCGCATGTTCAGGATGCACGAAAGGTCGGCCGAGTCGGCATCAAGGCGCTACTTTATTTCGAGATCGTGTCAACTTTCGCGCTCGTCTTGGGTCTCGTGATGGGCAATCTAGTTCAGGCCGGTCATGGGCTCGCTCCCAGGGCTGATGCCGCGGCGGTAGCCAACTATGTCAAAAGGGCGGAAGGGCAGAAGGCGGTCGATTTCCTCCTCAATATCATTCCTGATAGCGTGGTTGGCGCCCTGGCGCGAGGCGACGTGCTACAGGTGCTGCTGTTTGCCATCCTATTCGGGTTCTCGCTGATGGCGCTTGGCGAGCGGGGTGCGCGAATGCGCGGTCTGGTTGACGATGCTGCGCACGCGGTGTTTGGCGTCATTAGGATCGTGATGAAGGCCGCGCCGATCGGAGCGTTCGGTGCCATGGCCTACACCATCGGCGAATTCGGACCCTCCGCGCTCGGTAAACTCATCGGATTAGTTGCCCTGTTCTATGCGACAGCCGGGCTCTTCGTGATCATTGTGCTTGGCCTGATCGCGCGCTTGGTCGGCTTTTCTATCCTAAAGTTCATCGTCTACATTAAGGATGAGCTGCTGATCGTGCTCGGAACGTCGTCGTCCGAAAGCGCGCTGCCGCAGTTGATGGAAAAACTCGAACGGCTGGGCTGTTCCAAGCCGGTGGTGGGCCTAGTGGTGCCGACCGGATACTCTTTCAATTTGGATGGGACCAACATTTATATGACGTTGGCGACCTTGTTCATCGCACAGGCGCTCGGGGTCGATCTCAACTTCGGCCAGCAGCTCACCATACTGGTTGTGGCGATGCTCACCTCGAAGGGCGCAAGCGGTGTTACTGGTGCTGGTTTCGTCACCCTCGCCGCAACGTTGACGGTGGTCAGTCCTGAACTTGTGCCGGGCATTGCGATCGTATTCTCGATCGATAAGTTCATGAGCGAGGTGCGCGCGCTTACAAACATCATCGGGAACGGCATTGCCGCGGTGTTTGTATCCTGGTGGGAAGGCGAACTGGATCACGACTCACTACACGCGCAGCTCAAGTAGATATGCGAGCTCAGCTCAGCTCGGCCCGGCGACGGCCGATACCGTCGCCAACGTAATGCTGCGGGTCAGCAAAGTCGCAGTTCAATCCTGTTCGGGAGCGCCAGCTAAAGGCGTTGAGATTTCCAGAACTTCTAGAAATCACTCTTTGAACTCCTGCATTTTGCGTTGGCAATTGTCGCGCAGTAGTCGGCCGTCCTGATTTGGAAGAAATGATCCTGCAGGGGGCGCGCCACTCGGGGTGGTGTACCAGACCAGCCTTTCGGATTGGTGTTTGCGGCAGCCCGCCGGCTGGCGTGGTCATTATCCCGGAGCTGAGATTCCTCAAAAAATGCGGGATCTCAATCGTGCCCACGTGGGCGAACAGTGCTTCAGGAGAAAGCGACGGAGCCTCAGCAAAACGTCGCTACCGCGAGAGGCGTAAAAATAGTAAATGCTGGATCATTGGTCATTGCTGATTTCTCGCCTCGGCGTCGGCGCGTCAAGCCAGCTCTTTTCAAATGCTTCTTCTTCTACGCTAGGCTACGAACGGCATATTCCCTTTGTTGCGGTAATATAGGACCTGCCTTTTAGTTGCCTTTAGATGAGGCGCCGAAGCGGCCTCAGCAGCGTGCGGCAATCGTGGCGATCCATTCCTTTTGATTCAGAAGCGAACTTGCGCGGAGCGCGTCATGCTACGTACCGCGCTGGGGCCCACCATCGCAGGATATTTGGAAGATCCGGCAATCATCGAGGTGATGCTCAATCCCAATAGGCGATTGTGTATCGACCGACTGTCGAGCGGCCTTACGGATACTGGCGAGAATATATCCTCCTCTGATGGAGAGCGAATTATCCGCCTGGTGGCTCACTACGTTGGTGCCGAGTTCATCCGGTGAGCCCAAGGATTTCTGCCGAGCTGCCCGAGACGGGGAGCTGTTCGAGGGGCTGCTGCCGCCGGTCGTTGCCGCGCCAACATTCGCGATCCGAAAGTCGACGGTTGCCGTGTTTAGCCTCGAGGATTACGTCGCTGTCGGCATCATGACGCCGGATCAGGCCGGTGCATTGGGGGATGCAGTTCGCGCCCGCAAGAACATTCTGGTCGCCGGCGGCACCTCGACCGGCAAGACGACACTGACCAATGCCCTTCTCGCCGAGGTCGCTAAAACGACTGATCGGGTCGTTCTCATCGAAGATACGCGCGAGCTTCAGTGCTTGGCGCCAAACCTCGTGGCGCTCCGCACGAAGGACGGCTTGATCTCGCTCTCCGACCTGGTCCGTTCGTCGCTCCGTCTGCGCCCGATCGTATTCCCATTGGTGAGGTTCGCGGAGCCGAAGCGCTCGATTTGCTCAAGGCTTGGGCACAGGACATCCGGGCGGAATCGGCACGATCCATGCCGGAACGGCGCTCGGGGCGCTACGCCGGCTCGAGCAACTGGTCCAGGAAGCTGTCGTCACAGTCCCGCGGCCGCTTATCGCCGAAACAATCAACGTGATCGCGGTGCTCAGCGGCCGCGGCGCCGAACGCCGCTTGAGCGAGCTCGCCCGCGTCACCGGCTTAGGAGCATCAGGTGATTACATCCTATCTGCAATTGGAGACCAGTCATGACGATGCCTTCATCTCGCCGCCGCCGCGCCAGCATTCCGGCCACGGCCATTGTGACCCTTTGGCTGAGCAGTGTCCCGGCTTGGGCCGCTGGCTCAAACATGCCCTGGGAGCAGCCGCTCACTCAGATTTTGCAATCGGTCGAGGGTCCCGTCGCCAAGATTATCGCCGTCATCATTATCATCGTGACGGGGCTATCGCTCGCATTTGGCGACAGGTCTGGTGGCTTTCGTCGCCTGGTTCAGATCGTGTTCGGTCTGTCCATTGCCTTTGCGGCATCAAGCTTCTTTCTGTCTTTCTTCTCCTTCGGCGGTGGCGTGGTGATCTGATGGAGGCGCCTGTCGCAGGCTTTATCGCGCCCGTGCATCGTGCGCTCACCGAGCCGATCCTGATGGGCGGTGCGCCGCGCGCCGTGGCGATCGCCAACGGCACGTTAGCGGCTGCACTCGGTCTTGGGCTGCGCCTGTGGGTTGCCAGCCTTCTTTTCCGGTTCGTCGGCCACATGGCCGCCGTCTGGGCCGCAAAACGCGATCCCGATTTCGTGGAAGTCGTGCGCCGGCACGTCCGCATTCCAAGCCACCTCAGCTCCTAGAGTTGCATATGATGAATCTTGCCGAATATCGCGTTCAAACACGCGCCTTGCCGACTTCCTGCCTTGGGCGGCCCTGGTGAATGAGAGCATCATTCTCAACAAGGATGGCCCGTTTCAGCGGACGGCAAGGTTCCGTGGACCAGATCTCGATAGTGCCGTTCCGGCTGAACTCGTCGCCGTTGCTGGGCGGCTGAACAATGCGCTCCGACGGCTAGGTTCTGGCTGGGCGAGTTTCGTCGAGGCTCAGCGTCATTCGGCCGGGGCTTACCCTGCGAGTACTTTTCCGGATGCGGCGTCAAGCCTGGTCGACGTGGAGCGGAAAGCGCAATTTGAAGAGACAGGCGCTCATTTTGAATCAAGCTACTACCTGACTTTCCTTTATTTGCCGCCAGCGGAGGGGGCCGCCATGGCTGAGCGGCTCCTGTACGAGGGCAGTCATCGCACGGGCGTGGTAGATGCACGAGAGGTGTTGGGCGGCTTCATCGACCGGACCAACCGCGTCTTGCAGCTTGTGGAAGGCTTTATGCCGGAATGCAGCAGGATCGATGATGAGGCAACACTGACCTACCTGCACTCGACGATCTCGGCCAGGCGGCATTGGGTGCGTGTCCCTGAGATCCCCATGTATCTCGACGAGCTACTTGCCGATCAGCCACTCACGGGTGGGCTCGAGCCGATCTTGGGGGAGGCGCATTTGCGCGTTCTGACGGTCGTGGGCTTTCCGACCGCGACCACCCCCGGGATTCTCGACGACCTCAATCGGCTGCCGTTTCCATATCGCTGGTCGACTCGGGCCATCATGCTCGACAAGGCGGATGCTTTAAGGGTCCTGACCCGGATCCGACGGCAATGGTCCGCCAAGCGGAAGTCGATCGCCGCGATCCTGAAGGAGGTGATGACGAACGAGGCTTCAAGTCTTCTCGATAGTGATGCTCACAACAAGGCGATTGATGCAGATAGCGCCTTCAGGAACTGGGCTCGGATCAGATCGGTGAGGCCTTTATCACGGCGACAGTCACGGTCCGGGACAGGGATGGCGGCGCCGCCGACGAAAAACTGCGGCTCGTCGAGAAAGCGATCCAGGGGCGGGACTTCACCTGCATGGTGGAGACAGTCAATGCAGTGGAAGCCTGGCTCGGCAGCCTGCCGGGATAAACTTACGCCAACGTCCGTCAGCCGCCGCTTTCCACCTTGAACCTCGCCCATATGACCCCGCTTTCGGCCGTATGGGCCGGTGAGGTGAGGGACCACCACTTCAGAGCGCCGCCGCTTTTCTTCGGCAAGACCGAGGGATCGACCCCGTTCCGGTTTTCACTGCATGTTGGAGATGTCGGGCACACGCTGGTCGTCGGGCCGACGGGAGCCGGAAAGTCGGTTCTGCTCGCGCTCATGGCGCTGCAGTTCCGCCGCTATGACGATGCGCAGATCTTTGCCTTCGATTTTGGCGGGTCGATCCGGGCAGCTAGCATCGCCATGGGAGGAGACTGGCACGATCTCGGCGGCGCGATTGGGAGCGAAACCAGTGAGTTAGTCGCTCTCCAGCCTCTTGCGCGCATCGATGATATCGCAGAGCGCGCCTGGGCATCCGAATGGATTGCCTCGATTCTCGCCCGTGAACGGATCGATGTCGGCCCCGAAACCAAGGATCACGTTTGATCGGCCCTGACGTCACTCGCCTCGGCGCCCCTTCAAGAACGTACGCTCACGGGACTTTCCGTTCTTCTCCAATCCAATGCCTTGAAGCGCGCACTACACCCTTATTGCTTAGGTGGGCCATATCAGCGGCTCTTGGATGGCGAAGGCGAGCGGCTTGGGGATTCATCCGTGCAGGTCTTCGAGACCGACGGATTGATCGGGACGCCCGTCGCGTCGGCAGTGCTAGCCTACCTGTTCCACAGGATTGAGGATCGTTTCGATGGTCGTCCAACGCTGCTTATTATCGATGAGGGTACCGGTAACGCCAACAGCGACCTCGTCGCCGCGCTCCGTCGCGGGGCAGGCGAATCGGTCAATCAGACGGGCCAGCAGGTGGTCCGTCGCAATCTCAACATCCAGCCGACGTTGACGATCCGTCCGGGATTTCCGGTGCGCGTGATTGTAAACCGCGACTTGGTGCTCGAGCCATACAGAGGGTGAAGAACTATGCCGAAGCTCAAACTCGGAGCAATCGAAGACGACAAGCCGGTTAAGGTCACCCACGAACTGCCGGCGAGCATCCACCGGGATCTCGTGGCCTACGCCGATATCCTCTCAAAAGAGAGAGGACAACCGGTCGGAGATCCTGCCAAGCTTATCGCACCCATGTTGGAGCGGTTCATGGCGGCCGACAGGAGCTTCCGGAAGGCTCGCCGGCAGCGTCAGCGTCCAAGCGGAGGTGTGGGATGGCGCTCGGAGAGCAACTTAAGGAAGGCGACCAGGGCAGGATTTTCATTGTCGGCTCGCCAGTATGCCGAAAACTCGAAACGGCTCGGACCGGCATCGTCGCGCAGCTCGCAGTAGACGAGGTCTGCATCGTTGATGATCGTGTCGGATTCTAGCACGAGGCTGATTCCTGTGTTCGTGCTGATCAGGCCCTTGATCATTCCGCGACTGACGTCATGCCGCTCGATTCTGGGACGATCCTCGCGTGACGCGAGCTTGGAAATCAACAGGTCTTCCAACTCGTTTCCGGGATCGTCATGGCTCAGCAGCACCGTCTCTCCGCGTAGGTCGGTCCAGTAGACAATGTCGCGCGCGGCGAGGCTATGATCTTGAGGTAAGGCGACAAGAACACGCTCGCTCCATAACGATATTGCTTTGTTGTCGAGTAACGGCAGCTTCCCTGTGACGATCACGACATCGAGACCGCCGTTGCGAAGTGCCGCTGCCAGGCGAGTCCGTGATCGCTCGACTGTGACAAGTTCGATCTGCGGGACTGCGTGTTTGAACTCGAGTAGCGAGCGTTGCAGACTGCCTAGCGAAAGCGAAGGGCAGAAGCCGACACTCAGCCGCCCGCTTTCGCTGTTTTCCGCGGATCTCGCAGTCGCGATGAGTGCGTCGAATTCTTCCAGAATAGTCCTAGCCAGCCGAAGAACGTTGCTGCCCGCCCGCGTTGGGCGGACACCTCCGCTATGTCGCTCAAAAAGAGCGATACCCAAGTGGTGTTCTAATTCGGCAATTCTCCGGCTGAGGCTCGACTGTTGCGACCTCACTAACTCCGCGGCTCCACGAAAGCTGCCGCAATCGGCCGCAGCAACCGCCGATCTCAGATGTTTCAGTTCAAGCGCTTTGCCGGCCTGAAGAGAAGGTCTTGATCGAAAGAAACTGTGCATCTTGCTCAGTGGGATCCCGATAAGGAGCGATTCCGCAACTAGTCTTGCTCCAAAAGTCCTTCGCGGCCGCTCGGATGACCGGAGCCCAGAGCGCCGGACCCGCGATGCGCCCCATCTTGCGGATACGCTCCAAGGCACCGGTCGATACCTCGAGGAATCCCGCTATCGCCATGGTGCTTCCGAGAGGACGAGCTTTTCCGATCGGGCGGAGGGGCCAGCCTGCGCGACGAAGAATGCGCTCCATCCGCGCGTCGGTGACAGTCACGATTTCGGTCAATTCAAAAGAAAGGCCGAACTCAATCATGCCCGCAAACAGCTCGTAAGTGGCGGCAGCGAGTCCGCCACTCGCTTTCGGCGCATCCGTTGGAACATCGAGGGCAAATCGGCTGCTCTCCCATATCTGACAACTTCGGGGCGCCGGCTGCCCGTCGAGAAGGATCGGAAAGGTGTCTCTCAGCATGGTTGAGCCGGTTGATGGTAGAAGCCGGACGCAGCCCTGAATACGTCCGGCAGGAGCGCGGTTCAGTAGATGCACTGGTCGAAGGACATCAAACTCGTCGATCTCCATGTCGCCGCTGATCTCGACGTTCCAGTCCAGCCGCTGTTTGAATACGCGACAGCGCAGTCGGTGCATCTCGGCGAGATCGTGAACGAACTGGCCGTAGTGCTCCGGTGTGATAAGCTGCATCATCCTTCTCCCTGCTTTGTTTCGGCAACTAAGCAGTATTCATGGCGGGCAGGCACTTTATTTTCGAGATTTTGATTCGGTTAGCAGCACGATGGCTTGGCGAAGCGAGCTAACACCGAGCTTCGCACGCGCGTTGTCCAGGTGAAATCCCGCCGTTCGCTCTCGATGCCGAGAATGATCCCGATCTCCCCGGCCGATTTGCCGCGCGCGGACCATTCGAGACATTCGTGCTCGCGAGGAGACAGCACCACCCCACCGACCGCGATCGGTCATCCAAAAGCGCTTCGCATGTGCATGGAAGAATCTTGCGATGAGCCGCAGGGTCTGGGCGTGCTCGACTAACGAACGCTCAAAACCCGGTCGATGCTCGTCTGTCGCAAGCTCGACGCGGCGATCGCGCCCTGGTCATCATGAATTGGGAAGGTAAATCCGCAGCGAATCCCAAATTTGGCTGCTTCTTCGAACAGCACGCGTTCTGAATCGGACTGATTTCGCGGTTCGAATGCAAGTCCCCATCGGAAGGGCTTATACGTGTGGATCGCCCGACGTACCACCCGATCGACGGACTCGTACCCGCGCTGCAAATAAAGGGCCGTCCAGGAGGATGGATATGTCGAGATCAGGTTGGGGACACGGTCTGGCCCACGCGGAAACGTAAGATAGGCGAAGCAAGACAATTTCAGCGCAGCGGTGACATCGGCCATGCTCTTCTGAGCTGCATCTGGATGTGTGCTTTCGGTCAGTCGCTCAGCAAAATTTTGAAAAACCCGATCCATCGTTGATGAACTCTCATCAGCGGTATTCGCCAAAATCGGGTCGAGCATCGCTGCGAATGAGGCAAAATAACGAGGCGTAGGTCAACCTTGATGGCGAGGGCCTGGACAGGAGTGTTTAGGCGGTATTGGCTCGCCGAGTTTCTCATGATTACTTCGCTGTATGATCGTTGCCAACGAGGCTATGCCTGGCGTTGGTTTGAAGTCCTGCAAGTTCGCTCAGAAAATCGCCGGATTACTGCGCTATTTTGACTTCCGAGTTGCAGGTTTGTACCGCTCTTCCGATTACAAAGAGCCACTCACCAAGGAGATTGCACATGAAGGTCGGTGTTCCCAAGGAAATCAAGACGCACGAGTACCGCGTTGGCCTGACGCCTGGGGCCGTCCGCGAATACGTGGCCACTGGCCACAGCGTTTTGGTCGAGACGAACGCCGGTGCCGGGATTGGCGCGACAGATGAGAATTACCGAAAAGCTGGCGCGGCGATTGCGGCCTCTGCTCGCGAGGTGTTCGCGTCGAGTGAAATGATCGTCAAGGTGAAGGAACCGCAGCCGTCCGAATGGACACTTCTGCGAGAAGGCCAAATCCTCTTTACCTATCTTCATCTGGCTCCGGATCCTGAGCAGGCTAAAGGCCTTATCAAGTCTGGTTGCACCGCAATTGCCTATGAAACCGTGACCGACGCGCGCGGTGGACTTCCTCTACTTGCGCCAATGAGCGAGGTTGCGGGGAGACTTGCGATCGAAGCGGCGGGTGCGGCGCTGAAGCGGTACGCCGGTGGACGGGGATTGCTGATTGGCGGCGTGCCCGGCGTCCAACCCGCTCGGATCGTGGTGATCGGAGGTGGCGTTGTCGGCACTCACGCTGCACGGATGGCGACAGGCCTCGGCGCTGAGGTCACGATCCTGGATCGTTCGATCCCCCGACTTCGCGAACTGGATGAACTGTTCGAAGGGCGAGTTCGCACTAGGTTCTCGAGCATAGAGTCCGTTGAGGACGAGGTATTCGTGGCGGATGTCGTCATCGGCGCCGTCCTTGTTCCCGGCGCGAGCGCGCCGAAGCTTGTCAGCCGCGGCATGCTGAGTTCGATGCGCAAAGGCTCCGTGCTTGTGGACGTAGCTATCGATCAGGGCGGATGCTTCGAGACCTCGCGTACGACGACGCACGCAGACCCAACTTTCGATGTAGACGGCGTCATCCACTATTGCGTCGCAAATATGCCAGGAGCCGTCCCGCTGACGTCCAGTCAAGCGCTGACTAACGTTACGCTCCCATTTGGCTTGGCTCTCGCCAACAGGGGCTTTGCGGCCGTGCTCGAAAATCCACATCTGCGCGCGGGGCTGAATGTCTATCGCGGCCGTCTCACCTATAAGGCGGTGGCCGAGAGCCTCGGCCTGCCTTTCTCACCAATCGACGAGGCTGCGGCCTGATCCCAGAAGTCCCCTCGGGGACATTTCCTCCCTCACTTGGGGCCACTCCTCGGAGTGGCCCTTTTTTTGGGGGCGCCAGGCATGGCGCGGAGCGGCGTGAGTGGCGCGATTTGACCGGAGTGGTGTCCCGTCGGAGTTGAGAGTCCTCTGCGGACCCTGATGATGGGAACCGTTAGCCGAACAGCAAGGGCGTCGTCGCGAGGCGGGGTCTGAAGGAAGCTGTAAGCAAAGTACCGGCCTCACGAACAGCCGGCGAATAAGAGGCGTCAGCATCCGCGCGAGGGAGCCCAAATTCCCGAGGGCCGGTATCACCCGGGAGGGCGCGGCCGTAGATGCGACAGGTAGATGGCACGAATGCCACGCGACTTACCTTGGGAGGTCTGCCGTCCTGCCCCCGGCAACGAGTGTGTTACCGACGTCGCAAGGCGACGGGGCGGCAGAAGTCGGCAGAGGGCCACAGTAGCCGGCAGCACCGAGCCGGTGAAGGGGCGAACGTCGAGTGCCGGAGGAGGCCGGTCTGTCGATGGCGATCGCAGATGCAGACGATGACGCTGAGATGCGTGATGCCCCCTCCGAGGGCACCGGCCGGAAGCCGCCAGAGCAGGAGTCGGGTGCATCAAACGCCACGGCAAGAGAGCACCCTTTCCCTTCGGAGGTGGAAGTGCGGCTGACGGAGGAGATCGTCAGCCGAGTGAACATGATGGCGGCCTACCATGGGGTGATAGCGAACAAGGGCGTTGCGGGCATCGATCGGATGTGCCTGAGGGCGGACGCTTCGTCGTCGACCTCGACTTGGTGAAGTTCTTCGACTGGGTGAACCATGGCGCGCTCATGCCACGAGTGATGCGCCGGGTTGCGGACAACGGGTGCCGCGGCTGATCCGCCCCTACCTGCGGGCTGGATTGTGCGCATTGCGTCGCCAGAAGTTGTTGCCTCACGTAAATTGCTCCCCAATGGCAAAGGAGCGCAGGGACAACGATGAGGCGATTGAGTATGGCGACGCGCAAGGAACTGAAGTCTGCATTGGCGCGGCGCTACAGGATGTCGAGCCGCGTCGAAAGGGCCGCATCCTCGACGAGTTCGTTGCGATCAGGTGGGCGGCGGCGATCAAGGTGAGACCTTAGCGACAATCAGGATGAGACTGCGCCGATGGGGGCGGACCGAAGGGAGGGCGTAGCCCGACCGAAGGACCGTCCCCATCGGCGTCGCGCTTTCGAACCCGTCTGGCGGCCGGGTGCGGCTGGTGCAAGCTGTTGATTCGTCTCGACAAGAGGGGATCGACGCCTTGCCTGGCCTTCACATCACCGACCACCAGATGAGGCTGTACATGAACTACCGACTGACATTGTCCCCCGAGGCCGCTGCGGCCAAAGCGGGATTCTCGAAAGCGAGCGCGTATCGGATTGAGGACGATTTGCGCCTGCCATCGCAGAAGAAGGTGCCGAGGGGCCGGCGACGGTTAGATCCGCTCGTGCCCTATTGGGACGCCGAGATCGTCCCGATCCTGAAGGCTGCGCCCGGCATCCGCGTGATCGGCGTGTTGGACGAGCTGCGCCGACGGCATCCCGACCTTAACCCCAACATCCGACGCACGCTGGAGCGACGCATCAATGCCTGGCGAGCGCTCAACGGCCCCGAACAGGACGTGATCTTCCGCCAAGAGCACGAGCCCGGCCGTTTGGGTCTGTCCGACTTTACCGATACGAGCGCGCTCGGCATTGCCATCGCGGGTGAGGCGCTCGATCACCGGCTCTATCACTTCCGGCTGGCGTTCTCCGGCTTCGAGCATGCCCATGTCGTGCTCGGCGGGGAAAGCTTCGTCGCCCTGGCAGAGGGCTTGCAGAACGCCCTGTGGGCGCTCGGCGGCGTGCCGCGGGAGTATCGCAGCGACAGCTTGTCGGCAGCATTCCGCAATCTGGCGGCGGATGCGCGTGAGGATCTGACACAGCGCTACGCCGCATTGATGGGCCATTACGGCATGGCACCCACGCGCAACAATGCGGGCATCGCACATAAGAACGGCTCGATCGAGAGTGCGCACGGCCATCTCAAGCGAGCCCTGGAGGATGCGCTATTGCTGCGGGGCACGCGCGACTTCGCCAATCTCGATGCCTACCGGGCTTTTGTCGACGAGATTGTCGGCCGGCGCAACGCCAACCTCGCCAAGCGGATCGCGCTCGAGAAGGAAGCACTGGCGCCACTGCCGAAAGGCCGCACGACCGACTTCGAGGAGAAGGTAATCCCGGTGACGTCGTCAGGCGGCTTCATCCTGCGGCGCGTGTTCTATACCGTGCCTTCAATGCGCGTTTCGCGGCATCGTGAGCACGGATTTCAGCGCATCGTGAGCAACGATTTCAGAGGATCGTGAGCAGCGATTTCAGGCGATCGTGAGCAACGTTTGGCGGTGCCGGACGCTTCGACCGACAA
>NZ_JARWCR020000058.1:0-60162 GCF_029846695.2 Bradyrhizobium nivariense | reverse complement strand
GCCTTGACGACCGCACCCCGGATCAAGCCTACTTCGATCTTCCTCCGCTCCGCGCGGCGGCCTAACACCGGCAGAGTCTCCACTTATCGACGCGGAATTTTTGTTCAGACAATCGGGACCGGCTCTTCGTTCGATCCACAAAAGATGTTATCGTTAGATTTGAAACCAACCGTGTTATTTACATTCCCACCCGGAATCTTGGTCCAAGGGATGGCTTCGCTCCTCTCCCAGAAAGGGAACGATCCAGTGCTCCGACGGTTGCAGAAACTGGAACGGCGTTGCTGGCTGCATTCGATGACGCTGAATAGCGATCCAGGTCGTAGGGATTGCGATGACAGTGCACTTAACCTTATCGATTTCGTCTGATGCCGACGCCGGATCAACTAGGTGCACTGGATTGTAACCCTTAAATGAGACACGGAAGTTCGTGTGCAGTTGCCTATCGCATTGTTTGCCCGGAGGTGGATATCAGCAGGGATTCCGCGCGTTGCCTACAGCGATTGGCTGTTGCCGCTTTCGAATGGGCCACGATGGCATAGTGCCACTGTTTTGCCCGACGCTTCAAACGACATTCGTAAAATACGAAATTGATGCTTGCCTTCGATTGCGCTCAAACTGACGGCGCGCCTCGAATTGCGGTGCAACACTGCAGAATCCCGGCCATTGCCCGTTTGCCGCTGATTTGCTCGACGCAGCAATGACTTGCCGAATGGACAGTGTGCCGTTCGGCAGTCGCGTTTCTACTGTGCATGGGGTTGTTTTCGATTTTTTTGCGGGAGGGAGCCCGGCCCGGTCCAGCAAAGGGGAGGGAACGCAGCCAGCGCGCTGACTCCGCTCTTCCCCCTGGCGCTTGAGCTGAACGAAACAACAAGGCCCGGTCGCGGTGGCGACCGGGCCTTGTTCGTTCGTGCCGACTCGTGGCGCTTACGCGGCGGTCGAAGCCTTCCGTGCCGCCTTCTCCTGGGCAGCGGCGGCTTCGTCCTTGCGAATCTCCGACAGGCGCTTCTGCACTTCGGCCGAGAAGATGTACTGCGCCGGGCGCTGCTTGGTCATGTCGATCTCGGGCGCCATCGGACCCGTGGTCCTGACGCCGCGCAGCGACACCCACATCGCCTTCAGCGGGTGGCTGATGGCTGCGGTGGCCGCCGTCGGCTCGTAGCCGCAATGGGCCATACAGTCGGCGCACTTCTCGTACTTGCCGGTGCCGTAGGTCTCCCAGTCGGTGGTGTCCATCAGCTCCTTGAAGGTTTTTGCGTAGCCTTCGCCGAGCAGGTAGCAGGGCTTCTGCCAGCCGAAAATGTTGCGCGCGGGCATGCCCCAGGGCGTGCACTCGTATTCCTGGTTGCCGGCGAGGAAGTCGAGGAACAGGCCGGAATGCATGAAATTCCACTTCTTGCCCTTGCCCATCGCAAAGACGTCGCGGAACAGCTTCTTGGTCTTGGTGCGGTTGAGGAAGTGCTCCTGGTCGGGCGCACGCTCATAGGCATAGCCTGGCGACATCGAGACGCCGACGCCGAGCTCGACGGTGAGGTCCAGGAACTTGGCGATCTCCTCGGCCGGGTGGCCGTCGAAGATGGTGGCGTTGACGTTGACGGTGAAGCCGCGGGCCTTGGCCGCCTTGATCGCGGAGACGGCGCGGTCGAACACGCCCTTCTGCGACACGGCCTTGTCGTGGTGCTCCTTCAGGCCGTCGAGATGCACGGAGAAGAACAGATAGGGCGAGGGCTCGAACAGGTCGAGCTTCTTCTCGAGCAGCAGCGCGTTGGTGCAGAGCGAGACGAACTTCTTGCGCGCGACGAGGCCGCGCACGATCTCGCCGATCTCCTTGTGGATCAGCGGCTCGCCGCCGGGAATGGCGACCATCGGCGCGCCGCACTCGTCGGCCGCGTCCCAGCACTCCTGTGCGGTCATGCGGCGGTTGAGGATCGCGTCCGGATAGTCGATCTTGCCGCAGCCGACGCAGGCGAGGTTGCAGCGGAACAGCGGCTCCAGCATCAGCACGAGCGGATAGCGTTTGCGGCCAAGCAGTTTCTGCTTGATCAAATAGCCGCCGATACGCATTTCCTTGAAGAAGGGGATAGCCATTACAAGTTTCTTTCTGGGCTTGAAATTCGGGTGGGTCAGCTCGCAGCCAGTTGGGCTGGAAGCCGGAATTCGATGTTTTCCTCGCGGCCCGGCAGCACCGAGACCTTTACCGGTCCGATCCGCCGCATCGCTTCGATCACGTCATCCACGAGTACCTCGGGCGCCGAAGCGCCGGCCGTGACGCCGACGGTCCTGACATCTTTCAACCACTCCGGATTGAGCGCGCGGCCGTCGGCAATCAAATAACTCGCGACGCCGGCTTCAGTGCCGATTTCGCGGAGCCGGTTCGAGTTCGAGCTATTGGCAGCGCCCACCACCAAGATCACGTCGACCAGCTTGCTCAAGTTCCTTACCGCAGATTGGCGGTTCTGTGTCGCATAGCAGATATCCCGGATATCCGGGCCTTGAATGTCTGTAAAGCGGGCCTGGAGAGCCGAAATGATGTCCTTGGTGTCGTCGACCGACAGGGTGGTCTGGGTGATATAGGCCACTGGCGCATCCGCGGGCAGCTCAAGGGCCTTAACCTCTTCAACGCTTTGGACCAGCAGCACGGGGCCGGGAATCTGGCCCATGGTGCCCTCGACCTCGGGGTGGCCGGCATGGCCGACCAGGATCAAGGTGCGGCCCTTGCTGATGTAACGCTTCCCCTGATTGTGAACCTTCGTGACCAGCGGGCAGGTGGCATTGAGCACCGGAAGGTCGCGCGCGGCGGCCTCTTCCTCGACGCTGCGGGCGACGCCGTGGGCGCTGAAGACCGTCACAGCCTTCGGCGGAACCTCCGCCAGCTCCTCAACGAAGATCGCGCCTTTGTTTTTCAGGCTCTCGACGACGTATTTATTGTGCACGATCTCGTGGCGCACATAGACGGGCGGGCCGTACTTCTCCAGCGCCCGTTCCACAATCTCGATCGCACGCACCACCCCCGCGCAAAAGCCGCGCGGTTGCGCCAGATAAACTTCCATTGGATGCCCATCACGCAAGTTGCACCAATCCGCTTCTCAAGTCTCCGGGGACGCCCGACACTAACCAATGAGCTGCAATATCCGCACCATCGGTTTCGCGCACGCGGTAGCCGCCCACCCCCGTTGGGGCTCCGGTGCATGGAGGCGCAGTACTTTGTGTCAAAAAATCGGCAGCAAGGAAAGGTCGAATGAACTTTGGTTCCCTGCTGGGTCAATTTCACGGTATTATAGTAGGGAACACCCCTCATCAGCAAAATGGGCGACATTTGTGCGCGCCCTTCGTCACTTTCCCGCCTCAACTCCCCGGCTATACCCGACCGCCCCGCATGATTTTGCTACGGTCTTCCCGCCGTTTACCTCGAACCTTCTGGCGGGAATAACCACTCAAAACAGCAATAGGTTTCACCCGGGAACTCCGATAAACAGCGGGCGTTTCCGGCAAGCTATTAACCGCAGAAAGAAAAGAAGTGCTGCAAAGCGTAGTCGTTGCCATCGTCAGGGCCTGCACCCGGTTTGCCTCCCTCGTCGTCGTTCTCGGGCTCCTGCTGGCCGTGGGGGCGGGCTATTACACGTCCCGGCACTTCGCCATCAACACCGACATCAATTCGCTGATTGCCCAGAATCTGGACTGGCGCCAACGCGACCAGCAGTTCGATCGCGCCTTCGACCGCGATGCGACGATTACGGCGGTCGTCGAGGCCAAAACGCCGGAGATGGCGACTGCGGCGTCGGACGCGCTCTATGCCAAGCTGAAGGACGACAAGATCAACTTCCAGTCGGTGCAGCAGCTCGGCACCGGCGAGTTCTTCGAGAAGAACGGCCTGCTGTTTCTGCCGACCGAGGAGGTCGGCAAGGTCACCGGCGAGTTCGAATCCGCCGCGCCCCTGATCGAGATCATGGCCGGCGATCCCTCGATCCGCGGCCTGACCGGCGCGCTGGAAACGGGACTTGCCGGCGTCAAGCGCGGCCAGGTCAAGCTCGACAACACCGAGCGGCCCTTCAACCAGATCGCACAGACGGTTGAGACCGTGCTCAACAAGGGCAATGCGACCTTCTCCTGGCGCGAGCTCGTCAGTGACGAGCCGCTGACGGATTCGGACAAGCGCGCCTTCATCGAGTTCAAGCCGATCCTCGACTACAACGCGCTGGAGCCCGGCAAGGGCGCCACCGACGCGATCCGCAAGGCTGCAGCCGATCTGGATTTTGCGACCAAGTACCAGGCGCGGGTGCGGCTGACCGGTCCGGTGCCGATCGCCAACGAGGAATATGCCACCGTCCAGGAAGGCGCCATCGTCAATGGCGTCGGCACGGTCCTCGTCGTGCTGCTCATCCTGTGGCTGGCGCTGCATTCGGCGAAGATCATCGTCGCGGTATTCGTCAATCTCTTCGTCGGTCTTGCGCTGACAACCGCCGCCGGTCTGATGATGGTCGGCTCGCTCAATTTGCTGTCGATCGCGTTCGCCGTGCTGTTCGTCGGCCTCGGCGTCGATTTCGGCATCCAGTACAGCGTCCGCTATCGCTCCGAGCGCTACAAGCACAACGACCTTTCGGGTGCGCTGGTGCTGGCCGCCAAGCGCTCGGCAATTCCGTTGTCGCTGGCGGCGATGGCGACCGCGGCCGGCTTCCTCTGCTTCATCCCCACCGACTACAAGGGTATCGCCGAACTCGGCCAGATCGCCGGCGTCGGCATGCTGGTCGCGTTCGTCACCAGCATCACCATCCTTCCGGCGCTGCTGAAGCTGTTGAACCCGCCCGGCGAGAAGGAGCCGGTCGGCTACGCCTTCCTGGCGCCGCTCGATCACTTCCTGGAGAAGCACCGCGTGCTGGTCGTCGGTGGCACGATCCTTCTCGCGGTCGCCGGCCTGCCGCTGCTCTACTTCATGAAGTTCGACTTCAACCCGATGAACCTGCGCAACCCGAAGGCCGAATCGATCGCGACCTTCCTCGATTTGCGCAAGGATCCCAACACCGGCGCCAATGCCATCAACGTGATGACGGCGTCCGAGGAACAGGCGAAGCAGGTCGAGGCGAAGCTGGAGAAGGTGCCGGAGGTGTTGCGCGTGATGTCGCTCAACAGCTTCGTTCCTGAAGACCAGCCGCCGAAGCTGAAGCTGCTCGCGCAGGGTGCCAAGGTGCTGAACCCCGCGCTCAACCCGGACCAGATCGACGCGGCGCCGTCGGACAAGGAGAACGTCGATTCGCTGAAATCCTCGGTCGACAATCTGCGCCGGACCGCGGGCGACGCGAACGGCCCGGGTGCAGGCGCCTCGCGCCGGCTCGCGGACGCGCTCGAAAAGCTCGCCAATGGCGACGAGGCCACGCGCAACAAGGCGCAGGACGTGTTCGTCACGCCGATGAAGATCGTATTCGACCAGCTCCGGAACGCGATGCAGGCCGAGCCGGTCACCCTGAAGTCATTGCCGCCCGACCTCGTCAGCGCGTGGAAGAGCAAGGACGGCATCATCCGCGTCGAGGCGCTGCCCAAGGGCGATCCCAACGACAACGACACCCTGCGCAAATTTGCGGCGGCGGTGCTCGTTGCCGAGCCGACCGCGATCGGCGGCCCGGTCTCGATCCTGAAGTCGGGCGACACAGTGGTGAAGGCGTTCATCCATGCCGGCATTTACGCGCTGCTGGTGATCGGCCTCTTGCTGTGGATCACGTTGCGCCGGTTCGTCGACGTGCTGATGACGCTGGTGCCGCTCCTGGTTGCCGGCGCGGTAACGCTCGAGATCTGCGTGCTGATCGGCCTGCCGCTCAACTTCGCCAATATCGTCGCGTTCCCGCTGCTGCTCGGCGTCGGCGTCGCCTTCAAGATCTATTACGTCGTGGCCTGGCGCTCGGGCCGGACAAACCTGCTCCAGACCAGCCTGACACGTGCGATCTTTTTCAGTGCGCTGACGACGGCAACCGCGTTCGGCAGCCTGTGGCTGTCGAGCCATCCCGGCACGTCCAGCATGGGCAAGCTGCTCGCGCTCTCGCTGGTGACGACGCTCGCCGCCGTGCTGCTGTTTCAGCCGGCCCTAATGGGCAAACCCCGCAATCTCAGGGAGTAGGCAGATGTCGCCGACCGGGTCGGCGGCGCCCTTCTGACCGGGTTTGGCAGTGCCGACGGCCTTCGGGGCTGCGGGCGCAGGCTGTGCCGCTGTAGCGCCCGTCGTTCCCTGGGCTTTCGGCGCCGCGCCAGTGGACTTCGGCGCGCCCTTGGCCATGGCGTTGGCGGGGCTCAAAGGGATCGGGGGGCCGACCCGGGTCCAGGTCTCGCCACCGCACAGGAAGCCCATCACGCAGCCCTTGATTTCAAGCTGGTCGGTCCCCGCCGGTGTGATGGTCGCGCTGTAGAGCTGGCCGTCCTTGGCGTTGTAGACCTGACCTTCCCACTGATCGGCGCCGGGCTTTTTCTTCATGTCGATCAGGGTCGCCATGCCCAGCGTGGGCCTGGTCTTTTTCGACGCGTCCGGATTGTATTCATCGCGGCCGCCGGGCTGTTTTTCCCAGGAAACCGCGCCCCACATGCTGCCATTGCATTGGGCGACACGAATGTTGGCGACGCCGTCGGCGACCCGCCAGTCGCCGGTGGGATCGGCGGCGAGCGCCGGGGTCAGGCAGGTGAAACCGCCACCCAGTATTAGTCCGGTGTAAAGGGCTAAACGCATGATAGTTCCTTGGCCGTGCAACATGGTCTAAAGCTGTGCTTGCGAAGATGGTCCGAAAAAGGGCAAAAGGCCGCACAGACCGTTTTCGGCAACGGTCCGTTTTCAGTTGACGAGACGGCCCTCAACCGAAGTATGTAGCGGATGCACAGCCCAAATCCAGACATGTCTCAGCTATTCGCGGACCGTCAGGCCCAGCGCAGCGCCCTGCATAATCGGCATCTGAACGAGCAGTTCGTTCGGGTCCTGAAGACCATCGGCTATGATGTCGGCTTCCAGAAGGGGCAGGGGCAGTACCTGTACGACCGCGACGGCGCGCGCTATCTCGACCTCTTGTCCGGCTTTGGCGTGTTTGCGATCGGGCGCAATCATCCTGTCATGCGCGAGGCGCTCAAGAGCGTGCTCGATGCAGAGCTGCCCAACCTCGTCCAGTTCGACGTCTCGGTGCTCGCCGGCGTGCTCGCCGAGCGGCTTTTGAAGTACGTCCCCTATCTCGACAAGGCGTTCTTCGCCAATTCCGGCGCCGAATGCGTCGAAGCCGCGATCAAGTTCGCCCGCGGTGCCACCGGCCGGCCCGGCATCGTCTATTGTGCCCATGGCTATCACGGCCTGACCTATGGCGCGCTGTCGCTGACGGGTGATTCGAACTTCCGCACAGGCTTCGAGCCGCTGCTGCCGGGCTGCACCTCGATCCCGTTCAACGATCTCGCCGCGCTCGAAAAGGCGCTGGCATCGCGCGAGGTAGCCGCCTTCGTCGTCGAGCCGATTCAGGGCAAGGGCGTCAACATGCCCACCGACGAGTTCCTGCCCGGGGCGGCGGCGCTCTGCAAGAAATACGGCACTCTGTTCGTTGCCGACGAGATCCAGACCGGCATGGGCCGCACCGGCCGCTTCCTCGCGGTCGAGCACTGGAACGTCGAGCCCGACATGGTGCTGCTGTCGAAGTCGCTGTCGGGCGGCCACGTGCCGGTCGGCGCCGTGCTGACGCGCAAGAGCATCTTCGACAAGATATTCAACCAGATGGACCGCGCTGTGGTGCACGGCTCCACCTTCTCCAAAAACGACCTCGCGATGGCCGCCGGCATCGCCACGCTCGACGTCATGGAGTCCGAGAAGCTGGTCGAGTCCGCCGCCAAGCGTGGCGCCGAGCTTCGTCTCGCGCTCACGCGCATGGTGCCGGGCTACGAGCTGTTGAAGGAAGTGCGCGGCAAGGGCCTGATGATCGGCATCGAGTTCGGTCCGCCGAAATCGCTGCGGCTCCGGGCCTCCTGGAACGTGCTGGAAGCCGCCAACAAGGGTCTGTTCTGCCAGCTCATCACCGTGCCGCTGTTCAAGGACCACAAGATCCTCACGCAAGTCGCCGGCCATGGCAGCCACACCATCAAGCTGTTGCCGCCGCTCACCATCACCGAGGAAGACTGCGGCTGGATCGAGCGCGCCTTCGACGACGTCATCGCGGGCAGCCACAAGGTCCCCGGCGCGATCTGGTCGCTCGGCAAGACGCTGGTCGACAACGCGGTGAGGCGGTCGGCGTAGGCCGATCGCTCAGGCCGCCTTGGGCTTGTTCACAGTCTCGATGCGGTCGAGCGCCTTGCCGAGATCGCGCTTGGCGATCTGGATATCGTAGTCATTCTGAAGATTGAGCCAAAGCTCGGCCGTCGTGCCGAGGGCCTTGGCGAGTCGAAGTGCTGTGTCGGCGGTGATCCCAGTCTGTTCGCTCGCGATCCGCTCGATTCGCGTACGAGGAAGGCCGCATGTCCTCGCAAGGGCACCAGCCGACATGTCTAGCGGAACCAGAAATTCCTCCCGAAGAACCTCACCAGGATGCATGGGCTTTAGTTTTTTGACCATCGTCGCGTCTCCTAGTGATAGTCCACAATCTCGACCTCGGCGGGGCCTTGCGCTGTCCAGACGAAGCACACTCGGAACTGATCGTTGATCCTGATCGAGTGCTGTCCCTTGCGATCGCCGGCGAGGGCCTCAAGGCGGTTGCCGGGTGGCGCCCTTAAGTCGCCGAGTTCGCCTGCTGCGTGCAGATAACGCAATTTCCGGCGCGCAACCTTGATCAAATCGGCCGGAAAGCCCTTAGGACTTTCGCCGTCAAAGACCGCCTCAGTCGTCTTATCCCTGAAGGTCTTGATCACTCAAACAATGTATCATTGTCTGATACGCAATTCAAGGCCATGTGTATCAATAGATGATACATCTTGAGGCCGCTACCCCGCCACATTCGCTTTCATCGCTGCCTCGAACTTGTCGACGAACTCGGCGAGCTCGTCGGCGCCGAGATCGCTGACGGCCCAGAAGTTCAGGCCGCGCTCGCCCCAGCGGCGGCAGTTGAAGCCCTGCATGGTCTGGGTCTTCAGCGGCCGATGTTCGATGCTGACGGTCTGTGCCACGAACAGGTTGATGACATGCTGCCGGCGCCGGTAGACCACTGCGCCGATGGCGCGCGCGTCGATATAGTCGAGCCGGCCACCCACGAGCGTAAAACCCTGCGCGGTGAGATCGATCACGGGCGGGGCGACGTCGAGCTTGCCGTTGAACCAGGGCTTGACGGTGTGCTGGTCGGTCGAGATCACGTCCGTGAGATGGCCCGCCTGGAGCGAGCGCAGGTGGGCGGAGACGACCTCGGACAGGATGCGCTGCTGGTCGTCCTGGCGCAACACCACGGCGACGACGCCGGAGGCGGCGAGCGCGGAGACCGCAGAGCCCATCGCGAAGCCGCGCAGCACGGAGCGGCGGCTGGGCTGGCGCTGTGGCCCAGGCAGAGACGCTTCGATCCGTGCGCGCAGGCTTGCGGGCGCGGTATAGCGCAAGTTGGCGTCGGCCAGCACGCGCTTCATTTCCTGTTGTGAGGCAAGCTCGGCGGCGCAGGCCGGGCAGCTTGCGATATGCGCTTCGACCTCGCGCGCGTGGCCGGCATCGAGCTCGTTGTCGAGCAGCGCGTGAAGCAGCATTTTTGCTTCGTCGCAGTTCATTTCGAGTGCTCCTCTTCCGCCATCCAGGCCGCGCGCAGCATGGCGCGGGCGCGTGCGAGGCGGGACATCACGGTGCCGACGGGTGCGCCGACGGCCTGGGCGATTTCGCGATAGGACATGTTGCTGATCTCGCGCAGCACGAAGGTTTCCTTGAACGGCTCGGCGAGGGCGTCGATCAGCTTGCGGATCGCGCCGGCGTCGCGGCTGCGCAGCACTTCCGTCTCCGGGCTCGCCTCGGTCTCTTGCCATATCGGCGTCTGCTCGGGGGCGCCGGGTTTGTCCTCGATGGCGGCGTGCGAATGCGCGCGTCGTGCATATTCGGCGTTGCAGACGTTACGCAGGATCGCGAACAGCCAGGGCTTCATCGCAGGGCCGCGATAGCTGTCAAAATGCTTCAGCGCGCGCAGATAGCATTCCTGCACCGCATCCTCGGCATCGGAGGCATCGCGCAGCAGATAGCGCGCGAGCGTGTAGACGTCGTCGAGATGGGGCAGGGCCGCCTCGCGGAAACGCTGCGCCTTCTGGAAATCGTCGCTGACGGGCATCGCCTCTCGCTTTGCCTCTTGTTTCGTTTCTTCCCCCGACACGGCTGAAGACGCGCAAGCCCGGCCAGCGTGGGACCGCCGGCCGGGCAAGACAGAGATGCCTTGGTTCGAGATGTTACTCAACCTTGATCATCCCCGTCATGTGCGGATGCAACGAACAAAAATATTTGTAGTCGCCCGCATTGGTGAAGGTGAACGAGAACTTGTCGTCGGTGTCCAGGGTCTTGGACCGGAACTTGCCGGCCGACACCACGGTGTGGGGGATGTCGTCCCGGTTGGTCCAGGTCACGGTGCTGCCGGGCTCGATCTTGAGCTCGGCCGGCTGGAAGACGAAATTGTCGATATGCACCTCCATATTGTCGTCGGCACGGGCGGTTGTCGCGGGCAACAGGACGGCCGCGGCCAAAGCGAGACCGAGGTCGACACCGAAGTCGCGGCGATTGAGTGTCTTCATTGTCAGCTTCCGTTCCGTCCTGCTCAGCCCTGGAGCGGCGTGTCGATGATCGCGAGCCGCTGCTCGTTCTGCTTGAAGTTGACGCTGGCAACGCCCAGCATGGCGCGCAGCTTTGCGTCCTCGACCTTCATCGGTCCGGGCGATGGAGCGGCCCCCGGCGCTGGCTGCGGGAATGCAGTCGAACGCGCGGTGTGGAAGGTGACGTTGCCCTCGACCTTCTGCATCACCTGATGGATGTGACCGTTCAGCACGGTGACGGAGCCGAAACCCTTGACGTATTCCAGCGCGCGGCCGCCGTCCTCGGTACCCCAGCCCCATTCCGGATAGACGGTCCAGAGCGGGATGTGGGCGAACAGCACGATCGGCATCGATTTCGACTTGCCGCGCAGGTCGTCCTCGAGCCAGGCGAGCTGCTCGGCGCCGAGATTGCCGAGACCGCCGGCCTTGAGGTCGACGACGTTGACGAGGCCGATGAAGTGAACGCCGCCGGCGTCGAACGAATACCAGCCCTGGCCCTTGGTGCCGCGGCCGTAGCGCTCGCGATAGAATTTTACTTCCTCGTCGAGGAAGTCATGCTCGCCGGGCACGTAGTGCACGTCCAGCTTGCTCTGCGAGATGATGCGATCGGCGTTGTCGAATTCGGCGGCCTTCGACAAATGGGTAATGTCGCCGGTATGGATCATGAAGGAAGGTTTGGCCGGCATCGCGTTGATCTTGTTGATGGCCTCCTCGAGCGTGCCGAGCGCGTTGGGATTGGCAGGCTTGTCGAAGCCGACATGGCTGTCGCTGATCTGGAGGAAGGTCATGCCGGGCGCGGCCGCGGTCGCGGCTTGCGCGGAATCGATGATGCCGAGCGAGCGCGGCACGCCGCCCGTGATGGTCCAGAGCACCCCGGTGCCGGCCCAGGTCATGCATTCCAGCACCTTGCGGCGGCTGACGCCGTCGTCCCCGTGATTGTGTCCGCTCATCGCGCGTCTCCTCTCGCCCGGAATTGGGCTTCGGGGCGGTGATCGGAGGAGGGGTGGGTTTATTCCCGAATGCGATGACGTTTTCGTGAGGTGGTGGGAATGCGGGGCCAGCTGCGTGGCTATTCCCGGATTGCGCTTCGCTCCGTCCGGGCTACGGAACGAACTTCGAAAACTCCCGCACCGCTTCCACCACGGCTGCCGGCGCTTCCTGCGCCACGCAATGCCCGGCGCCCTTAAAAACCAGCGTGCTGACGCGCGGGATCAGCGACACCGCGCGCGACGCCATCTCCTTGTAGATCGGCCCCGACTTCGCGGCTGTCGTGATGCGTACCGGGCAGTCGATCTCGGTGAGCGAGGCAAACGGATTGCCGCGGGCATCGCCAACGTAGACCTGCTCCATCGCCTCGTAGATCGGACGCAGCATCGCCGACTCGATCTCCGGTGTGCAGCAGAGCCGCACCCGGCCATCGCCGAGCGGCACGAAGCCGTGGCGCACATAGGCCCGAAGCGAGGTCTCGGTCCAATCCGCAAACGTTGGCGCTGTGCGGTAGCGTTCGAAGACCGCGTCAGCACTGTCGAACCCGGCGCGCCGGCGCAGCGTGCCCTGTACTTGCGATAGGGATTCCTCGCCCAATCCGCCGGAGCGCGCTGCGCGCGGATCCATGACGGTCGGCTCCATCACGAACAGGCGTGTGAAGCGTCCGGGCAAGAGTTTCGCCGCAAGCAGAAGATCGGTCGCGCCGGCGCTGTGGCCGATGCCGTAGACCTCGCGCAGCTCGAGCGCATCCATCACCCGGCAGACGTCCTCGGCGTAATCCAGAAAATGATAGGCGCCGGGCTTGTGGCTGGCGCCATGGCCGCGGCGGTCGAGCGCATAGACGGTGTAGGCCGATGCAAGCTCGCGGGCGACCTCGTCCCAGACATCGGCGACGAAACCGGTGCCGTGCACGAGCAGGGCAGGCGGTTTCCCGCTATCGCCCCATTGCAACATGGCGATCTCTGCGTCGGCCGGGCCGATTGAAAAGCGCTGACTGATCATGGTGACGGGATGCTACTTCGCATCCTCCAAAATCATCGTCGCCCCCTTTTCGGCGATCATTGCGGTCGGCGTATTTGTATTGCCCGAGGTGATCGCCGGCATGATCGAGGCGTCGATGATGCGCAAGCCTTCGAGGCCGTAGAATCGCAGCCGCTCGTCCACCACCGCCATCGGATCGTTCACCGCGCCCATCTTCGCGGTGCCGACGGGATGGAAGATGGTGGTGCCGATATCGCCGGCAGCCTTCGCGAGCGAGGCATCGTCGTCGCCGACGGTGGGGCCGGGCAGATATTCGCTCGGGCGATATTTTGCGAGCGCCTTCTGCTGCATCAGGCGGCGCGTGGTGCGGATGGCATCGGCGCCGACCTGGCGGTCGTCGTCGGTCGACAGATAGTTTGGTGCGATGATCGGCTTCTCGTCTGCTGATGCCGAGCGAAGACGTACGGTCCCGCGCGAGCTCGGCTGGAGATTGCAGGCGCTCACCGTGATCGCGGGGAAGCGGTGCAAGGGATCGCCGAACTTGTCGAGCGACAGCGGTTGCACATGGAATTGGATGTTCGCCCGCGCGCGCGTTGCATCTGAGCGCGTGAAGATGCCGAGCTGCGACGGCGCCATGGTCAGGGGACCGCGGCGTCGGAAGGCGTAGTCGAGCCCCATCAGGCCGCGGCGGACCAGATTGTAATAGGTCTCGTTCAGTGTGCGCACGCCCTCGACCTTGTAGATCGCACGCTGCTGGAGATGATCCTGCAAATTGCGGCCGACGCCGGGCTTGTCCATCACGATCTCGATGCCGAGCGGCGACAGCCATTCCGCAGGCCCGATGCCGGAGCGATGCAGCACCTGCACCGAGCCGATCGAGCCTGCCGAGAGGATCACTTCGCGTTTCGCACGCGCCTCGATGATCTCGCCATTCTGGATGAAGCGCACGCCGACGGCGCGGCCCTGCTCGATGATGAGACGATCGACCAGCACATGCTTTTCGAGCCGCAGATTTTGGCGGTTCAGCGCGGGCTTGAGGAAGCCGCGCGCCGACGACCAGCGCCGGCCGCGCTTCTGGTTGACGTGGAAATAGCTCGTGCCTTCGTTGTCGCCGGTGTTGAAATCCGGGATGCGCTTGATGCCCATCTCCTCAGCCGCATCGCCCACGGCATCGAGAACGTCCCACGACAGCCGCGGCGCCTCGATGCGCCAGCCGCCCCCGGTGCCGTGATGCTCGCTCGCGCCGAGGAAATGATCCTCGAGCCGCCTGAACAGCGGCAGCACGTCGTCATAACCCCAGCCGGTCATGCCGAGCTGGCGCCAGTGATCGTAATCGGCGGCCTGTCCGCGCATCGAGATCATGGCGTTGATCGCCGAGGATCCGCCGATCACCTTGCCGCGGGGATAGGCGAGCGCGCGGCCGTTCAGGCCGGGCTCGGCCTCGGTCTTGAACATCCAGTCCGAGCGCGGATTGCCGATGGCGAACAGATAGCCGACGGGAATGTGGAACCAGATCCAGTTGTCGTCGCCACCGGCTTCGAGGACGAGGACGCGGTTGCCTGACGCGGCCGACAGCCTGTTGGCGACGATGCAGCCCGCCGTGCCGGCCCCGACGACAATATAGTCAAACTCACCTTCGAGCCGCCTTGGCATTCTGTTTCCACCCGGATGGTCACTTAGCGTTCCGTCCTAATAGGCAGACGCGGAGGATCGGGACAAGCCCGGCCATGCCGAGCAAGCAGGGCAAGACCTCGATCCCCGGCAGTTGGGTGGACTGGTGCTTGCATGGTAGACAGTCCTGTATTTTCAACAAAGCTTGAGACCCTCCATGCCCATCGTGAACCGTGTCGCCGACCTTCAACCCGACATTCAGGCCTGGCGCCGGGACATCCACGAGCATCCTGAGCTGCTGTATGACGTCCACCGCACCGCAGCATTCGTCGCGGACCGCCTGCGCGAATTCGGCTGCGATGAGGTCGTGACCGGCCTTGGCCAGACCGGCGTGGTCGGCGTGATCAAGGGCAGCAAGCCGGCCGGCGGGGGCCTCAAGGCCATCGGCCTGCGTGCTGACATGGATGCGCTGCCGGTCGAGGAACAGACCAACCTGCCTTACGCTTCGAAGACGCCGGGCAAGATGCACGCCTGCGGCCATGACGGCCACACCGCGATGCTGCTCGGCGCGGCCCGCTACCTCGCCGAGACCCGCAATTTTGCCGGTGATGCGGTGGTGATCTTCCAGCCGGCCGAGGAGGGCGGTGCCGGCGGCTTGGCCATGGTCAAGGACGGAATGATGGAGCGCTTCGGCATCGAGCAGGTTTACGGCATGCACAACGGCCCCGGCATTCCGATCGGCTCGTTCGCGATCCGACCGGGTCCGATCATGGCGGCGACCGACGAGGTCGATATCATGATCGAGGGCCTCGGCGGCCATGCCGCGCGTCCGCACAAATGCGTCGATTCCGTGCTGGTCGGCGCGCAGGTGATCACGGCGCTGCAGTCGATCGTCGCGCGCAGCGTCGATCCGCTGGAATCGGCCGTGATCTCGATCTGCGAGTTTCACGCCGGCAACGCCCGCAACGTCATTCCGCAGACTGCGACGCTGAGGGGCACTATCCGGACGCTGTCGCCGGAGGTGCGCAAGCTGGTCGAGAAGCGCGTGCGCGAGGTTGTGGCGGGCGTGGCGCAGATCACCGGCGCCAAGATCGATCTGCACTACAAGCGGAATTATCCCGTGGTGAACAACCACGCAGCGGAGACCGAGATTGCGCGTCGCATCGCCGGGCAGGTTGCGGGCGATGCCAACGTGCACGAGATGTCGCCGCTGATGGGCGGCGAGGATTTCGCCTATATGCTGGAAGCGCGCCCCGGCGCCTTCATCTTCTGCGGTAACGGCGACAGCGCCGGCCTGCATCACCCCGCCTACAATTTCGACGACGAGGCGATCGTTTACGGCACCTCGTACTGGGTCAAGCTGGTCGAGGAATCGCTCGCGGCATCGTAAGGCTGAGCCGAAAGCACCAATGAAAAGGGCCCGTGCATCGCACGGGCCCTTTGTCTTTGAGTGATGTGATCGGCTTCAGAAGATCCGCGAGAAGATCACGTACAGCGTGCCCGACAACAGGATGGCGACGGGCAGGGTCAGCACCCAGGCCATCACCATGTTCCTGATGGTGGCGACCTGGAGACCCGAACCGTTCGCGGCCATGGTGCCGGCGACGCCGGACGAGAGCACGTGGGTGGTCGAGACCGGCAGGCCGAACACGTCGGCGGCGCCGATCGTGGCGGCGGCGACGAGCTCGGCGGAGGCACCCTGCGCGTAGGTCAGGTGGGTCTTGCCGATCTTCTCGCCGACGGTGACGACGATGCGCTTCCAGCCGATCATGGTGCCCAGGCCGAGCGCGATCGCGACCGCCACTTTCACCCAGGTCGGGATGAACTTGGTCGCGCTGTCGAGCCCGCCCTTGTAGGCGTTCAAGGTCGCGACCTCTTCCTTGTTGAGGTCGTTTTCCTTGTCCTTCATCAGGAAGCGGATCGCTTCCGAGGTCAGGTACATGTCGTTGCGGGTGTTGCCGACGACTTCCGCCGGCACCTTGTTCAGCGAGCCGTATTTCGCAACCTGCTCGCCGACATCCTTCACCAGCACTGACAGCGAAGGGTAGGTGCCTTCGCTGATGTGATGCGATGTGACGTACTGCGTCACCGCAGGACGGGGATCGCCGATGATCGCATGGCCGGCGCCCTTGGCCGCAACCACCTTGGAGGCGGCTTCCGAGACCTTTGCGAATTGGGCGACCTGCGACTCCGGCAATGCGCGGTTGAGCGCATAGGCGGTGGGCACGGTGCCGATCAGGATCAGCATGATCAGGCCCATGCCCTTCTGGCCGTCGTTCGAACCATGGGCGAAGCTGACGCCGGTGCAGGTCAGGATCAGCAGGCCGCGAATCCAGATCGGCGGGGCTTTGTTACCCTCAGGGGCGGCATAGAGCGCCGGGTTCTTGATGATCACCTTGAGCAGCAGCAGCAGGCCGGCGGCGCAGACGAAGCCGACCAGCGGCGACAGCAAGAGCGCATAGCCGATCTCCGTGGCCTTGCCCCAGTCCACGCCCGAGGTGCCGTCGCGGCCGCGCATCAGCGCGTTGGCAACGCCGACGCCGATGATCGAGCCGATCAGCGTGTGCGAGGAGGAGGCCGGCAGGCCGAAATACCAGGTGCCCAGATTCCAGAGGATCGCGGCGATCAGCAGCGCGAACACCATCGCGAAACCGGCGCTTGAGCCGACCTGCAGGATCAGCTCCACCGGCAGCAGGGAGACGATGCCGAAAGCGACCGCGCCGGAGGACATGAGCACGCCGAGGAAGTTGAAGAAGCCCGACCACATCACTGCGACTTCGGCCGGCAGCGAGTGGGTGTAGATCACGGTCGCAACCGCGTTGGCGGTGTCGTGGAAACCGTTGACGAATTCGAAGCCGAGCGCGATCAGGAGCGCAACGATAAGAAGGAGATAGGGCAGGTAGCTCGTGACCCTGGTACCGGTCGCATCGACATCGGAATAGATGCTGTAGGCTACATAAAGCAGGCCAGCGGCAAGAATGCCGAAGAACAGGATCATCGTCAGCGGGTTAAAACCCTTGTCGAGATTTGGCCGCGAAGCCGGCTGGATCGGCGCGGGATCGGCTACCGCGCGGTCGAATGCAACATCGGTCATGTCTGGACGCCCCTTAACTTTCTGTAAGGGCTATTGTCCCCGATGGATTTGAAGGCTGGATGACAACCAGCGCTTGAAAGCCGCTTTCCCGCCTGTATTTAGGCGGCGCGCGCCGCTTTCTTCTGCAAGCCGGCGACGATCTTCAAATCTTCGACAAAGCGCTGATATTCCAAGACCTTGGCTTCCGGATCGGGCAGCCGGAGCAGATAGGACGGGTGCACCGTCACCAGTGCCTTGTGGCCGTCGGGAAGGTCGATCAGCCGGCCGCGGGTCTTGCCGATCGGGGTGATCTTGCCGAACACGCTCTGTGCTGCGGTCGCGCCCATCGCGACGATGAGATCGGGCTGGATTACGGAGACTTCCCGCTCATACCACTGCCGGCAGGCCTTTATCTCCGGCGTATTCGGCTTCTGATGCAGGCGGATTTTGCCCCGCGGCACGAATTTGAAGTGTTTCACCGCGTTGGTGACATAGACCTTCTTGCGGTCGACGCCGGCTTCCTCCAGCGCGCGGTCGAGCAGCTAGCCGGCCGGGCCGACGAAGGGATGGCCGGCGAGATCTTCCTTGTCGCCGGGCTGCTCGCCGACCAGCATGATGTTGGCGGACTTCGGGCCCTCGCCGAACACGGTCTGGGTCGCGTCCTTGTAGAGATGACAGGCCCGGCAATGCGCGGCCTCCTCGCGGAGCGCTTCGAGGTCGTCGGCAGCAGCTTTGCGTCCCATGATGGCTTCCGGACGTGGGGAGATCCGTCCGCCGGTCCAGCGTTCGGCATCGGCGAGCAGAGGTCCAAGTATCGATCCAAGTATCGATGTGTCCTGGAGGTTCCTCCGGGGCTTCACCGGCGCATCAGTCGTCATCAGCCGGCCGGGTTGAAAATGGCTCCGCCAGGTTTCCTCCAGGCGGCCTGGGGCCGGCCACTCCGTCCGGCTGATCCCGGGCGTGAAGGAGATCGCGTGACCGTCCCAATGGGCACAAACGTCAGGCGTGAGGATGGACCAAGGCATATCGGCAAAACGACGCGCGAAGAACGGCGCGGCGAATGCGACGATATGATGCTCCGGCTCGAACCAGGCGGCGTAATGCGTTTTCTGCTCGCGTCCGATCTCGCGGAAGCGGACGAGATCGCGCATCCGCTGAGCATCGCGCTGCACCGCGCCTGCCATCGCGGTTGCCTGCGCCACGTCGGGATCGCTCATCGTTGCGAGCAGGTAGTGATCGGCCTTCAACCGCCAGAGCAGGCGATAGAGCAGCGCAAAACGCTCACCGTCGCGATGCAGGATCGCGACGCGGGCAAGCTCGATGAAATTGGCCGGCACGGTGAACGTGCTCTCGGTCTCGATCGGCGGAAGGCGTGGCGCTTCGGACAGGCCGGGTGGCATCTGGTCTTTCGTTTGGCCTCGCACGTGCCACACCACGTCCGCCGGTGCGACTTGATGCAGCGCGAATGTGCGTGCGGTTTTACGCCAGCCGTCGAAATCGGTCTCGCTGTCCAGGGTGATGAGGTACATGGTACTCGAATCCTATTGATTTCGCTCATGAATCCATGGGCGCCGCAATTCGATTGACTCCTAGGGCGCCGTTAGCTTTATATTAGAACATACCATGAACAATTGAGCCAGCCGTTGGTTCTCTTTTTGAGAGCCACCGGCAATCACCCTTGAGGAGCGGCGTATATGAGCGGCGCACGAAGAAGCGCGCTTGCGACCTTGCGGGGCCAGATCGAGCGCATCGAGACGGCGGAGGTCGTGCATCAGCGCGATCGCGTCGCGCTTGGCCACGGTGAGGCCGACAGCGCGCTGAAGGGCGGGCTCGCGCGCGCGGCGATCCACGAGGTGTTTTGCGAGGGACGTCAGGGCACGGCCGCGACGGGTTTTGTCACGGGACTTGCGGGCCGCATGACGGCCCGCAAACCGCTGCTGTGGGTGCGGCAGGATTTTTCGGAAATTGAAACCGGCGCGCTGTCGATGCACGGGCTCGTTGAGCTCGGCCTCGATCCGTGCCGCGTGGTGATGGTGCGCGCCGCCGACGTGGAGAGTGCGCTGCGCACGTCGGCCGATGCGCTCGCCTGCGACGCGCTGGGTGCCGTCGTGCTCGAGCTCTGGGGCGAGACCAGGCAGTTCGATCTCGTGGCGAGCCGCAAGCTGACGCTCGCCGCACAAGCGTCAGGTGTGACCGGGCTCTTGCTGCGCATGGCTGCGCAGCCGCTGCCCTCGACCGCGGAGACCAGATGGATGCTGCGCGCGGCGCATTCGCCACCGGGACCGGTGTGGAGTGCCTGGGGCGCGCCGCGCTTCGATGCCGAGCTCTTGCGCAATCGCCATGGCCCGTGCGGCCGGTGGATCATGGAATGGAAATGTGATGAGTGCCAATTCTCTGAACCGTCGTCGTATCCTCAGCCTGTGGTTGCCGCGCCTGCCCATCGACCGGATTCAGCGGTTTTTCCGGGCGAGCAGCGGCGCGCAGGATGAGCCCAGCATCGTCGTTGCCAAGGACAACAACGCGCTGGTGATCCATGCGCTGGACGAGGCCGCCGAGCGCCTCGGCCTGCATATCGGCCAGCCCCTGGCCAATGCCCGGGCGATGTGCCCGGATTTAAAAGTGTTCGACGCCGATGCCGTGGCCGATGCGAAGACGCTCAGCGACATCGCCGATTGGTGCGACCGCTTTACGCCGCTGGTGGCGCTCGATCCGCCGCACGGGCTGTTTCTGGACATCACCGGCTGCGCGCATCTGTTCGGCGGAGAGGCTGCGCTGTTGCAGACCTTCGTCCATGCCCTCGATCGCCAGGGCTTTGCCGTCAGCGCGGCGATCGCCGGCACCTCGGTCTGCGCACGCACGCTGACGCGGCAGGTCACGGGCACCATCGTCGCCGATGGCGGGGAGGCGGCGGCGATCAGCCGGTTTCCGGTGTCCGCGCTTGGTGCAGGCGAGGCTATCACCACGGGTTTGCGTCGCGCCGGGCTGAAGACGATCGGCGATGTCGCTTCCCGCAAGCCGCATGAAATCACGGCTCGGTTCGGTGCGCGGTTCTCCACGCTGCTCGGGCATGCGCTGGGGCAAGGCGACGCGCCGATCAGCCCGCGAAAGCCGCTGCCCGACTACATCGTGGAAAAACGCTTTGCCGAACCGATCGCCACCGACACTATGATCGCGATGACGCTGTCGCGCCTCGCTGACACGCTGATCGCGTCGATGGAGAAGCAGGGCAAGGGCGCGCGCCGCCTGGAAGCAGCCTTCTTCCGTACCGACGGCGTGGTGCGCGCAATCATGGTCGAGACCGGACGTCCCGTGACGCGAAGCGCGGTCATCGACCGGCTGTTCCGCGAGCGCCTCGATGCGCTTGCCGATCCCCTCGATCCCGGTTTCGGCTTCGACATGGTGCGGCTGTCGGCGAGCCGCACCGAGATCGTGGTGCAGGAGCAGCGCGATCTCGACGCCCATGTCCACGACAATGACGAGCTTGCCGCACTGATCGACCGCATCGCCGCGCGCATCGGCGGCAAGCGCGTCGTCGTGCATCTGCCGCAGGACACGCATATCCCTGAATGTGCGGTGCTGGCCGCGCCGGCGCAGCATCATCTCGCCGTGGCCATGCAGGCCGAATGGCCCGTGCGCACCGAGAGTGAGCCGCCGCTGCGCCCGTTGCGGCTGTTCGACAAGCCCGAGCCGATCAAGGTGCCGTTCGCGACCGTGCCCGACGGCCCGCCGCATCAATTCACCTGGCGTCGCGCGCGGCATGCGGTGGTGCGGGTGGAAGGGCCCGAGCGCATCGCGATGGAATGGTGGCGGCAGGACGGCAAGCAACTGACGCGGGACTATTTCCGTATCGAGGATGCCGAGGGCCTTCGCTTCTGGATCTTTCGCGACGGTCTTTACGAGGGGGAATGCTTCGACGCCGACGGCAAGCCCGCTCCTCCCGGTTGGTATGTGCACGGTCTCTTCGCATGAACACCCCCGCTTATGCCGAGATCGGCATCACCACGAATTTCTCCTTCCTGCGCGGCGGCTCGGATCCGCGCGCCTATGTGCACCAGGCCAGTATCCTCGGCATTCCCGCGATCGGCATCGCCGATCACAACACGCTCGCCGGCGTGGTGCGCGCCTACAAGGAGCTCGACAATCACGAGGTGCTGCACAAGCCGAAGCTTCTGATCGGCACGCGCATCGTCTTCATCGACGGTACGCCCGATATTCTGGTCTATCCGTGCGACCGCGCCGCCTATGGCCGGCTGTGCCAGCTTCTCACCAGGGGCAAGCGCGGCGACGACTTCGCGCGGATCGAGAAGGGCGAGTGCCATCTCACCTTGTCCGATCTCCTTGCGTTTTCCGAAGGCCAGCTCCTGATCCTGACGCTGCCGCATCGCTTCGATGCGGCGCAAGCGCAGGACATTCTCGCCAAGCTGAAGGCAAGTCGCGCCGAGGGCGTGTGGCTGGCGGCGAGCCTGATCTATCGCGGCGACGACCGCCGCCGCCTGGCGCAGCTCGATGATCTCGCCGCAAAAGCAAAAGTGCCGCTGCTTGCGACCAACGAGGTGCTCTATCACCACCCCGCGCGTCGTCCCCTGCAGGACGTGCTGACCTGCATCCGGGAAAAAACCACGATCGAGGCCGTCGGACGGAAGCTGGAAGCCAATGCAGAGCGGTTTCTGAAGACGCCCAGGGAGATGGCGCGGCTGTTCCGCGATTTCCCTGAGGCTGTCGCGGAGACCATGCGCTTTGCGGACAAGATCACCTTCTCGCTCGACCAGCTCAAATACCAGTATCCGGACGAGCCGGTGCCGCCGGGGAAGACCGCGCAAGGGCATCTGGAGGATCTGACCTGGGCCGGTGTCGACAAATATTTCGATGGCAAGATCGACGACAAGCTGCGCGCCACCCTGAAGAAAGAACTCGCGCTGATCGCCGAGCTGAAATACGCGCATTACTTTCTCACCGTGCACGACATCGTGCATTACGCGCGCAGCCAGAACATTTTGTGCCAGGGGCGGGGATCGGCGGCGAATTCGGCGGTCTGCTACGTGCTCGGCATCACCTCGGTCGACCCGACCAAGGTCGATCTGCTGTTCGAGCGCTTCATCTCCAAGGAGCGGCTGGAGCCGCCCGACATCGACGTCGATTTCGAGCATTCGCGGCGCGAGGATGTGATGCAATATGTCTATCGCCGTTACGGCCGCCATCGCGCCGCGATCATCGCCACCGTCATTCATTATCGCCCGCGCAGCGCCATCCGCGACGTCGGCAAGGCGTTGGGCCTGACCGAGGACGTCACCGCGGCACTCGCCGACACCGTCTGGGGAAGCTGGGGCAAGGGCCTCAACGACATGCAGGTCAGGCAGGCCGGCCTCGATCCACAAAATTCCATGATCAACCTCGCGGTCGAGCTCGCGACCGAGTTGATCGAATTCCCGCGTCATCTGTCCCAGCATGTCGGCGGCTATGTGCTCACGCAAGACCGGCTCGACACGTATGTGCCGATCGGCAATGCCGCGATGGACGATCGCACCTTCATCGAATGGGACAAGGACGATGTCGACGCGCTCAGCATGATGAAGGTCGACGTGCTCGCGCTGGGCATGCTGACCTGCATCCGCAAGTGCTTTGATCTGATCGACCAGCACAAGGGTGAACGCTGGATGCTGGCGAGCGTCCCGCAGGATGATTCCAAAGTCTACGACATGCTGTGCGATGGAGAGTCGCTCGGCGTGTTCCAGGTCGAGAGCCGCGCGCAGATGAACATGTTGCCCCGGTTGAAGCCACGGACCTTCTACGATCTCGTCATCGAGGTCGCGATCGTGCGGCCGGGACCGATCCAGGGCGACATGGTGCATCCCTATTTGCGGCGGCGGAACGGCCTGGAAAAAGTGAACTATCCATCGCCGTCGCCGGAGCATGGCGACAAGGACGAGCTTTACAGAGTGCTGCACAAGACGCTCGGCGTGCCCTTGTTCCAGGAGCAGGCGATGCGAATCGCGATCGAAGCCGCGAAGTTCACAGCCGAGGAGGCCAACGGCCTGCGCCGCGCGATGGCGACGTTCCGCAATGTCGGCACCATCGGCAAGTTCGAAGACAAGATGATCGGTAACATGATCGCGCGCGGCTATGCGCCTGATTTCGCCAGAAACTGTTTTGAGCAGATCAAAGGTTTTGGCAGTTACGGCTTTCCGGAGAGCCATGCTGCAAGCTTTGCGCAGCTTGTCTACATCTCCTCATGGCTGAAGCATTATCACCCTGATGCATTCTGCTGCGGCCTCCTGAACTCGCAGCCAATGGGCTTTTACGCCCCGGCGCAGATCGTCAGCGACGCCCGCAAGAACGGCGTCGAGGTGCGCGACATCGACGTGTCCTACAGCTTTGCGCAGAACACGCTGGAAGAGGGGGGTGGCAAATATTGCGCCGTGCGCCTGGGCTTCCGCCAGATCGACGGATTTCACTGGCTCGATCCGGATGAGGAGGCACTCAAAAAACAACAGGCAGAGCGGCAGGGCAAGGAATACGTCAGCCAGGAAGACTGGGCCGACCGCATCGTCGCCGCCCGCAACCGCCGGCCCTTCACCTCGCTGGAAGACTTCGCCCGCGACACCGGACTGCCCAAGCGCGCGCTGATCCTGCTTGCCGATGCCGACGCGTTCCGCTCGCTCGGGCTCGACCGCCGCGAGGCGCTGTGGCAGGTGCGGCGTCTGCCCGACGATGTGCCGCTGCCGCTGTTCGAAGCAGCCACCGCGCGCGAGCAGCCGGACGAGCACGCCAAGCCGTTGCCGGTGATGCCGCGCGCCGAACAGGTGGTCGCGGACTACCAGACCATTCGCCTGTCACTCAAAGGCCATCCGATGGAATTTTTGCGCGAGATGTTTACGCGCGAGCGCATCGTTGCCTGCAAGGACATCAATCATGACAACGAGCGGCGCCGCGTCCGCTGTGCCGGCGTCGTGCTGGTACGGCAGCGGCCGGGCAGCGCCAGCGGCGTCGTGTTCATGACACTGGAGGACGAAACCGGCATCGCCAATGTCGTGGTGTGGCCGAAGATCATGGAGCAGTACCGCAAAGAGGTGATGGGCGCACGCCTCATCCTGGTCGAGGGCTACATCCAGAGCAGCCCCGAAAAGGTGACGCATCTCATCGCCCAGCGCATGATCGACCGCTCGCACGATCTGGTCAGCCTCGCCAACGACGCCCTGAGCCGCAAGCATCCGGTGCCATCAGGCGCCGCCCTGATCGAGCCGCTCAACGACGACCCCCGCGCCCACACGGATGCGCCTGCGCAAAAAATCCGCCATCCCCGCAACGTCCGCATCCTGCCGCCGTCGCGGGATTTTCATTGAGGGTGTGGGCTGCGCAGCGCCGCTCTCGCACCGTCACCCTGAGGCGGCCGCTTCTTCAGCGGCCCTCGAAGGGCGACGGCCCGGGCCGTATCCGGGCCGCGCATCCTTCGAGGCTCACCTTGCGTTGCTTTGCATCGCAAGCTTCGCGCCTCAGGATGACGGAACTGGCAGGGACGCGCGTGCCCTAAAAATTCACCCGGTTCGAGATCGCGCCGTCCACGACCAGATTGGAGCCCGTGGTGAACCCCGACACCGGGCTTGCCAGAAACACCGCCGCGCTCGCGATCTCCTGCGGCGTCGCCATGCGGCCGGTCGGATTGCGGCTCATCGCATCCTCATAGCGTTTTGGCATGTTCTGCTCGATCGTATTCCAGACGCCGCCCTTAAAATAGACCGTGCCGGGCGAGACCACGTTGACGCGGATCTTCTTCTTCGCGTATTGCCGCGCCAGCCCCTTGGCCATGTGGATCAGTGCCGCCTTGATCGGGCCGTAGGAGCTCGCGAGATCGGCCTGCGCCGCTGAGATCGAGGAGATGATGACAAAGGCGGCGTCGCCGTTCTTGTCGCCGCTGGCCTCGAGGAACGGCCGCGCGGCCTCGAACGCATGTACGGCGCCGAGCAGGTCCAGCCGAAAATTCTGCTCCCACGATGCGGCATCATGGCCTTGCGCCATCGCGCCCGCGTTGGAGAACAGCATGTCGATGCCGCCAAGCTCTTTTGCAGCATTCTCGATCCAGGATTTCAGCGCCGTGCCGTCGGTGACGTCGACCGGAGCGCCGGTCGCGCGGATCCCGCTGGCCTTCAACTCCGCAACGGTGGCGGCAACCTGATCGGCGTTGCGTGCACACACCGCAACATTGGTGCCTTCGCCGGCCAGCGTCGCTGCAATCGCCCGCCCGATGCCGCGCGTGCCGCCGAGGACGACGGCGTTCTTGCCTTTGAGACCGAGATCCATTGTTGGTTTTCCTTTTGTTGATCGTGCGGAACCTAGTAGTTTGAGCGAGGATGTCGAATTCATTCTCGGTGTCATACCCCGCGAAAGCGGGGTATCCAGTACGCCTGACGTCTCGGCTCCATCACCAGCGTCTCTGGAATACTGGATCATCCGCCTTCGCGGATGATGACACCGCGCGCGACGGAAGAGTGCGCCCTCACTCCGGTGCCGCCCCCACCGGCGGGCCGCCGGGCGGGCGGTGCAGGAAGGTCAGCGAGACGTAGGCGCCGGCCCAGGAGCCGATCGCCGCGAAAGCGACATAGAAAGCATTTTCGGTGTAGCTGATCACGGCGTAGGAGGAGAGCAGGTACCAGACCGCGCTCCAGTTCGCCGCGGGCACGCGCTTGCGCGCGATCACGGCCGAGGTAAACATGACATAGACCGCGTCGGTGGCTGCCGTTGCGATGAACACGGCGCCTGCGGTGAGGGGATCGATGGCGGCCATTGCGTTCCTTTGTGTGCTAATGGAAGCTCGCAAGGCTAAGGGAGAGAAGCGGACATGCAAAGCCCCGCCGGCATTCTCAGCGATATCTGGACCTCCGTCGGCGGCGATCCTGCCGCGCTCGGCCGTGTGCGGCTGACGGGCGAGGAGCCGCAGATCCCATCCTCGTTTCGCGTTGCCGTTGCCGGACAAACGACGATCGCCGCGGCCGGTCTTGCCGCTGCCGAAATCTGGAGGATGCGCAGCGGCGAGCCTCAGGGCGTCTCCGTCGACATGCGCCACGCCGTCGCCGAATGCCGCTCCGAGCGCTATTTGCGCGTCGACGACAAGCCGCCGCCACCCGCCTGGGACGCTATAGCCGGGGTCTACAGAACCGGCGACAACCGCTTCGTCCGCTGCCACACCAATTTCCCGCATCATCGCGACGCCGTCTGCAAGGTGCTCGGCTGCGAACCCCAGCGCGAGAAGGTGCAGGCCGCATTGATGCAATGGAAGGGCGAGGATTTCGAGACTGCGGCCTATGCCGCGGGCGGCGTCGTTGCCCTGATGCGCTCCTACGACGAATGGTCGGCGCTGCCGCAGGCCCGCGCGCTCGCCGAATTGCCGCTGGTCTCGATCGAGAAGATCGGCGAGGCCCCGCCAAAGCCGTGGCTGCAAGAACTGTCGAACGGCGATCGCCCGCTCTCAGGCCTGCGCGTGCTCGATCTCTCCCGCGTCATCGCGGGCCCCGTCGCTGGCCGCACGCTCGCCGCGCACGGCGCGGATGTGCTTCTTGTTTCCGGGCCCGAGCTGCCCGCCATTCCCTGGCTCACCATCGACACCGGCCGCGGCAAGCTCACCAGCTTCGTCGAGCTGAAGAGCGAGGCCGGGCGGGCCCAGATGCGCGCGCTGTTGAAGGACGCCGACATCTTCTCGCAAGGCTATCGCCCGCGCGCGCTCGCCGCTCTCGGCTTCGCGCCGGAGGACGCCGCGAAAATCAATCCTGGCATCGTCTACGTGACGCTGTCGGCCTATGGCCATGCCGGCCCCTGGGCGGAGCGGCGCGGCTTCGATTCGCTGGTGCAGACCACGACCGGCTTCAACCATGCCGAAGGGCAGGCCGCGGGCCTCGACGGGCCGAAGGAATTGCCGGCGCAGATGCTCGACCACGCCACCGGTTATCTGATGGCGTTCGGTGCGATGATGGCTAGGGCGCGCCAGGCCCGCGAAGGCGGCAGCTGGCACGTGCGCGTGTCGCTGGCGCAGACCGGACGCTGGCTGTGGAATCTCGGACGGCTCGAAGGTGGCCTGAACACCCCGGATATTACGGGCGAGACCGTACTTGCTGCATTCATCGAGAGCATGCCATCTGGCTTCGGCACGTTGAAGGCGGTGCGCCATTCAGCACTGCTGTCGAAGACGCCGGCGCAATGGAGCCGTCCGGCGATGCCGCTCGGCAGTCATCCGGCACAGTGGCCGGTGAGAAGCTGACAAGGAGCTTACTTGGAGAAGGAGCTTACTTGGAGCTGACGGGTCGCAAAATTTTAACGCAAACCGAAAGGCGGCCCGCGTTTTTTAGGTTGTTTGAAATCACAATTCAGCACTATTAGCGCGACCGATGAGGCAGGCATCCGCCGGTATCATCGCAGATATGACCGGACCCCATGGTAGTTGAAAATACCAAGCGATTGCAGGTGCTTACAAAACAGCGGGTGATCACATCCGTAGTTTTACTAGCTCTTGCCGGTGCCGGAGCCTACGGCTTCCTCTATGCGGGAGCCAAGGAGAAGAGCCACTCCGAGATCTCCAGCCAGTCGCGCAGGAATGCGCAGAACTTCACGCCGACGCCGTCGGAATGGGCGACGTTGACGATCGAGCCGGTCAAGGCCAAGACCTTCCGGGCCGAATATGTCACCGAGGGCAAGGTCGCGGTCGACGAGGACCGTTCGACGCCGGTGTTCTCGCCCTATGCGGGCCGGGTGACCAAGCTGCTCGCCAAGCCGGGCGAGATGCTGAAGCAAGGTCAACCGCTATTCACAATTGAGGCCGCCGACACCGTGCAGGCCCAGAACGATTTCATTGCGGCGATGAGCTCGCAGAACAAGGCGAAGTCGGCGATTGATCTTGCGGACATCCAGTTCAGGCGCGCCAAGGACCTCTACGAGGGCCATGCCATCCCGCTGAAGGACTATCAGCAGGCGGAAGCGACCCAGGTTCAGGCGCAGAACGACATGCGCTCATCCGCGACGGCGCTGGAGGCCGCGCGCAACAAGCTGCGCATCCTCGGCTTCACCGACGAGACCATCAAGGCGTTCCAGGACAAGGGCGCCATCAATCCGGAAGTCACGATCTATTCGCCGATCGCGGGCACGGTCGTGCAGCGTAAGATCGGCCCCGGCCAATACGTCAATTCCGGCGCCAGCGATCCGGTCTTCGTGGTCGGCGACCTCTCCACGGTCTGGCTCACCGCCTTCGTGCGCGAGAGCGACGCGGCCGCCGTGTGCATCGGGCAGGACATCACCGTCAACGTGATGGCGCTGCCGGGCCGCCCCTTGACCGCCAGGATCAACTACGTCGCCGCCGCGATCGATGCGAACACCCGCCGCCTGCTGGTCCGCGCCACCATCGACAACAAGGACGGCCTGCTCAAGCCGGAGATGTTCGCCAACGTCACGATCTATTCGGCCGGCGACCGCGCCGCGCCGGCGGTACCGAAGCAGGCCTTGATCTATGAAGCCGACAAGGTCCGCCTCTGGGTCGCACGCGAGGACAAGTCGGTCGAGCTGCGTGAGATCAAGATTGGCCTCATCAATGGCAACCTCGTCGAGGTCACCAGCAATCTGAAGCCCGGCGAGCAGGTCGTCACCAAAGGCAGCCTGTTCATCGACCGCGCCGCGTCCGGCAGCTGATCGACGACCCAAGAAAATTGAAGACCTGAATGGATCGCCTCGTCGCCCTTGCCGTCAACCGGCGCTTCCTGATGGTCGGCATGTTCGTCGCCGTGCTCATCGGTGGCCTCATCGCGTTCAATCAGCTCAACATCGAGGCCTACCCCGATCCGACCCCGCCGATGGTCGACATCGTGACGCAGAGCCCGGGCCTGTCGGCGGAGGAGATCGAGCGCTACATCACGATTCCGATCGAGACCCAGGTCGCAGGTCTGAAGAACCTGACGACCATTCGCACCATCTCGCTCTACGGCCTCTCCGACGTCAAACTGCAGTTCTCCTTCGCCTACACCTATGACGAGGCGTTGCAGCAGGTCTTGAACCGCCTGGCGCAGCTCGCGCCGCTGCCCGGCAACGTGCAGCCGCAGATCTCGCCGCTCAGCCCAATTGGCGAAATCTTCCGCTACCGTCTCGTCGGTCCGCCTAACTACAGCGTGCTCGACCTCAAGACCATCCAGGACTGGATTCTGCAGCGGCGCTTCCGTGCCGTGCCCGGCGTGATCGACGTCACCGGCTGGGGCGGCAAGAGCAAGACCTACGAGCTCCAGGTCGACTTCAACAAACTGGTCGCCAACGGCCTGACGCTGCCGCAATTGCTCCAGGCGGTCGGCAATGCGAACGTCAATGTCGGCGGCAACACCGTCAATATCGGCCAGCAATCGGCCGTGGTGCGCGGCGTCGGCCTGATCCGTTCGATCGACGACCTCGCCAACACCATGGTCTCGCAGACCAACGGCAACCCGGTGCTGGTCAAGGACGTCGCCACCGTCACCGTCGGCCAGAAGCCTCGTCTCGGCATTGCCGGCCTCGACGAGTCCGACGACATCGTGCAAGGCATCGTCCTGATGCGCCGCGGCGAGCAGAGCTCGCCAACCATCAAGCGCGTCCACCAGCTCGTTCAAACCATCAACGACTCCAGCATCCTGCCGCCCGGCGTGCGCATCGAGCGCATCTACGACCGCGGCGACCTGATCGACCTCACCACCCACACCGTGCTGCACAACATGGTGATCGGCATTCTGCTGATCGTGCTGCTGCAGTGGATATTCCTCGGCGATCTCCGCAGCGCGCTGATCGTCGGCGCCACCATTCCGTTCGCGCTGTTCTTCGCGGTGATCATCCTGGTGCTGCGCGGGGAATCGGCCAACCTGCTGTCGGTCGGCGCGATCGATTTCGGCCTGATCGTCGATGCCACCGTCATCATGGTGGAGGCGATCTTCCGGCGCCTGACGCAGACGACGCCGATGTCGGAATCCGAGCAGATGTCGTCCGAGACGCTGTTCGGCATGAAAAGCCACGCCATCCTCAGCGCGGCGGCCGACGTCTCACGTTCGATCTTCTTCGCCGCGGCGATTATCATCGCGGCGTTCCTGCCGCTGTTCACGCTCTCGGGTGTCGAGGGCAACATCTTCGGACCGATGGCGCGCACCTATGCCTACGCACTGGCCGGCGGGCTGCTTGCGACCTTCACCGTCACCCCGGCGCTGTCCGCGATCATCCTGCCCGCGCATGTGAGGGAGACCGAGACCAGGGTGATGCTGATCCTGCACCGCGTCTACATGCCGGTGTTGAATTGGGCCGTCGCCAACCGCGGCATCATGCTCGGCGGCGCGGTCGGCCTCGTGCTGATGACGGTTGCGCTCAGCCGGCTGCTTGGCCTCGAATTTCTGCCGAAGCTGGAGGAAGGCAATCTCTGGATCCGCGCCACGCTGCCGCCGACCATCTCGCTCCAGGAAGGCAACTCCTACGTCAACGAAATGCGCAAGGTGATCCGCGCGCGGCCTGAAGTGGAATCCGTGGTGTCCCAGCACGGCCGCCCCGATGACGGCACCGACGCCGCCGGCTTCTTCAACGCCGAGTTCTTCGCCCCGCTCAAGCCCGCGAGCCAATGGCCCGGCACCCACGACAAGGAAGAGCTGACCGCGCAACTGCTCAAGCAGCTCGACGATCGCTTCCCCGGCGTCGAGTTTAACTTCTCGCAATATCTCCAGGACAACGTCTCCGAAGCCGTCTCCGGCGTGAAGGGCGAGAACTCGATCAAGCTGTTCGGCAGCGATCTCCAGGCGCTGACCGACACCGCCAACAAGATCAAGTCGGTGCTGGCCACCGTGCAGGGCGTCACCGACCTTGCGGTGTTCACCTCGCTCGGGCAGCCGACCATCCAGATCGACATCGACCGTGCCAAGGCCGCGCGCTATGGCCTCGCGCCGGGCGACATCAACGCCACCATCAAGGTCGCGATCGGCGGCGACACCGCCGGCGACATCTACGAGGCGGGAAGCGACCGCCACTTCCCGATCATCGTTCGGCTTGCGCCGGAATTCCGCAGGAGCGCCGAGGCGATCCAGAATTTGCGGATCGGCGCGCCCGGACCGAACGGCGCCGTCACGCAGATACCCTTGAGCGAGGTCGCCACCATCAGCCTCGTCTCGGGTGCGGCCTACATTTATCGCGAGCAGCAGGAACGCTATCTGCCGATCAAGTTCTCGGTGCGTGAGCGCGACCTCGGCAGCGCGATCCGCGAGGCGCAGCAGAAGATCGCCAATCAGGTGCAGCTGCCGCCCGGCGCGCACATGGACTGGGTCGGCGAGTATGGCAATCTCCAGGACGCGATCCGGCGGCTGTCGATCGTGGTGCCGATCTCGCTGGCGCTGATCGGCGTCCTGCTCTGGTTCAACTTCGGCTCGATGACCGACACGCTGCTCGCCATGAGCGTGATCCCGATGGCGATCTTCGGCGGCGTGCTCGGGCTCTTGATCTCCGGAACCGCCTTCAGCGTCTCGGCGGCGATCGGCTTCATCGCGCTGTTCGGCATCGCCGTGATGGACGGCATCATCATCATCTCGCAGTTCAACCAGCTCATCGAAGAGGGCATGGACCGCGTGAGCGCGGTGATCCGCACCGGCGAGCTTCAGCTCCGGCCGGTGCTGATGACCTGCGTCGTCGCCGGCGTCGGCCTCTTGCCGGCGGCGCTGTCGGAAGGCATCGGCTCGCAGGTGCAGAAGCCGCTCGCGGTGGTCGTGGTGACCGGCATGATGCTGGCACCGGTCGTGATCCTGGTGACGCTGCCGGTCCTGATCTCCTTCTTCTCCCGTCGCGCGCGCTGACGCCGCCTGTCACAGCATTCGCTGCGCGATCCGCACGAGCATCATGGTGCCGAGGCATAGCAGCATCAAGCTTGCCAACCGACTGCTCATCGCCAGCATCCGCGGCGTCAACCGTGACCGCGCCGTTGCCACCATCGTGCTGAGCACGGTCCACCAGATCGCGGATCCGACGAAGACGCCCGCGACCAGCGGCGGTGCGGCGGATTGTGTCGAGAACGCGTGCAGCGCCGCCAGGAACAGGATGACCGTCAGTGGATTGGTCAGCCCGAGCGCGATGGCGCTGAGATAGGCGCGTATCAGGCGTACTTCGTCGATCTCACCTTCCTGAAGCACGATGGAACTGCGGTGAGTCCGGATCGCGAACCACAGCAGCGTGAGCGCCGAGACGATGCCGAAGCGACGGCATTGGCCTCGACCCAGGGTTGTGCCAGTGAGCCCAGTCCCAAAACCGCAAGGAGGCTGTAGGTGAGATGCACGGTCGCCACACCGAAGCCGGTTGCGAGGCCCGGGGCCATGCCCGATGCCAATGTGCGCTGAATGCACAGCATGCCCATTGGTCCGATGGGAGCGGCGACGGTGAAACCAATTCCAATGCCGGAGACAAGCGCGGCAAGGTAATGTGACAAAGACATGCGACCGCACAAAAATAAATTGCGACCGCGTACGTACCGGTGAAGTTGAATCGCCGCTTCGTCCAAACGGGTGAGAAGCGACCGGGAACACAAACACGTTTGTGTGAGATAGTTCTCCACGCGCCAACGGTTCCATGGCGCGGTGTGGAATGAGTTCCACGCCACGCCAGCCGGGAGCGATGACGTGACTCAGAATCCGTAGAGGCGCGCCGGATTGTCGACCAGGATCTTCTTGCGCAGATTTGCGTCGGGCGCCCACACCGGAAGCTGGTTGAGCAGGCGGCCGTCGTCGATCTGATAGAGGGGCGCGATGTCGGTGGCTTTGCGTCCCTCGACGCGGCTCGAATCCGGATGCGGCCAGTCAGTGCCCCAGACGACGCGGTCCGCGTTGGCCGCGATCAGCGCGCGCGCATAGGGTACCATGTCCTGATAATCGGGTGCGAGCTTCGATGAGCGGTAGGCGCCGGAGATTTTCACGTAGGCCTTGCCGGATTTGACGAGCTCGATCAGGTCGGCAAAGCCCGGCTGCTCGAGCCCGAGCGAAGCCTCGAGCCCACCAAAGTGGTCGAACACGGCGGGCACCGGCGAAGCCAGCACGAGCTCTTTGATCGCCGAGATCATCGGCAGCGTGGTGTAGAGCTGCACGTGCCAGCCGCGCGCCTTCATGCGCTCGACGGCGGCCGTGAAGCGCGCCCGGCCGATATTTGGATCGCTGACGCCGCCGGTTGCGAGATTGATGCGGATGCCGCGGAAGCCGTCCGTCTGCATCGTGTCGAGCTGGGCCTCCGTCGTGTTGTCATCGATCACCGCCACCCCGCGCGCGGTCGCGCCGCGCGCCTTCATGCCGAACAGGGTGGAGGAATTGTCGGTGCCGTAGACGCTCGGCGTCACGATCACCACGCGCTCGATATGCAGCGCCTTGTGCAGCGCGGCCATCTCTTCAGGGCTTGCCGGCTCCGGCGTGTAGACGCGCCCCGCGAAGAACGGAAACTTTTCGACGTCGCCATGGATGTGGGTGTGGCAGTCGCAGGCCTGCGCCGGCACGTCGAAATTGACCGGCGTCGCGGGCTGCGCCGCTCGGGCGTGGGCTTTGTTGGACATGGCAACTCCGGCGGCAAGGGAGGCGAGCAGGACGCTGCGTCGGCTGAGCATGTTTTCTCTCCCTGCTTCGTTATTTGGAGGTGGTGACAGTACCACATCAGCCCGGCAGCCGCTCCCCTTCGCTGCATAGCTGCTCGACGAGGTCCGCAAGCGGGCGTGAGCCGTCAACGCGCACCACCGGGCAGGGCAGGTTCGCGAGCCACGCCTCATCTTTTGCGAGACTGCGGCCCTCGCGATCGCCCGCCTCGTAGTGCGAGGCCCAATCGACGAACGACTCCGCCTCCTCATGACGCCAGCCGCCCGGCGCGACGGCGTCAGCGCCGAAATGGGCGGCCTCGCGGGCGCGCAATCGCGTCAGCCGGATTTCGCGCGGCGTGCTCATGAAGACGACCAGATCGAAAAGCGGAACAAGCTCGTCGCCCCAGCCGGTGACGGATCCGCTCAAGACCCAATCGAGACGCGGCAGAAACATTTCGCGCATCAGGCGCAGACGATCTGCGGCAGGGCGTGTCGATTGGTAGGGCGGCGCGGTCGGCAGCCAGAAATAATCGTCGGTGTCGTGATGCGGCAGCGCAAGCCGGCCGGCGAGCGCGCGACCGATCGTCGTCACGCCGGAGCCTGAAGCTCCCATCAGATGGATGCGGCGGCTCTTCATCGGCACCAAGCCAGACGATTTGAAACTACTGCCCCGACGGTGTGCGCAGGCCGTGCCAGGCGTCGCGGACCTGCTGGTAGTGCACCTCGGGCAGATAGTCCGGTGTGTTCAGGCTCAAGGTCTTGACGTCGAGATGGCCGACGGCGCTGAGCAGCGTGTAGGAGGCGATCACGCGGTCGCGCAGCGCACCGATCAGGCGGGCCTTGGCCTGGATCAAATCGGCCTGCGAGTTCAGCACGTCGACCGTGGTGCGCTGTCCGCCGGCGGCCTCGCGCTGCACGCCCTGGAGCGCGACGGTTGCCGCCTTCACCTCGGACTCGGAAGCGGAGACCGCGATCTTGGCGCCTTCGTTGGCAACCCAGGCGCTGGTCGCCGCGGTGCGCGCCTGGTTGCGCACCTGATCCAGCACGAGCCGGCTCTGCGCCGTGATCTCCTTGGCCTGCCGGGTCTGCGAGGCGGCCTGGCCGCCGTCGTAGATCGGCGCGGTGACATTGGCGACGATCGAGGCCTGGTCCTCGGCGAAGGTGCCGAGCGTCGGGTCGTTGTTGCGGCTGCGGCTGGCGCTGCCCTGGATGCTGGCGCTCGGCAGCAGCGCGCCTTCGGCGACGCGGATGTTGGTGGAGGCGACATCGACGTCGAAGCCCGCCGCCATCACCGCCGGGTGCTGGCGGATCGCCATCGTCAGCGCGTCTTCGCGGCTCTTCGGCAAATAGCGGTCGACGACCTCGGCGGCCCGAAGCTGCGACGGCGCATTGCCGATCACCTGCGCGTAGATCGCCTGGCTCACCGCCAGCGCGACTTCCGCGGCGTTGAGGTCGGCGAGCCCGCGGTTGAGCCGCGCCTCGGCCTGGGCGCTGTCGGTGGGCGTGACGTCGCCGGCGTTGAGGCGGCGCTGGGTGACGGAAAGCGTTTCGCGCAGGAACGCGACGTTGGAGCGTTGCGCCTCGACCAGCGACTGGTTGGCGAGCACGTTGGTGTAGGCGGTGACCCCGTCGAGCAGCACGCCCTGGCCGACATTGCGCAGCGCCTCGCGACCCGACTGCACCTGGAGTTCGGCGGCGCGGACGTTGTTGGCGGTGCGGAAACCGTTGAACAGGGTCTGCGTCACGGTGACGCCGATGATCCACGGCTTCAGATTGGCGGTCTGGATGGTGTTGTCGGGCAGCAGATTGCGCACCGATTGCAGGCCGGCGCTGAGGCTTGCCACGATCTGCGGCCGATAGCCGGCGAGCGCCTGCGGTACGTTCTCGTCGGTGGCGCGCTGCCGCGCACGCTCGGCATTGAGCTGCGGATTGGTCTGGTAGGCCTTGGCCAGCGCCTCCGGCAGGGCTTCCGCCCATGCGGCGGAAGGCAGGGCGCAACAGAGCGCCAGCGTGGTCCATGTCGCGAGCACGGGAGCCACGCCCGATCGATGCCGCGTCATCACGCGACCAGCTCTGGCGGCACGCCCAATCATGTAATCCCGCAAATCCCGGCTGTCCGCCCCCGCCGACGGCGGCTCTCTTAACTGTTTAACCAGCCGAGGTCCCGCAGGCAAACTGCCGCGGGGAAAACCCCCATGTATTCCGTGCTTGTTGCAGGTGCGTCACAGGGCTCCTGCGGGAAAGCGGCAGAGCCTTACACCAGCCTGACCGCTCGCCTGCCTTACCGGTTCTTGTTCACCGGCTTGCGCTTCTCGATGAACGCCGCCATGCCCTCGGAGCGGTCCTCCAGCGCGAAAGTCGAGTGGAACAGGTTGCGCTCGACGCTCATGCCCTCGGCGAGCGTGGTTTCGAAGGCGCGGTTGACCGCTTCCTTGGCCATCGCGACTGCGGGCCGCGACATCGCGGCGATCTTCTCGGCCGCGGCCATCACCTCGTCCATCAGCTTGTCGGCCGGCACGATGCGGCTGACGAGGCCGCTTCGCTCGGCTTCGGCTGCATCCATCATGCGGCCGGTGAGGCAAAGGTCCATCGCCTTGGACTTGCCGATCGCACGGGTCAGGCGCTGGGTGCCGCCGATGCCGGGGATGGTGCCGAGCGTGATTTCGGGTTGGCCAAATTTGGCAGTGTCGGCGGCGATGATGAAGTCGCACATCATCGCGAGCTCGCAGCCGCCGCCGAGCGCATAGCCTGCGACCGCGGCGATCGTCGGCTTGCGGCAGCGCGCCACCCGGTCACCGCCGATCGCGGCAAAATCCTCTGAGAACATATCGATGAAGCCTTTCGGCTGCATCTCCTTGATGTCGGCACCGGCGGCAAAGGCCTTCTCGCTGCCGGTCACGACGATGCAGCCTATGGCGTCATCGGCTTCGAGATCGTCGACTGCCGCGGCGATCTCGCGGAAGACGCCGAAGGAGAGCGCGTTGAGCAGCTTCGGCCGGTTCAGCTTGATGATGCCGACCGCGCCTTTGCTTTCGACGATGATGTGTTCGAACGTGCTCATGCTCCACCCACGCTTTTGATTGGGCGGGCAATGTGCCCGCTGGCGCGGTGGGCTTCAAGGGCCAAAGCTGTCGGAAAGAGGCGGCCGGAACACGCGGCGAGAGGCGCGTTCCGGACGAGGTCCCGCGGGCCGGCAATCAGGCCAAGATCAAGCCATGAACATGCGCGCGGCGGAGGCCAGCGTCAGCAGCGTGCCGACACCGATGAAGATCTTGCCGATCAGGGAGCTCTGGTCCCAGGCCGTACTCTGCTGGCTGCTTGCCATCACTGGCGCCGGCCGGGGCTGCGCGTCGGTTGCGGCAATCACCGCCTTCTGCGCCGCTGCGTTGTCCTGTTGCAGGGCGCGGTCGATGTCGTTGATCTGGTCGGGTGCGACGACCTGGCTCTCGGCGTCCGGGCCGGCGGTATTATCGGCCGCTGCCTGGACGTTGTCGTTGGCGCGGCCCGTCATTGCGGAGGCGGCGGCCGCGGTCGGCGTAGCGGCGGCGGCGAGCTGCGCATTGGCGTTGGCGACTTCCGGCGCCATCTGGTTCGAGGCCGGCACGTCACGATTGTCGGCCTTCGCCTCGTCGACCGTTGCCACGGCGTCCGTCCTGTCGGCCTTGTCGTCGGATTTCTGCACCGTCTTGGTGCTGTCGCGATGACGCGACGTGTGGCGCCGCTGCTTGCTCGGCTTGACCGCGTCGGCCTGTTTGCCTGCGCTGTCCGAATTGCTGCTTGCGGCTGAACTCGGCGCCGCCAGTGCAACGCCCCCGAACAGCAAGAAAAGTCCGGCCAGGAGAATCAGCGCCGCGCGCCCGCTGGCTTTCATCATGTTGACGATCTCCCCAATTCCGCCAGTCCCAGGACCGAACAGAGACCCCGGGGCGTGACCACAGCGGGGCAGAAAATGGGAATCTTCGGGCTAGACCGGGCAAAAACGCGGCAAACCGCTTCCGTCGCGGCCGGCCGCCGGTGCGGACGGGACCGATCGGTGTTATGAGCCGTCCCAGATCTTTACGGCCGTATCGGTCGCGTGGCCCGGCATATATCACGAATTCGTGATCCTGCGGGTGCCCGCGTAACAAATTGAAAGAGCGGCCGAATTGCATGGTGAGGGCGCGCGTGCGCGGACGTGAGGACGAGTGGACCGGCCTGATGCGGTCGGCCATGGCAGGCGATGACGCGGCGTATCATCGCCTGTTGAAGGCGGTCACGCCTGTGCTGCGCGCTGCCGCGAGGCGCGGCTTGGCGCGGGCCGGGCAGCCTCCCGACCAGGCCGAGGATATCGTGCAGGAGATTCTGTTGGCGGTGCATCTGAAGCGGCACACCTGGGACAGCGGAGCCCCCTTCGCCCCGTGGCTGTTTGCGATCGGCCGCAACAAGCTGATCGACATGCTGCGGCGACGGGGCAGGCGGGTCTTCGTCAACATCGACGATTTCGCCGAGATCCTGCCAGGCGAGGTGCCGCAGGAGACGGCCTCGGCAGGCGAGGTCGCCAGCCAGCTCAATACGCTGCCGCAGCGCCAGCGCGACGTGTTGCAGTCGATCGCGGTCGACAGCACCTCGATCAAGGATACGGCGGTGAAATATTCGATGAGCGAGGGTGCGGTGCGGGTCGCGCTGCATCGTGGACTTGCGGCGCTGACTGCCAAACTGCGGGACCACTAGTCATGGATACCGATCAACTCATTCGCTCGCTCGCGGCCGACAACGCCCATCGGGCGCCGCGCGTCGGGGCGGTGCTGACCATGGCGCTGCTGGTTGCCGCGCCCCTGTCGATCCTGATCTTCGCCACCTTCCTCGGTGTGCGTCACGACGTGATGACAGCGATGCACAATCCGTTCTTCGACATGAAGTTCGCGGTCACGCTGTCGCTCGCGATCCCGGCGTTCATCATCAGCCTGCATCTGTCGCGGCCCGAAGCCCTGATGCGCGGCTGGGGCTGGCTGCTGCTGCTTCCCGTCGGGCTGCTCGCGGTCGCGATCGGCAGTGAGGCGATGATGGCGCCGGCGATGCCGATGACGATGCGGATGGTCGGCAAGAATTCCAGGGTGTGCCTGTTCGCGATCCCGGCGATGTCGCTGCCGCTGCTTGCGGGTGTGCTGTTTGGCCTTCGCCACGGCGCGCCGTCGCGCCCCGCGCTCGCAGGCGCGCTCGCCGGCCTGGTGTCGGCCGGGCTTGCCGCGACGCTGTATGCCTCACATTGCACCGATGACTCGCCGCTGTTTGTCGCGACCTGGTACACGCTCGCGACCGCGTTGGTGACGGCGATTGGCGCGCTGGTGGGGGCGAGGGTCCTTCGGTACTGACGCGACGGCTTCGCGAAGATCCTTACCGATTGCAGCGCGGACCGCCTCGACCGTCCGGGTTGCCGCCTTTCGAAGCAACCGCGTGCTCAGCCGAAATCGCCTTCGGCCTGTGACCGCCGATCTCGACCGGTGCAATCTTGATTAGAGGTGACTGATACCCTAATACCGCCATTGCCGGGTGCGACAAAGGTGCGGGCTGGTGAAGACGATCATTGCCGACGATCACGCCATCATGCGGGAAGGTCTGAAACAGCTTCTTTCGACCGTGGACGAGCTTACTGTCAGTGGAGAAGCTGCGGACGCTGAAGCTGTTCATCGGCTGCTGAACGAAACCTCCGCCGATCTTCTCATACTCGATCTCGGCATGCCGGGCGTCAGCGGGTTTCAGTTCATAGCTGACCTGAGAACCCAATGGCCGGAGCTGCGCATTCTTGTCCTCACCGCCAACGTTGAGCCACGTTCCGTCCGGGCAGCTTTTTCCGCGGGCGCAAACGGCTATTTGACCAAGGGCGGCGATCCATCCGAACTTATCACTGCAATCGATGCCATCAGAAATGGCACCGCCTATGTCGCGGAGGAGGTTCGCTTTGCGGTGGACCGGCATGACGGCCCGAACGAGGCGCCGGAGCCCACGGCGGCGATAATGTCTCCGGTCACGCTCACAAGGCGTGAGCGGCAAATCCTGGGGATGATCCCCCACGGTGCCACCAGCCGCGACATCGCCAGCCGCCTCGGCATCAGCCCGCTGACCGCTCGGAAACATCGTGAGAATCTGATGCGGAAGCTTGATCTGCACAGCAGTGCTGAATTGACAGCCTACGCCATTCGGCTCGGCCTTCCGGCGGGCTAGCGCAATCGCAATTCGCGAACGAAGCCGCCGCACTTGCCGGCGCGCGGAGAGGTTTCGATGCAAGAAGACAAGATCCGCGCGGCGCTCGTCGAGCTCTTGTATCGCAATTCCTATGGGGTGGTGGCCTCCAACGTCCTGATCTCCCTGGCGGCGGCGTACGTCCTGAGGAAGACCGTACCGGCGAGCTGGTTGGTCGGATGGCTCGGTGCGCTGTATCTGCTCACCGCGATACGCGTCCTGGCGGCGCGCCAGTTCTTCAGCCGGAATCGAGAACCAGCGTCTGTGTTGCGATGGGCGTGGCTGGCGGCTTCTTTTTCCTGCGTGTCGGGCCTGCTGTGGGGAATGCTCGGCTGGGTTGGGTTCGTTCCTGAACAGCCCGTTCCTTTTTTATTCACCGCTGTTGCCTTGACCGGTCTGGTCTGCGGCACGGTTCCGTCGCTCTCGGCCTTTCCACCGGCTCTGGTCGGCTCGATCATCGCAACGGTGCTGCCGGTCATGGCGCGCTCCTTTATCAATGGAGGTGATACCTCCGGCGCATATCTCGCCCTGCTTACAGGGCTTGTGGCCATCAACTTCTACTACTGCCGCACAACGCACCGCATGCTGCGTGAGACCATCAGGTTGCGCCTGGAAAATGTCGAGCTGGTCGGCCACCTGCAGGAAGAACGCGACCGCGCGCAGGCGGCCGATCGTGCGAAAACGCGTTTCCTTGCGGCCGCCAGTCATGACCTGCGCCAGCCGATCCATGCCTTGAGCCTGCTGATCGCCACGCTCGCGGCGCTGGGTCACCGCGGCGCCGTCCAATCCGGCGATGCACGTGATCTGGCCGGCAAGGCAAAATCCATTGTCGGCAACCTCAGCGCCCTTCTGAATGGACTGCTCGACATCTCCCGGCTTGATGCCGGCGTCGTCACTGTTGCGAGGGAGACGGTGAATCTGTTCCAACTGTTCTCGCAGCTAAGCAATGAATTCGCTTCGGCGGCGAAGGATCGCGGCCTTGATTGGCGTGTTGTCGAAAGCCGTCTGCTGGTGGACAGCGATCCCATGATGCTGAAACAGGTGTTGGACAATCTGCTGTCGAACGCCTTTCGATACACGAGATCCGGCGGCGTTCTGCTCGGCTGCCGCAGGCGCGGCGCTTCGGTGGAAATCCAGGTATGGGATACCGGCCCCGGCATCCCGGCAGATCAGCAGGCAATGGTCTTCGAGGAGTTCGTTCAATTGCACAACCCGGCGAGGGATCGTACGCAAGGCCTTGGCCTCGGCCTCGCCATCGTTCGCCGCACCGCCGCGCTGCTGCAGCATCCGCTGAAGCTGGTCTCCGTTACTGGGCGCGGCTCGATGTTTTCCGTTACGGTTCCGAAAGCCAGTGCGATGGCAGTTCCCTTGCCCGATAACAGGGCATTACCCGCAGGCATCACCGTCAGCATCATGGTCGTGGAAGACGAGAGCGATGTTCTCGATGTCATGGTGCAGTTGCTCACGCTGCAGGGGCATCGCGTCTATGCCGGCCGATCGGCCGCCGAGGTGCTGCAGATTCATGCGGAGGCGACGGCGGCCGGCGATGCGCCGGTCGATCTGATCATCGCCGACTATCGGCTCGGCGATGGCGCGACCGGCCTGGACGCAATCGAGGCTCTTTGTACCCACGTCGGCCGCCCGCTCCCTGCCGTGATCGTGACCGGCGATACCTCGCCGTCGCGCATCAAGGAGGCCACCGCCAGCGGTCATCGTATTCTGCACAAGCCGATCACCGACGAGGAATTGCACGAAGCGATCGTTGCTGCCTGTGTCGGCGCCACGGAATCAATCGATCGTGGGTGCTAAAGGGATGTGCGACTTCCCCCCGGACTGACGATCATCCGGCCATGGTCGAGATTGTGTCTCGGCGCTGATCTCCCACTGCGCCATCACCTGCGGCGGCGCAGGGCCTTTCGACATTGGCCTCCCTGCTGATGTCGAAATACGACATCTGCCGTATCGCTCGTGAATCAACCCAGCGATATCTTTCACCCAGCCTGGACGCGCTTGGACAGCAGCCGATCTTGAATCCGGCAGTTGGGAGCAGTGCCATCCGCAGGGGCTATCAAGACGAGCACCTTCGCTTCGAACGCGTACTGGAAAGTAATTTGGATATGGCAATTACCGATCGCTCCCACGCCCGGCGACCATCGCCACCTTTCAAGGCGTGGGCAATCGCTGTCTTGGCTGGCTTCGGCATTTTGCACGTCGCCGGAGGATACATGCTGGATCACGCTGCGAATATCCGACCCACCGAGACGGCAGCAATCGCGACCGACGGCGACTAGATCGATTGGCTGTCTTCACCTGCATAGGTCGGACGAGCCCATGCTCTCCGGCTATTGATGGCAATCACCGTTTTCCAGGAAGCGATATCATGTCAGACATAGCGGCTTATCTGGCGCTAAGTGGGGCGGTCTTTGCGGGGGCGGTCGTTTCCGGCCTTGCTGGGTTTGCGTTCTCGGCGGTCGCCGGCGCTATCCTGCTACACGTTTTTCCGCCTACAGAGGCTGTGCCATTGATGATGGCTTGCAGCATCATCGTGCAAGCGGCCAATTTGTTTGTACTACGCAAAAGCATGCAATGGAAAACCAGCCTCGTTTTCATCGCTGGTGGATTGTTAGGCATTCCGATCGCGATCTATCTCCTGCAGAACGTGGATACTGCGACCTTCAGACTGGGCTTTGGAGCACTCGTATCGCTTTACGCGACATATGCCTTGTTGCGGCCAACGGCTGCCTACTTGCGTCAGATGGAGAGCCAGAGCAGGAACGCGCTGGTAGGGTTTGGTGGGGGACTGGTCGGCGGGTTGACCGCGATGCCCGGGGCACTTCCTGCGATCTGGTGCGACATCCATGGTTTCCCGAAAAATCAGCAGCGCGGCCTGGTTCAACCCTACATAGCGGTCATGCAGTGTTTTGCCCTCGCTCTTATGCTTTCGCACCAAAGCCTCTCGTTAAAGGTCTTGATCGACTTTGGCATTTCTCTGCCCGCCTTAGTTGCTGGAACGGCTGTAGGTATCGTCCTGTTCGGACGGATCAACGAAGCAGCCTTCAAACGAATTATCCTGGGCTTGTTGCTGTTTTCGGGACTTTGCCTTGTGATCTAGATCGGGTCTTTGGAAAGGTGTGAGTGGTTTCGGGCTGAACATCATCTGAGAGCGCGAGAGTAGCCATTTCATACGATGAGGCCGCCGAGGTGCAGCAGATTCATGCGGAGGCGACGGTGGCCGGCGATGCGCCGGTCGATCTGATCATCGCCGACTATCGGTTTCGGAGATGGTACGACCGGCCTGGACGCAATCGAGGCCCTTGGCGGCGTGGGGCCTTTTAGTCTCCTTACCAACGACGAAATACGACATCTGCCGTATCGCTCGCGAATCGACCCGGCGATATCTTTCACCCCAACAGGACGCGCTCGAACAACAGCCGGTCTTGAATTCGGCAGTTGGTGCAGGAGCATGCCATCAACGGGCCTGTCAAGACGAGCAGCTTCGCTTCGGGAAGTCTCGTACGTGGCGGTGAAGCTGAAGGGTTCTGATAGAGAGATGAATGAGCCGATACGCGCGCTCCGCTTGCGTCCCCATGCCTCAGGGCAAAGAAATCGCCGTTTGTCGATCAAGGCGGCGCTGGCGAGCTCGGCCATCATGCGGGCCGGGGTGGTGGGGCTGACCCTCACCGGCACATTCGTTGCGGCACCTCTCGCGATCATGCCGGCGTTTGCCGATGGCGGCCAAGGCGGCGCGCCAGCGCTCGGCGGTTCTGGCGGCGCCGGCGGTACCGCGACAGCTCCAACTGGCGGTCATGGAAGCGATGAGGACCTTGTAACCATATTTGGCGGCGGCGGTGGTGGTGGCGGCGGCGTCAGCCTCAGCACGGGTGCTGGCGGCGCTGGAGGCACCGGCGGCACCGTCCAGTCCGGTAGCGGCGGTTCGGCCGGCGGCGATGGTGGCAGCGGCGGCAATTTCGGCCTGGTCATACCATCGGCGCCGAACGTGAGTTCAGTGTCCGGAACGGTCGGCGGCGCCGGCGGGAACAGTGCCCCTGGTGGCGGCGGTGGCGGTGGCGGCGGCGAAGGCGGTGGCGGCCTCCTGTTTACGGGAGGCGCCGCGAGCTCGAACGCCTCGATCATTGCCGGCGGCAATGGCGGCAACGGCGGCGATACCGGCGACGGTTTTTTTACTTCGGGTTCGGGCGGCAGCGGCGGCGCCGGCGGCGTGGGCGTGGCGCTGACCGCTGGCGCGAACTTCACCAATAGTGCGGGGGCAACGGTTCAGGGCGGCGCCGGCGGTGCCGGCGGCGCCGCCGGTTTCTCCGTAAACGACGTTGCCGGCAACGGTGGCAATGGCGGCAACGGCGGTACGGGCGTGCTGATGGTCAGTGGCGGCACCCTGACAAACGCAGGCACGATCACCGGCGGTGCGGCCGGTGCGGGCGGACTTGGCGGAGCGGGGCTCTTCAATGGCGCCAATGGCGTCAGTGGTGTCGGCGGCACCGGAGCCTCGGGCGCGAACATCACGGTCGTCAATAGCGGGACGATCGCCGGCGGCTCCGGCGGACTTGCCGTCGCCTTCACCGGCGGCACAAATACGCTGGAACTGCGCGCGGGATCGACCATCACCGGCAACGTGGTGGCGTTCAGCAGCGCCGATACGCTCCGGCTCGGCGGCAGCACGAATGCGACGTTTGACGTGTCCACGATGGGTGCGGCAGCCCAGTATCGCGGCTTCGGCATTTTCGAGAAAGCAGGCTCCAGCACGTGGACGCTGACCGGCACGAACACCTTTGGCGGCTCGACGGTCGTCAATGGCGGGACCCTGCTCGCCGGCAACGCCGGCGCGTTCAGCGCCACCAGTGCGATGACGATCAACGGTGGCACTGTCGGCCTCGGCGGCACTGCGCAGACCATCAACAATGTGGCGCTGGCGGGTGGCGTGTTGAGCAACGGCGCGTTGACCGGCGCGGTGACCTCGACCGGCGGCACGCTGAGCCGCGTCGGCGGCAGCATGAGCCTGACGGCGAACGGGGGTGTCACCCATATCATCACCCTCAACACGTATACCGGCGCGACCACGGTGAACAACGGCGCAACCTTGCTTGGCGCCAGCCCCGATGCGTTCAGCGCCGCCAGCGTGACGACGATCAACACCGGCGGCACCGTTAATCTTGGCGGCTTTGGCCAGGCCATCAACAATGTGGCCCTGGCAGGCGGCACCTTGCGCAACGGCGCCTTGACCAGCGCGGTGATCTCGATCGACGGCGATCTGGTCAACGTCGGCGGCGACATGAGCCTGACGACGAACAGCGGCACCACCACCGTTAGCGGCACCAACACCTATACCGGCGCCACCACGGTCAACAACGGCGCGACCCTGACGGGTTCGGGTGTCAATGCCTTCAGCGCCGCAAGTTCGACGACGATCGGCATCGGCGGCGTCGTCAACCTCGGCGGCGTTGCGCAGACGATCAATTCGGTGGCGCTGGCGGGCGGCAGGCTGAGCAACGGATTCCTGACCGGTGCGGTGACCTCGACCGGCGGCGCGATCGCCAGCGTTGGCGGCAGCATGAACCTGACCGCGAATGGCGGCACCACCATGTTCCTCGCCGTCAACACCTATACCGGCGCCACCGTGGTCAACAACGGAGCCACCCTGTTCAGCGTCGTCGACAATTCGTTCAGCGCCGCCAGCGCGATGACGATCAACACCGGCGGCACCCTCAATCTCGGCGGCACCGCGCAGACGATCAACGCGGTGGCGCTGGCGGGCGGGACGCTGAAGAGTGGCTTGTTGAACGGCGCGGTGACCTCGACCGGAGGCACGCTGGACGGCCTCCGCGGCGGCATGAGCCTGACGACGACTGGCGGCGTCACCACCGTGACCGGCCCCAATGCCTATACCGGTGCCACCATCGTGAATGGCGGCTTGTTGTCGGTCAACGGTTCGATCGTCAGCGACGTGACCGTGAATGCCGGCGGAACGCTCGGCGGCAATGGTATCGTCGGTAACACCACCATCAATGGCGGCGCGCTGGCGCCCGGCAATTCGATCGGCTTGCTCACCGTGCAGGGCAGTCTCACCTTCAACGCGGCCGCGAGCTACATGGTGCAGGTTTCACCTGCCAGCGCCGATCGCACCAACGTGACGGGTGCCGCGACGCTTGGCGGCGCGACGGTGAATGCGAGCTTTGCGCCGGGCGCCTATGTCGCGAAGCAATACACCATCGTCCATGCGGATGCCGGGGTGCACGATAGGTTTTCGTCGCTGGTCAACACCGATCTGCCGTCGGGCTTCACGGCGAGTCTCAGCTATGGCATCGACGACGCGTATCTCGATCTCGCGCTCAGCTTCGTTCCGCCGGGCACAGGTCTTAACACCAACCAGCAGAACGTCGGCAATGCCATCGTCAACTTCTTCAACAGCACTGGCGGCATTCCGATCGTGTTCGGCTCCCTGACGCCGGCCGGACTGACGCAGCTTTCGGGCGAAGCCGGCACCGGCTCGCAGCAGACCACCTTCAATGCGATGAATCAGTTCATCGGCGTGATGACCGACCCGTTCGTCGCCGGACGCGCCGATGGGGTCTCGGCCGGCGGCACGGCCTCCGGTTACGCCGATGAGGAAGCCCTGGCCTACGCGCAAAAGCGCAAGCCGGGTGACGCATTGGCTGCGATCTACACCAAGGCACCGCTGACCGCGCCTGCGTTCGAACAACGATGGAGCGTGTGGGCGGCAGCATTTGGCGGATCACAGAGCACTGACGGCAATGCGGCACTCGGATCGAACAACACCACCAGCAGCATCTATGGCACGGCTGTCGGCGCCGACTATCGCGTCTCGCCGGACACGCTGGCCGGCTTTGCGATCGCCGGCGGCGGCACCAATTTCTCGGTTGCAAGTAATCTCGGCGGCGGGCGCTCCGACCTGTTCCAGGCCGGCGCATTCATTCGTCACAATGCCGGCGCGGCGTATCTCACCGGCGCGCTGGCCTATGGCTGGCAGGACATCACCACGGACCGCACGGTGACAGTCGCCGGCGCCGATCGGCTGCGCGCCGAGTTCAAGGCCAATGCCTGGTCGGGCCGGCTCGAAGGCGGATACCGTTTTGTGACGCAAGGTTTTGGCCTCGCGCCCTATGCCGCCGGTCAGTTCACGACCTTCGAGCTGCCGAGCTATGCCGAGCAGGCGATCGTCGGCAGCAACATCTTTGCGCTCGCTTACAATTCGAAGAGCGTCACCGATACCCGCAGCGAACTCGGCCTGCGCGCCGATAGATCCTTCGTGGTGAACGATGCGATTCTGACTTTGCGCGGTCGCGCGGCGTGGGCGCACGACTTCAACACCGACCGCATCGCCGCCGCCACCTTCCAGGCGCTGCCCGGCGCGAGCTTCGTGGTCAACGGCGCGGCGCAGGCGCACGAATTGGCGCTCGCCACCGCATCAGCGGAAATGAAATTCAGAAACGGCCTGTCGCTGGCCGCCACCTTCGAAGGCGAGTTCTCCGACGTCAGCCGCAGCTACGCCGGCAAGGGCGTGGTGCGGTACGCCTGGTGAAGGCCGGGCGATTGTTGTCCTCGATGCGGGGACGCTAATGCCTCAGGCAGCCGGCGTCGCGCCCTGCTGCATGCGGTGGAAGCGCAGCACCTGCTGCGCGGTCGAGCCGCGCAGCGCCTCGTAAGCGTCGCGCAGCGTCAGCATGTCGGTCTGCGAGCCGCCTGAGAGCTTCTCGCGCAGGGCGATGATGGCGCGCACGCTCGACCATTGCATGGCCGCGACCTTGGCGAGGATCATCACGCCCTCGGTCCGGCTTTCGATCATCATGGTCTCGGCGGTCTCGACCGCGACGCCCGCAAGCGCAGCGAGCCCCGCATTGGTCTCGTCGAACTTGCCCTGCTCGGCGAAGGTGGCGACCTGGAGCTCGGTGAGGCGGCCGTCCTCGTGCAGCGACTTCACCAGCGCCCGCGCCATCTCGGTCTGCCTGGTCATGGTGGCGGCGCGGACCCGCTGGGCCGCTTCCTGGACCACGCTGGACACGTCGTCCGCGAGCTCCGGATGCGCGGCCTCCAGCTTCCTGCGCACGGTCAAGGACGCCTTCGCGACCAGCTTCAAATAATGGTGGCGGGGCAGGTCGGGCCGCATGCCGATGCAGGCGGCGAGGTCGTCGTCGCGTTCGGCGCGGGTAACGAGATCGGTGAGACTTCCCTCGGACAGCTGCGCGCCCGGATTGCTGATGGTCGATTGCACCACGCCCTCGTCGCCGCGGGTCACCAGCACGTCGCTCAGCGCTTCCGACAGCACCCGCCGCAGCGAGATCGCCTTGAGATGCGCCTGCCCCCTGGTGCGCGCGATCTCGATCAGGGTCGCCTCGTCCAGCCGTTCCGATTTCGACAGCACGGGGCCGGAGACCTCGATCACCTCGTCGAGCGCGAGCGTGCGGATGATCTTCGGCGGCGCAGCCGCGATCGGTGCGAGGCGGTCGGCGAGCAGCGCCCTGGCAGACGTCTCGATCTGCTCGATCAGGCATTGGAACACGTCGTCGAACACGCGGACGTGGTCGTCGGAATAGTCCACCGCGTTGCCCACGAAGAGATCGGTGACGCGGCGCAGCGTCTCGACCCGGTGCGCAACGGTGCCGTGCGAGAGCGCAGCCTGCAATTCCTCGAGCAGATTCTCGGATGATTTTGCGGATTTTGATCTCATTGCCCTGTCCTGGAGCGTTCGGCCCGGCGGCGGCTTCTGTCGCGCCGGGAGAAAATGGATTGGTCAGCTCGTTGCAATGCGGTTGCGCCCTTGCGCCTTGGCGGAATAAAGCGCTCTGTCGGCGCGCACGAGAAACGTGTCGGCAGTATCGTTGTCGCGCAGCGTCACGACGCCCGCGGAAATAGTCACGCGCATGCCCAGGGAGAATGCGCTCCAGTCCAGATCGGCGACGATGCCGCGCAGCCGATCGAGCATGCGCGACGCCGCCTCGCCGTCAGTTCCCGGCAGCAGCAGCAAAAATTCCTCGCCGCCGTAGCGGCCGAAGCAGTCGGCCGGGCGGATATTGGCGAAAATGGTGATCGCGAAGGTGCGCAGCACCTCGTCGCCGACGGGATGGCCGTGGGCGTCGTTGATGCGCTTGAACCAGTCGAGATCGATCAGTGCGATCGCGCAAGGCGTCGATGTCTGCCGCGATTTTTCGACCTCGGCGTCGAGAAGCCGCATGATGCAGCGACGATTGTAGGAGCCGGTGAGCTCGTCGAGCTCGGCCAGCTCCTCGATGCGCTGATAGGCGGCCTTCAGCTCGATGCTGCGCCGGTACAGGATCTTGCGCAGCGTGGCGCCGAACAGGCCGAGGAAGGCGCACTGGCCGATCACCAGCACGAAGCAGAGCATCGAGGCGCTCCGCTGCAGCCGCGTTGCAACGGGCATGCCGATCGGCAGGTCGGAGGCGAGGAAGACGGCGGCGAGGCCGGCTGTCGCGATCGCCCAGGTCAGCATCGCCTGGGCCGAGGTCATGCGCAGTGTGCCGAAGGCGAAGATCAGGAACAGCACGCTGATGAAGGCGACGCCGATGACCGGTACCGACAGCAGGAACACGAATTGCAGCGCCATATGCGCTGAGATCTGGAACACGGTGAGATAGTGATCCGTGAATCTGTCACCGACGCCGGCTTCCGACAGCACGGCGAAGGTGCCGATGATCAACAGGCCGCCGAACCAGAACAGCGAGGCAATGTCGATCGAGATCACGCCGTCAAAGGCGTAGAGCAGCAGGACGGAGGCGCCGAGCGAGTAGCTCGCGACCTGGCCGATATACATCTGGCGGCGCTGCCGGACCCGGCGCACCAGGACTTCGGGTGCCGCCACCTCGGGCGTGAGGACGAGATCCGCGACCTCAGCGGCATTCCTCTCGGGAAAGGACGTCGCGGCCGTGCTCATGGTCCCGCCAATGGTAGATGTCAGCCCAAAAATCTACGTGGCAAGCCTTTAGGTTTGGTATCCTTCGAAGCCGAATTCGCACATGTGCAGCGCGGGGTGGGGGACGTCGATCGGGCCGCGGAATTTGCCGGCGATTAGGCATCGTGTGCGATGCGGTCGAGCCAAAGCAGGGCTTCGGAAGACATACGTCGTGCTAGGCTGCTATGGTTCCATGCACGTCGGGCCGTCTATGCTGGGACGGCATTGCGCAGGAAAGTGCTTCATTACCATGTTACCGTTCTTGAGCGAGGCGCCCAGCCGCGGGTGGCAAAAGGAAATTTCGCGTATGTGGGGTAGATCACACAGCCCCCCGTATGAGTGCGGTAGGCTGAACAATTTTGCCCCTCCCGTCGAACCGTCTGCCGCATCGACCCGACCAACCTTGCGAGACGGCCTTTGAGCGTGACACAAGCAGCTTCGGACGAGGTCCTGATCGCCAGGATCGCTCAAGGCGACCGGCTCGCCATGCAGGTGCTGTACGGGCGGCACCACGTCAGGGTGTATCGGTTCGGCCTCAGGCTCGTGCGGGACGAGCAGGCGGCGGAAGACCTCATCAGCGAGGTGTTTCTCGACGTCTGGCGTCAAGCCGGCAAGTTCGAGGGCCGATCCGCCGTTTCCACCTGGCTGCTGGCAATCACCCGATTCAAGGCCCTGTCTGCGCTCCGGCGCAGGAAGGATTTTGAGTTGGACGACGACGCCGCGAACGCGATCGAGGACACGTCCGACAATCCGGAAACGGTGGTGCAGAAGAAGGATACCAGTGAAGCGTTGCGGGAGTGTCTGACGGGCCTCTCGCCGGACCATCGGGAAATCGTCGATCTCGTCTACTACCACGAAAAGTCCGTGGAAGAGGTGGCCGAAATCGTTGGCATCCCGGAGAACACTGTGAAGACGCGCTTGTTCTATGCGCGCAAGAAATTGGCCGAACTGCTGAAGGCAGCCGGCATTGAGCGAGGCTGGCCATGATGGCTTTGAGCAAGAAGATGCTGGAGCAAGAGCCCAGTGAAATTGAACTGCTGCTGCCGTGGCACGCGGCCGGCACGCTGAACGCGCGCGATGCGCGCCGCGTCGAAGAAGCGCTCGCGGGCGATCCCCAGCTTGCAAAGCAATATGCCGCGATCCGCGGCGAGTATGAAGAGACCATCCATCTGAACGAGAGCCTGGGTGCTCCGTCGGCGCGCGCGATGCAGAAGCTGTTCGCCGCGATCGACGCCGAGCCGGCGCGGGCGGCCGGTTCGCTGCCGCTGTCGGCGCGCATCTCGACCTTCTTCGCAAGCCTGTCGCCGCGCACGCTGGCCTGGTCGGCGAGCCTTGGCGCCATCGCGCTGGTGCTGCAGGCCGGAATCATCGGTGCCGTGCTGACGAAGACCCAGACGGCGACCTTCCAGACCGCTTCGCTCTCGACCAGCGCGCCGATCACGCGCGAGCTCGGAGCGACTGCCGCGCCGTCGCGCGCGCTGGTGCGCTTCACGCCCGAGGCGCGCGTCGCCGACATCACTGCGTTGCTCGACAGCTACCAGGCTTCGATCATCGGTGATGCCAAGGGCGGCATGTTCCGCCTCCAGTTCGACAAGGCGATGAGCCAGGACGAACTCGCCTCGCTGCTCGGCAAGATGCAGCGCGAAAAGTTCGTCAACCTCGCCGTTGCGGCGCCGTAAGGCGCCTCCGAGATCATGACGCGCAAGTCCGAGAGTGGGGTAAGAGCCGGGGCCTATGCTTCGTCGGTCGGAGCCGCGCTCCTGCTCGCCGGCTGTCTCGGCGTCGAGGTCGCGCACGCGCAGGCGATCATGCGGACGCCCGCGATCAGCGTGCCCTCGCGCACGCCGACCATCTCTCCGAGCGTCGCCGCGCGCGTCAGTCCGGGCGTTGCCGCCAGGGTCGTGAGCGTCGATCGCGGTCCGCGAACGATTACGACTGCACGGATCTCGGCGCGAATGGTGCCGACGCCGGTGCTGCCTTATGCGCGCTACTCCCCGAACCTCTATCCGGCCTGTACCGCGCCCTATCGCGACGCCGCCGGCGAATGCCTGGCGCAGCCGAACGCAGGCGGCGATGGTTCGGGCAAATCGGGCAAGAAGACCGCCGGCAAGGGGCGTGGCAACAACACGCCGGTCGCCGTGGACTTGCGCACCTTCGCCGACGAATTCGTCGCCGAGATCGACGGCGGGCTGTCGTTGGCCGAGGCCGACGAGCTTGCGCGCCGCCATGGCCTGACGCGCGTGTCCTCCGAGAATTTTCCGCTGATCGGGGCAATGTTCGGATTGTTCCGCATCGCCGACGGCCGGCCCTCCGAGACGGTGCGGCGCGAATTCGCCGCCGACGGCAGCGTGCGCTCGGTCCAGCCGAACTTCCGCTACGTGCTCCAGGACCAGAAATCGTCGGTGCCGACCGAGGGCGATCCCGCGCAATATGCGCTGGCCAAGCTCCGCCTGCCGCAGGCGCATACGCTGGCGCATGGCGCCAATGTGACGGTTGCCGTGATCGATTCCGGCATCGACGCCCAACATCCGGAACTTGCCAATTCCATTGCCGACAATTTCGATGCGCTCGGCAGCGCCGAGGGGCCGCACGTTCACGGCACCGGCATTGCCGGCGCCATCGTGGCGCACGCCAAGCTGATGGGCAGCGCGCCCGAGGCGCGCATCATCGCCATCCGCGCCTTCGGCGGCACCACCGGAGGGGCCGAGAGCTCGTCCTACATCATCCTGCGCTCGCTGAACTATGCCGCCGAGCACGGTGCGCAGATCGTCAACATGAGCTTTGCCGGCCCGAAAGACGCGGTGATCGAGCGGGCCATCGCGGCGACCGCCGCGCGTGGCCTGGTGCTGATCGCGGCCGCCGGCAATGCCGGCGCGAAGTCGCCGCCGCTCTATCCGGCCGCCAACCCCAACGTGATCGCGGTCAGCGCGACCGACCAGCAGGACAGGCTGTTCGCCGCCTCCAACCGTGGCAACTACATCGCGGTCGCGGCGCCCGGGGTCGATATCTTCCTGCCGGCGCCGGACGGCAAATACCAGATGACGTCGGGCACCTCGTTCTCGGCGGCCTATGTCTCCGGCGTCGCGGCGCTGCTGCTCGAGCGCAACTATGCATTGAAGCCGGAAGCGCTGCGTATGACGCTGGCGAAGACGGCACGCGACCTCGGTTCACCCGGGCGTGATGATCTCTTCGGCGATGGCGAGGCCGATGCATTTGCCGCAGTCATGGCCGTTCCCGCCGACAGCGCGACGCCAGTCGCTGCCGCGTCCGGTACAACTAAACGTGAAGATTTCGAGAAGCGTCGCGACGAGCCTGGCATCCGCGCAATAGAGCAACCCTCGTTGTCGAGCACCGGCGATAAATCCACGGTTTCTCAGGCGGATAGGCCGGCGAGGCGATAACGGCTGCGGCAACTTTGCGCGTGGCGCGAAGGTCGAAAAATCAGACGCCGCATTGAACGTTCAGCCGGCTGCAACGACCAAATTATGTGGGAGCGGTTATCCCTCCCCATAAGTCATATCAGGCGCGAGCGCCCATCCACCCCAAGCGCCCATATGGCTCGACCCGTCCGGTTGTCCCCCCGGACGGGTCTTTTCTTTTGGGGCATCCGATTCCTCGAAGCCCTGCGCAAGATCAGCTTCTGGTTGAGAGGTCGCGTCTCGCTCATCGCCATCGCTCTGCCGGCACCCCGCAGGCGCGCTATGCTTGTGCGAAGCTTGACTCGAAAACCCCTTGAATCTCCGCACCACTACGGAGTTTGACGACGAAAACGTTGTCGTTGCTGGACAAGTCAAAACTTTTCCACAAAATATTCATGTCGCGTCTAAATTGATTCGTGTGCGTTGCGTCGCGTCCGTATTTATCTCCTGACGGGCTGGTTTATGACACATCGCCAAGAGGCTGTTCGCGACGTGGCTATTGGCCGCGACATTGCGGCACGCTGGTGCGCTCTCGCCGAGCAGCGGCTGGTGCATCTCTCCGAAATGTTCGAGACCGGGCGCTGGCGCCGCTATCACTCCGAGCTCGCATTCCTCGAAAACATCCAGGAAGCCAAGCGCGCCGTCCAGACCTGGCGCGCGCTTGCCACCGGCGCTGATGTCGCCACGGCGGCCGCCAGCGTGTCGCCCGGATTCGGCTGGTCGCCGGCGACGATGCCCCGCCTGTTTCCGCGCGAGCAGCAGGCGCAGACCGTGCAACCGAAGGCCGTGCACATCGCCCCGGAGACCGCCGTGCCGGTCAGGCTCGATCCCAAGCCGGGCGTTCTCGCCGAAATCTCCGAAGCCCCGATCGCGCCGGTCGCCGCGCCTGCCGCGATGGCGCCGCTCAAAGTGCCAGCTGCCATGGCGCCGCCCACCGCGCCCGCTGCGATGACAGGGCCCAAGGCGCCTGCCGCGATGGCGGCGCTTCTGCCGCAGTTCTCTCCGCCCGCCGGCGAAATTGTCGCAGCCCCCGAGCGCCTGGTTGAGTTCACCTTCAGCCTCGACGGCCTCCAAGCGAAGTACCCGCTGCTGCGGAACGCGTTCTAAAGCGCGATGAGATGAGGATGAATCATCATCGCGCTTTAGGTTGTTGTTTGAGCATGATCTTTTCGGAAAACCGCTTCGCACTTTTCCGGATCGTGCTTTAGCGTTTGGGAGCCAGAGGCGAGGAGCGGCAGCTACCGCCGCACCGCATTTCCGCCGACCACCAATTGCGCAAACCGCTGGGCGCCGTCCGCCGACAGGTCAGACGTCACGGCGCGCGCGTGATCGAGCCCGACCACGGCCCCCCGCGGGGTTTCCGAGATCATGTTGTTGTTGACGAGCGCGGTGCCGGCGCCGGGCACGACGGACACGCCGACGCCGGCCATTGCCTTGCGGATCACGTTGCCCGTGATCGCGACATCGCGCAGATATTTGCCCCAGCCGGCGACGATGCCGTAGGACGGCGCGTTCTCGATCACGTTGCCGGTGACCGATGAATCCGCCTCGATGTAGATGCCGATGCCGGCATCATCATCCGGCGCGGTGCCGATCGGCCGCTTCGGGATCAAATTGCGGATGATGTTGCCCTCGACCACGGCGATGCGGCCGCCTTCGTTGAAATTGCAGACGGAGACGCCGACGGCGGCGCCGTCCACAATGTTGTTGGCGATCACCGCGGCCTCGAACGCGAACTCCGAATAGAGCGCGACCTCGCGCACGTCGCTGACGCTGTTGCCGGTGATGTGGATGTTCGAGGCCGAGTTGCCGCGCACGGCGGAGTAATCGCAGTTTTTGATGCGATTGCCGCGCACGATGACGTTGCCGGCGCGGAAGGCGTTGATGGCGTTGCCGTACTGGCCGGAGCCGCCGGGGCCGGCCTTGACGTCCTCGATGCGGTTGTCGGTGACCAGCGTGCCGTCGTCGCCGATGGCGGTGCGCAGGATCTCGATGCCGTTGTCGTTGGTGCCGGTGATGGTGTTGCGGGAGACGCTGAGACCCCTGGCGTCGAACGACACCACCGCCGTCACCGCGATCTTGGTAAAGATGTTGCCGGAGATGTCGCCGGACACCTGCTCGAGCCAGATGCCGCTGCCGCCGGAGCCGGTGATCTCGCAATCGGTGATGCGGACGTCGCGTCCGCCGAGGACATGGATCAGCCCGCGCCGCGTCGGCAGCGGAATGCCGCCGCCATCGAAGGTGATGCCGGTGAGGCCAATCGAATCGGAGTTGTCGCTCTGGATTGCCGAGGCCCCGCCAGTGAAGATGAGCTTGGTCGCGCCACGCACGCCGATCAGTTGCGCGCCATTTGGCAAGCGCAACAGTCCGGCGCGGTAGATGCCGGGTGGCAGTGCCAGCGGCATCTGCGCCCGCGCGGCCTCATCGATCGCACGCTGGAGCGCGCGGCTCTGATCCTCGCTGCTGCCGGGTCGGACACCATATTGCGTGGCATCGCGGCCGAGCAGCGACGTCAGCGGCGCCGCACGCGCGGCGTCGGCAGGCATCGCGAGCGCGCCGGCGATGCCTGCGGTCGAAGCTCCGATGAGATGGCGGCGATTGAGGTCCATGATGCGTCCTCCGGCGGACGCGGGGGTCCGCGACGGTTAGGTAGCGCAGGGCGGCTGGTCGCGTGAGGATTGTTTGCGGTAGGGTTAAATGTTTACGCAAGCGAAAGTGCCGTAGGGGGCAAAAGCGTAGCGTGCCCACCACCGTCCTCACGGATGCGGATACATGGTGGGCGCGGCGGAAGAGCGCCTTTGCCCACCTTACGAAGCGCGTCTCTTCCGTGCCAACTGCACCATTTCCATCAGCATCGCCTCGCCGGCATCTACCAGTTCCTCCAGCGTGATCCTCGGCGCCCCCTTGCGGCGCACGGCGCCGCTGCGTGCAAGCAGGGGAATATGGATGAACACCGCAAGCCTCGGCCCGCCGGCCCTGACGTTCTCGATCGCGCGCCAGCTCAGATAATTGCAGAGATAGGCGCCGGCATCGCGCGAGGCGCGTGCGTCGATGCCGGTGAGGCGCGCGGCGCGCAGCAGCCTTGCGGTGTGCGGCCCGAACGTCATTGTCTCCGCATTGGCGGCGATGCCGCGCTTGCTCGATCGGGTGTTGGCGGCATCGGGCCAGAGCATGGTGACAGCATTGCGCGCGCGGCTCTCGATGCGCAGATAGGGCGTGCGTGCCGCGAGGCCGAACATCAGCAGCGCATCCGGCTTCTCTTTCGCGAGCACCTCCGGCAATTGCCGGTCCACCGCGGCATAGGTGACCGGGAAGATGTGGCTGGAGATCTCGGCATCGTCGAGTGCGGGACGGCGCAATTGCGCCAGCCGGGCAACCAGCGGCTGGGTCGGATTGTAGGGCGCGCCGGGGAACGGGCCGAAGCCGGTGAGGAGAATGCGGAGCTTGTCGCTCATTGCAGCAACTCCAAAATCTTTTCGGCGGCGAGGGCCGGCGTGAGATGGCCATCGGCGACCTCAATCTCGATCTTCCGCACCTTGGTCCGCACCGAGGCCTCGCTGCGCAACCGCGCCAGCATGCGCTGCTCCAGCATCGACCACATCCACTTCACCTGCTGCTCGCGCCGCCGCGCGGCGAAATCGCCGGATGCGTTCATGGCCTTGCGGTGATCGAGGACCTTTTGCCAGATCTTCGCGATGCCGTCGCCGGTCAGCGCCGAATAGGTCTCAACCGGCGGATGCCAGTGCTCGGAGCGCGGCGTCAGGATATGCAGCGCGCCGCGATAGTCCGCGGCGGTGATGTTGGCGCGCTTGAGATTGTCGCCGTCGGCCTTGTTGATCGCGATCATGTCGGCGAGTTCGACCAGCCCCTTCTTGATGCCCTGGAGCTCGTCGCCGCCGCCCGGCAGCATCAGGGCGAGGAAGAAATCGGTCATGTCGCAGACCGCGGTCTCGGACTGGCCGATGCCGACCGTTTCCACCAGCACGACGTCGAAGCCGGCTGCCTCGCACAGCAGCATCGCCTCGCGCGTTTTCGCCGCGACACCCCCGAGGGTGCCCGACGACGGCGAGGGGCGGATGAAGGCGTCGTCGGAAGCCGAGAGCCGGGCCATCCGCGTCTTGTCGCCGAGGATCGAGCCGCCGCTGCGCGCCGAGGACGGATCGACCGCGAGCACCGCGACCTTGTGGCCCTGCTCGATCAGATGGGTGCCGAGCGCGTCGATGGTGGTGGATTTGCCGACGCCGGGAGAGCCAGTGATGCCGACGCGGACCGCCTTGCCGGTGTCGGGCAACAGCATCTGCACCAGCTCGCGTGCCAGCGCCTGGTGGTCGCCGCGCCGGCTCTCGACCAGCGTGATGGCCCGCGCCAGCGCCGCGCGGCTGCCCGCACGGAGGTCGCGGGCGAGGGATTTGATGTCCAGCGAAGGCTTTTTCTCAACCATGCCCTGCTTTACAACGCCCGCGCGGAGCAGGCGAGGGTTGCTCGCCCGATATCACCGGGATGTCGCCGCCGCCCCCGTCCGCACCGGTTTCACCTTCCGCCACACCCAGACCATCACCGGCCACAGCAGCGCCCCGATCGCCATGGCGGCGAGGATGGCGGCGACCGGGCGTTCGAAGAACGGCAGGATGCTGCCGTCGGACTTGATCAGGGAGGTGACAAAGGCCTGCTCGACCATGGTGCCCATGACGATGCCGAGCACCATCGCGGCGACGGGATAGCCGTTCGCCTCCATGACATAGCCGATGATGCCGAAGGCGGCGACGGTGACGACGCCGAACATGTTGTTGCCGATCGCGAACGAGCCGACCGCGCAGCACAGCATGATGATCGGCATGATGGCGGAGCGCGGCGCCAGCAGGATGTAGGCGGCGATCCGGATCATGGCGATGCCGAGCGGGATCATCAAAATGTTCGCGATGATGAACATCAGGTAGATCGCGTACATGCTCGACGCTTTCTCGGTGAATAGCGTCGGCCCCGGGTTAAGGCCCTTCATGTAGAGCACGCCGATCGCGATCGCGGCGATGGTGTCGCCGGGGATGCCGAACAGCAATGATGGCACCCAGCCCGAGGCGATGCTGGCATTGTTGCTGGCGCCGGCTTCGACCAGGCCCTCGACATGGCCGGTGCCGAACTTTTCCGGCTCCTTGGAGAAGCGCTTTGACATCGCGTAGGAGACCCAGGCGGCCATGTCGGCGCCGGCGCCGGGCAGCACGCCGATGATGATGCCGACGATGTTTCCGCGCGTCATCTGCCAATGATACTTCTTCGTCAGCATCCACTGGCCGGCCATGATGCTTCCGAATTTTCGCCGCGGCAGCGGCGGAGGCTCTGGCGTCAGCATCGCGCGCATCACCTGGGCCACCGCGAACACGCCAACCAGCGCGGGGATCGGCTCGATGCCGCCGAACAAATCGGTGAGGCCGAAGGTGAAGCGCGGCACGCCGCCGGGATTTTCGATGCCGATGCAGGAGACCAGCAGGCCGAGGAACATGCCCGCGATCGCCTTCACCGGCGAGGAGCGCGCCACCAGCGTCGCGCACATCAGGCCGAGCAGCGCCAGCCAGAAATATTCGAAGGTCGAGAACGACAACGCGATCTCGGCCAGCGGCGGCGCCAGGATCATCAGCGACAGCACGCCGGCGATGCCGCCGACGGCCGAGAACCACACGCCGGCCCCGAGCGCCAGCTCGGCCTGTCCCTTGCGGGTCATGGCGTAAGCCTCGTCCGCATAGGCGGCGGAGGCTGGCGTACCGGGGATGCGCAGCAGCGCACCGGGGATGTCGCCGGAGAAGATCGCCATCGAGGACGCCGCCACGATGGTCGCAATCGCCGCGATCGGGGAGAGATAGAAGGTAACGGGGACGAGCAGGGCGGTTGCCATCGTCGCCGACAGGCCTGGCAGCGAGCCGATCACGAGCCCGTACACGGAGGCTGCGAACATCGCGATGATGACCTCCCAGGTGGAGATCAGCGCGAACGCTTCGATCAGGGTTTTCAGCATCGGATCACCAGGGCGTCGGCAACAGGCCAGCGGGAAGCGGCACGCGCAGCAGCTTGCCGAAGATGAGGTGGATGGCGAAGGGCGACAGCGCTGCGAGCGGCAGCGCCAGCTTCCACTTCGCCCCTAACGCGGTCGAGGTGACGTAGACCATGATCGCAGCGGTGATGATGAAGCCGAGCCGGTCGGCCGCGACCACGTAGAACAGCAGCAGCGCCGGCGGCAGCAGCGCGCGCAGTCCGTAGAACTTTCCTTGCGGCGACGGGGCAGCCGCTGCCTGGCCATCCTCGAGCGGGATCAGCTCTTCCGCCTCCTCGAAGGTGTGGCCGATACCGAACACGATCGCGAGCCCGCACAGCGCAAGGCTCGTGCCGATCACGAGCGGAAACACATTGGGGCCGACCGGCTGCCCCGGCACCGGCGGCAGCAGCCAGCCGCCATAGGCAGAAGCTGCGCCGAGCACGACGAGAAACGATCCCGTGACGGAGTCGGGAAGGCGCATGGGAGAAATCCTGTGAAGTCTGTTCTCCTCGCCCCGCTTGCGGGGAGAGGGTTGGGGTCATTCGCGCTAGGTTTAGCTCTGGACACAAAGAATCTCGATATGATTCAAGCTTGGGATGAAGATTCGTCCTGAGATTTTGGATCATTGGCCGGAGGTGAGTGCGCAGC
>NZ_JARWCR020000057.1:0-60717 GCF_029846695.2 Bradyrhizobium nivariense | reverse complement strand
CGCCAGCGCATAAGCGGGAGTTCATCGACAAACTCGAGCCTCAAACTGCCGTTTGCCACGACGAGCACTTGCCACATCGCTCCAAAACTCCGCAGAACGCCAAATGCGTCACAAGCTCTCAGGATGAGGGAGCGGTATGGGCGACAGCGTTATTCCGCCTTGATATCGGCCGCCTTCACAATGGGCCACCATTTCTCGGTCTCGGCCTTCTGGAAAGCTCCGAGCGCCGCGGGCGTTTGCTGATCGGCCGGAGGAATCTCCTGCCCCAATTCGCCAAAACGCTGCTTGACGGAGGGATCGACAAGCACGGTGACGATGGCCGCGTTGAGCTTCGTGACGATCTCCCTCGGCGTGCTCTTCGGCGCCCAGATGCCGTGCCAGTAGGAAATGTAGAGACCGGGCAGCCCCGCCTCGTCGACAGTCGGGATATCGGGCGCGGAGGCGAGCCGCGTCGGCGATGTCACCGCGAACGCCTTGATCGCACCGTTCTTGTATTGCGGTAGCGAGTTCGAGGCCTGGTCGAACATGATGTCGATCTGACCGGCCACGAGGTCGATCATGGCGGGCCCCGCGCCGCGATAGGGCACGAACTGGAAGTCGGTACCGGTCCTCTCCTTGAAGAAGACACCGGCGACGTGGGCACCCGTTCCGGCGCCGGCTGTGCCGGCGGTGGCCTTGCCGGGATTGGCCTTCAGCCAGGCGATCATCTCTTTCAGGCTGTTGGCCTCGAGCGACTTCCGGCCGACGATCAGCTGCGTGCCCATCGCGATCGTCGCGACCGGCTCGAAATCGGCGATCACGTCATAGGGCAGCTTGAAGATCGCGCCGTTGAGCACATGGGTGCCCCAATGGCCGATCGTGATCGTGGTGCCGTCGGGCGTTGCGCGCGCGACGCGGGCGCCGGCGATGCTGCCGGAGGCGCCCGCCACGTTCTCAACCACGATTGTCGTGTGCAATTCGGCGGCGATGCGTTCGGACAGGATGCGCGCCAGCGTGTCGGTCGGACCGCCCGCAGCGAACGGCACCACGAGGGTGATGGGGCGCGATGGGAATGGCTGGGCGCTGACTGGAGCGGTCCATGCTGCACCTCCGATCAAGGCGCACACGACCATCACATGGCCGCGCGATCCGGCCCACAGCCCCCGCATCAGTCTCTCCACCCTTTTTGCCGCCGGCATGTTGTCAACAGGCTGGAGCCGGAGTGAACGCTGCCGGACGAGCAGAGGCAAGTCGGAATTTAGCGGAGCGACTATCCTGCCGCCCGCCTTGGCGCCAAATTGGCGGCAGCATCGGCCGGCGGCGCGACGTGCATCAAGATGGTCTGGGTCGCCGATGCGACCTCGATGCCGTTCTGCTGGAAACGCTGCTTCATGCGGCGGTTGAATTCGCGCTGCACCGGCCAGCGGCCGGCCTCGGTGCAGCGGATCTGGCCGACGATCGACACCATGGCGCCGTCGACCTTGTCGATGCCCCAGAGCTCGAGATCGCCGCGGATCAACGCGCGGAATTCCACCTCGCGGCGCATCTCGTCGACGATGTCCTTGAGGATCTGACCGGCCCGGTCGGTGTCTTCCTTGTAGGCCACGTTGACGCTGACGGACGCATTGCCGGCGCCTCGGCTGGCATTGGTGATGGTCGTGACCGCGCTGAACGGCACGATGTGCACGGCACCGTCGCCGGCACGGAGCCTGATAGTGCGGATCGAGACGTTCTCGACCACGCCTGATAGCCCGGACACGCTGACGGTGTCGCCGACCTGGACGGTGTTCTCCAGCAGCAGGAACAGGCCGGTGATGAGGTCCTGCACCAGTTTTTGCGAACCGAAACCGATGGCGATGCCGACGATTCCGGCGCCCGCCAGCAGCGGCGCGACATTGACGCCGATCTCGCTCAGCGTCGTGAGGCCGACGACGGTAGCGATCAGGCAGAGCAAGGCCGTCCGCAGCATCGGCTGGAAAGTCCGCAGCCGCGCGGCGCGGGCGTAGTGCCCGTCCCGCGACAGCGAATTGATCTGGCGGTCCAGCAGCGCGTTGCTGGCTTCCCAGATCGCCGCTGCGATGAAAACGGCGACGCCGATCGTCACCACCGCCGAGATCAGCCGGCTGCCGATCTGGCCGCCATAGAACCAGACGATGGCGTCGACGCCCCAGACTTCGAGCACGGCCACCAAGCCGATGAAGGCAATCACGCCCGAGACGATCTTGCGCAGCAGCGGCAGATAGCGGTTGGCGCGGATCTCGAGGCCCGGAAAGCGCTGGAGGATCTCCGGCCTGATGCGGAAGCCGCGGTCGATCAGGCTCAGCGTCAGCATGATGGCAACGCGCGTGATCAGCGCCACCGCGACGGTGCCGACGAAATATTGCAGCAGCAGCGAATAGCCGTTGCGGATGTTCAGCGCCCACACGGCCCACAGCGCAAGGTCGAGCGCGATAGCAAGATAGTGCCAGCCGCCCGCGATGCGGTTGCGTAGTCGCGCCGCGATCCCCTGCCGGTCGGCCGGCGCACGGATGGCTTCGGCGACCTGGCGGCGGCATTGCAGGATGATGACGACGATGAAGAGATGCACGACCAGCATCACCATGCGCAAGAGCGCGGCATAGCCGGCGCGATGCAGGCCGAGCAGCAGCGCCACATTGGCAAAGGCGATGCCGGAGACGCCGACACCGACGATACGGCGCGCCCAGATCTCGATATAGGCGGCGGTTTCGGCCCTGACCGGAAACAAGCCGAACGGTCCCGCCAGCGCGCGGACCACGCAGATGAGCCCGCGCGAGAACGCGTAGGCGTTGACGACCGCGAGGATCACGAGGCGGACGGTGGTGGGCTCGCCGATCTCCGTCCCGAGCAGCGCCGTGGCGACGCCGACAAAGACCAACACGGGAAGCAGCTCGAGCAGGAAGTGTCCCAGCACGAAGGGCAGCCGCAGCATGACCTGCCAGGCCCGCGCCAGGCTGTGGCGGCGCCTGTGCAGTTCGGGCGCGGGGCCGACATCGACCACGGTTGACGGCGGATCGGCAACGGGCAACACCTGCACCGGCAGACGCGCGGCTTGCGGCACGCGTCCTTCCAGGAACGCGACGGGGCGCCGGATCAGACGGAAGATCACCCATTCGGCGCAGAAGGCGCAGCCGAACACCAGCGCGAGCTTCCAGGCGATCTCGATCAGGAGGTTGTAGGCCGCGGGATCGTTCGCGGTCCGCACGATCCAGTAGTAGAACGCCGGGAAGTGCGTGAGCGTCCGCGCCACGCCGGCGATCTCGCTCGAGATCTCGGCGATCTCCTCCGACACCGTGAGCAAGAGCTGCGCACCGAGGCCGTCGGCCGCGAGCGGGATCGGCGATTTCTGCTCGGGCGCAGGTTGCTGCTGGCCGGACGCATTGGCGATCGCGCGCAGCGTGTCGATCATCTGCGCGCGCTTCTTGTCGTCCTGGAGCGTCTCCAGCGCGCGCTTGGCCTCCTCGGGCGACAACGCGGCAGCGCTATGTGCCGCCGGCGCAGGCGGCTCGGCGCGGGCGCTGGAGAGAGAAGAGATCGCGATAAAGAGCGCGGCGAGAAGCGCGGAGGCAAGCTTATGCGACACGAGGGATTCCCTGGGAAAAATGAATGCGACGGCGGCGTCGGGACCGTCACCGCCGAAGCACATGCATCATGTCGGATCGACGCTATTCGCCCGGGCGCTGTGTCGGAAGTTGGCCAATGAGGCGACATTGTCTTGGCATTTGCCGCGGTGCAGGAAGCGGGAACCGCGGTCTCAAGGCGGCAGGTGCAGCGACTGGAATGCAGGCACGCGCAAAATCTCTCCCGTCATTCCGGGAGTCGGCCCGGAATGACGGCGATGAGGAGGAGAGAAGCAGGATGTCAAAACGCCTGTCGCGGCGGCCTCGTCACGGCCATGCGACGTGATCGATGTAATGCACAATCGATGTGGCGATGTGGTGCACAATACAGCGCCGGGCAGGTAGGGGCTATGCCACACTGATGCAGCCCACTAGACCTTGACCCGGCGTGCCGTTCGCGGTTTCTGCCGCTATGCGATAGTCCGAACGAGCTCCATCGCACTTAACGCGGCTGGCTCTGCGGAGGTGGTGTCATAGACCTCCCCTTGCTCTTGATGTGGACGTTGTGTGTCGCATGTTTGCGACCGTTGCTATGCTCCTCCCGTGACACAAAACTGTCAAGCGGGATCAATCGCCCGGGTATCACATTTGAGGACGCGTTCCATCCCGCCGCGACGGATTGGCCGCAGCAGACCACGGAATAAATTCCCTCCGACGGCGTTTGCGTTGGAGAGTCCGTCCGCCTTGCCGCATTTCACGCTTTCCAGAAAGCCAGAAATGAAAGCATCACTTTACATCGTAGTTGTCGCGGTCTCCTGACTGGTCTTCGCGCAAACCTCCACCCGAAAGCTCGACGGCACTCAAAGACATCGAGGCGACATCGCCTATATGGATGATTTATCCGCAGAGTGCAGAAGGCCGCGACGCCCGCAAATGCTTCGACACCGCGATGAAGGACGTGAAGCTGCCGAAATGCGAGAAGTGGGCGAACGACGAGACCGCCCTTCCCGCCAATGTGGAGCGCTTCTGCCACCGGTGGGGCCGCGGGTACTGAGGAGTGGGGGATGATGACATCATGCCCCTGTTTTGCCCGACGGGTCAAACGGTTTCGTTAAATCCGCAAGCGCTGGCGCTGGTCGTCAAGTCATTGATTTCGCTATCCTCGGCTACTGTGCATGGGGTTGTTTTCCCGTTTTTTGTGCTCGCTTGTTGCCCGCCTTCTCCTCTTTCTCCAACGCCTTGCGCACCTCGTCGAATTCGCCCCGCGAGGCCTTGTCGGCGTGGGGGAAACGCAAATCGAGCTTTTCGAGCGCCGCGACGATGGCCGACCCGATCACGACGCGTGCGAACCATTTGTGGTCGGCCGGCACGACATACCAGGGCGCATGAGGCGTTGCGGTGTGCCGGACGATGTCCTGATAGACCGCCTGATAGCGCGGCCACAGTGCGCGCTCCTTGATGTCGTCCATGGAGAACTTCCACTGCTTGGACGGATCCTCCAGCCGGTCGAGGAAGCGCTCGCGCTGCTCGTCCTTGGACAGATTGAGGAAGAATTTCAGCACCACGGTGCCGTTGCGCGAGAGGTAGCGCTCGAAGGCGGAGATGTCCTCGAACCGCTCCTTCCAGATGTTCTTGGTGACGAGCTTTGGCGGCAGCTTCTCCTTGGCGAGGATCTCCGGATGCACGCGCGTCACCAGGCATTCCTCGTAATGGGAGCGGTTAAAGATGCCGATGTGGCCGCGTTCCGGCAGCGCGATCACATGGCGCCACAGGAAATCGTGGTCGAGCTCCTTGCTGCTCGGCGCCTTGAAGGCACTGACTTCGCACCCTTGCGGATTGATACCCTCGAAGATCGCCTTGATCGCAGAATCCTTGCCGCCGGCGTCCATCGCCTGGAACACGATCAGCACCGACCAGCGGTCCTGGGCGTAGAGCTTCTCCTGAAACGCGATCAGCCGCTTCTTGTTGGCGTCGAGAATCTCCTGCGCCTTCTCCTTGTCGAGGTCGCCCTTCTCGTTGGTCTTGTGGTCCTTGAGATGAAACTTGCCCGAACCATCGTAGCGGAATGGCGTGATGTAGCGGTCAAGTTCCTGGGCGAGCGATTTGGACGGCTTCTTGCTCATGAGCGCGGGGCACCTTGCGTTGCGGCTTCAATCGGTCGAGCAAGCTACCAAGGATGCCCTTGGGAAGGAATATGATGAAAAGCACGAGCAACACGCCGTAGACGAGATTGTCCCAGCCGACCGCCTTGGCGCCAAAGCCGATGCGCAAGGTCTCGGCCAGCAGAATCGTGATGACAGCGCCGAAGGTCGGGCCGAGCGAGACGAACAGGCCGCCGACGATGGCTGCGAACACCATCTGGAGCGACACCGCGATGCCGCTGACGGTGTCGGGCGTGATGAACATCTGGTACTGGCAATAGATCGCGCCGGCCAGTGCCGTCATCAGCGCGCTGAGCAGCGTGATCTTCAGCTTCTCCGCGGTAACGTCGACGCCGGCCGCGGCCGCGGCGTCCTCGTCCTCCGAGATCGCCTCCAGCGCATAGCGGGCCATGCTGCGGTCGACCCAGTGCCAGACCGCGATGCCGAACAGCCAGACCCCGAGCGCGATCAGATACCAGGTGATCTTGTCGTCGAATTGCAGCGCCAGGAGCTTGTTGCCCGAGGCCCGGTTCGGCGTGTAGCCGAGCGAGCCGCCGGTATAGTCGCGCGTCGCCGTGATGACCTGGAGCACGATGCCGGAGAGCGCGAGCGTCACCAGCACGAAATAGTGCCCGGTGATGCGGAAACGAAAACAGGGATAGCCGACGATCAGCGCCAGCGCGCCGGCCGCAACCATACTGACGGGAATGCCGATCCAGGGCGACCATCCCAGGTGATTCCAGAGCAGGGCGGTGACATAGGCCCCGATCCCCATGAAGCCGCCATGGCCAAGCGAGACGAGGCCAAACCGCCCCATCATCGACCAGGACGTATAGGCGAACGACCAGATCAGGATCAGCACCAGGATGTGCAGATGATAGGGATCGCGATAGACGAAGGGCAGCGCGACCAGCGCCGCAAGTCCGATCCCCCACGCTGCAAGCCGTCCCGGTCCCATCATCGGCGCCTCGCAAGCAGGCCCGCGGGCCGGATGAACATCATGACGATGAAGAAGCCGAAGGCGAGCACATAGCCCCATTCGAGATCGGAGAATAGGCCGCCGAGCGAGATGATCTCGGCGAAGACGAAGGCGGCGATGAAGCCGCCGATGAAATTGCCGAGGCCGCCGAGCACGCAGATCAGGAAGGTGATCGGCCCGAACGAAAGGCCGACGAAGGGATGCACGTCATATTGCAGCACCAGCAGGCAGGCGGCAAGCCCGGCCAGCCCGCCGCCGATCGCGGACGTAATGAGATAGATGCGCTTGGTATCAACGCCCATCAGCGCCATGATCTGCCGGTCCTGCGAGATCGCGCGGATCGCGGTGCCGGTGAAGGTCCGCGTCATGAACAGATAGACCGCGACCATGCCGACCAGCGCCGCCAGGAAGGACAGAAGTCGTGCGTAGCTGAAATGCATGTCGCCGAAGGCGAGCACCGGCAGGCGGATGCCGAGGTTGCGGAAGTCGATGCCGAAGGCGACGGTGGCAAAGCTCTGGAGTACGAACAGCACCCCGCCGGTCGCAAGCAACTGGTTGATCGGCGGCGCTGTGAGCAGCGGCGCAATCACGAGATAATGCAGCGCCGCGCCAAGCACCGCGACCAGCAGGATGGTGAGCGGCGCGGCGAGGAAATAGCTGATGCCGTAATACTGCACCATGAAATACATGGCGTACATGCCGATCATCACCAACTCGGCGTAGCAGATCCAGGTCACGTCGATGACACCGAAGATCAGGTTGAGCCCGAGCGCGAGCAGCGCCAGCAAGCCGCCGAGCAGTATGCCGTTGATCACGGCCTCCAGCAGGTAGATGTCGAAAATGTCCAAAAATGCTTGCATGCCTGCATGAACCTCACACCCCGAGATACGCTTCCTTGACCGTGTCGCTCGCCAGCATCTCGGCCGAGGTGCCTGAGGCCCTGATCGTGCCCGCCTCGATCAGATAGGCACGATCGACCACCCGCAGCACCTGCTGCACATTCTGCTCGACGATCAGCACGGTCAGCCCGCTTGCGCGGATCCGCTTCACCAGCTCGAACACCTGCTGCACCACCACCGGCGCCAGCCCCGCCGACGGCTCGTCGAGCAGCAGGAGCTTTGGATTGGACATCAGCGCGCGGCCGATCGCGCACATCTGCTGCTCGCCACCGGACATGGTGCCGGCCATCTGGTGGCGGCGCTCCTTCAGCCGCGGAAACAGGTCGAACACCACATCCAGCCGCCCGGCATAGTGGCCGCGCGCCTGTTTCATGAAGGCGCCCATCTTGAGATTGTCGTCGACCGAGAGCTGTGGAAACAGCCGCCGGTTCTCCGGCACATGCGCGATCCCGAGACTGACGATCTTGTGTGGCGGCGTCGCCACGACGTCGATGCCCTCCATCGTGATCGACCCACGCGAGGGGCGGATCAGGCCGGAAATGACGCGCATCAGGGTGGTCTTGCCGGCGCCGTTCGGTCCGATGACGCCGACAGCCTCGCCGGCCCTCACGTCGAGATTGACGTCGAACAGCGCCTGGAACGTGCCATAGCCAGCGTTGACGGCGCGGAGCTCCAGCATCACTGCCCTCCCGCGCGGCGGCGCGCTGCGGCGGCCGCAGCTTGCGTGGTCTCGGCATCGGTGCCGAGATAGACCTCGATGACGCGCGGATCGCCGGCAACGGCACTCGGCAAACCTTCCGAGATCTTCTCGCCGTGATCGAGCACCATGACGCGATCGACGACGCGCATCAGCACGCCCATGATGTGCTCGACCCAGATGATGGTGATGCCGAGCTCGTCGCGGATGTTGCGCAGCATGTCGGCCGCCTGCCCCATCTCGGCCTCGTCGAGACCGCCGAGGCTCTCATCGGCCAGCAGAAGTTTTGGCGCGGTGGCGAGTGCTTTCGCCAGTTCGAGCTTTTTCAGGCCGGCTGCGCCCAGGCCATCGACGCTGGCATGACGATCAGTCGGCAGGCCGACCATCGCGAGCGATCGCTCGGCCGCCTCCTCGGCCCTGGCGCGGCTGTGGCGGCCCTGGCCGTAGAAGCCGGCGAGCGCGACGTTTTCGAAGATCGTGAGGCGGCGAAACGGCCGCGGGATCTGGAAGGTGCGGCCGATACCGCTGTTGATGATCCGGTGCGGTGCGAGGCCCGCGATCTCGGAGCCGCCGAACAGGATCGAACCGGACGTCGGCGCCAGCGTGCCGGAGAGCATGTTGAAGATGGTGCTCTTGCCCGAGCCGTTGGGGCCGATCAGGCCGAGGATCTCGCCCTGATCGACTTTGAACGACACATTGTTGACGGCGGTGAAACCACCAAACCGTTTCACCAGCCCGCTGACTTCCAGCACCGTCCCGCTCTCCTTGCTCCGCGTAGTTGCGCTACTGGTTGCTGTAGGTGGTGCCCTTCGGCAGCGGCAGCACGGCCTCGCGCTGCGCCTGGCTCTTGGGCCACACCACGGAGGATTTGTCATCGATGTACTGGATCACGACCGGGAACGAGCGCTCGTTCTGGCCCGCCATCGGCGTGCCCTCGCCGTAGAACTTGACGCCGAAGCCAAGCATGGTACCGCCCTCGGGGATGTCAGTGTCGAGCGCGGCCTTGCGCAGCGCATCCGGATCGACCCCGCCATATTTCTTGATCGCGCGCGGCAGTACGTCGTTCATGAACACATAAGTGTTGGACGCACCGATGCCGACATGGGCCGAGCGGATAGCGACGCCGGGCCGGATCTTGTCGAACTCCTCGCCGACCATCTTGATCACAGGCGGGAGCTTGGGGTCCATGGTCTTCTGGTTGGCAAGCCAGATCGAGATCGGGTCGGTGTTGAAGATGTAGGTGGCATCGGCCCCCATGCCTTCCTTCAGCTTCTCATAGACGCCGTAGCCCGCACCGTGCCCCATCAGCGCGCCGAACTTCAGGCCCTGCTCGCGCGCCTGACGCAGCAACAGCGTGATATCAGGGTTGTAGCCGGTGTGGAAAATGACGTCGGGCTTGGCGCGCTTCAACTTGGTCACCAGCGCGGAGAGGTCAGGCGCGGTGGCCGAATAGCCCTCCTTCATCACGACGTTGAAGCCCGCCTTCTTCGCGCCGGCCTCGTTGCCCTTGGACACATCGACGCCATAGGCGCCGTCCTCGTGAATGATGGCGACGCGTAGATCCTTCGGCTCCTTGTCGAACTTCGTCTTGGCGTTCTGCGCGATGAAATCCATCGTCATCATGCCGAACTGGTCGCCGCTCGCCTGCGGGCGAAACACGTATTTGTAGCCCTTCTCGTTGAACACGGCCGACGAGATGCAGGTCGTCATCCACATGAACTTCTTGAGCTGCTCGACGCGGGCCGCGACCGGCACGCATTGCGCCGAGGAGAAGAAGCCGAGCACCATGTCCACCTTCTCCTGCTCGAGCAGGCGGACGGATTCGTTGATGGCGATGTCGGGTTTGCTCTGCGCGTCGGCGTAGACCGCCTCGATCTTGTAGCCCTCGACGCCGGTCCTGGCGAAATGATCGAGGACGATCTTTGCGCCGATATAGCCGAGCTCAGAACCGCCGCCGGCGAGAGGCCCGGTCAGGTCGAAAACGACGCCGATCTTGATCTTCTTCTCTTTGCCTTGATCTTGGGCCTGGGCGGAGACCGCCAAGCCCGTCGCGGCAATCGCGACCAACAGCCCACGTACCAAACGGGCAGCCATGCGCACGCGCATCAAAACCTCCCTGGACGATTGTGCATTGCATTCTTTTTGCTTTTGCTTTTTTGTCCATCACATGGGCTGAGCGCAGCGATGTCAAGCCTCGCGCATCAGCGCGACGCGAACTGCTGCTCGACGAAGGCCGTGACAAATCGCGGCATGGACGGCGTGAGATCACTCATCCCACGCACGAGATGAATGGCCGACAGTTCAGGCTCGACCTCGCGCGCCAGATTGGCTTCGATCCGCGCACGCGCCACGTGGCCCGGCAGGTCCAGGTTGATGACCTGCATCATTGCAATCGTGGGGCCGGTGACGACACAGTGCCAGTCCGGTTCGGCCCGGTAGTCGGCCGCGGTCAGCCCGGTCTCTTCCTCGAGTTCGCGGACAACGCTGCCGGAAATGTCCAGCGTGTCGCCCCTGACGTCGTCGAGATCGGGCGTGCCCGACGGGAAATAGATGCGCCCCGCATTGGCGGTGTGCTGCGCCATCTCACCCATGATGAAGGCGCCGTCGGAGGCGCGCAGCGCGCCCATGCCAAAACCATTGAACACGGCCTTGTCGGGAAAGCCCCAGTCGCGCCAGGCGAGGAAGCTCGCGAAATCGGTCTCGAAATAGGTCGCGGCGAGATGGCCGTCGGTAAACACGGCATCGCGCCCGAGCAGGACGCGGCCGTTCCAGATTTTTGGCCGCTCACGCTGCTTCTCGGCGAAATGCGCCGCGATCTCGGCGCCGCGCTCCTCCGCGAACGGCCAGGCGATCGGCCGCACGGCAAGATCAAGCGTCGTGACGCGATGGATGATTGGTGACGTCATGACGCCTGATGACCACGCCTTCGCGTCAGTTATTTGGCGCTCCCCGTGGTCTTCTTGGCCTGCTCGACGTATTTGTTGGTAAAGGTCTTGGCGACGTCGATCTTGGCGTTGGCCACCTCGGGCGAGCCAACGCTGAACACCGCGAGCACGGCGTCAGCGCCCTTCGGGTCCATCTTGCCGGTTTCGGAGAACATCGGGATCGTGTTCTTCAGCGCCGCGAGATAGAGGTCCTTGTTCTTGCCGACCGTCTCCTCCGGCATCTTCGCCATGATCTCCTCGGGCGAGTGCGAGTGGATCCAGGCGAGCGTGCCCAGGATCGCGTTGGTGAGCGCCTGCGTCTCCTTCTCGTGGCCGGCAATCCAGGCTGCCGTCGAGTACAGCGCGCCGCCCGGATATTCCCCGCCGAACGTCTCGAGCGTATCCTTCTGCGTGCGGGTGTCCGAGAGGATGCGCAGATCCTTGTGGCTGCCCTGGAGCACGGTCACGGAGGGATCGAGCATCACGGCCGCGTCGATCTGGCCCTGCTCCATCGCGGCGACCGCAGTGGCGCCGAGGCCGACGCCAATCACGGCGGTGCCGGCGGGATCGAGCCCGTTCTTCTTGAGCATGTATTTGAGGAAGAAGTCCGTGGAGGAGCCGGGCGCGCTGACGCCGACCTTCTTGCCGGCGAGGTCCTTGATCGACTTGATCTCGCTCGTGTGCGAGGGCGAAACCACCAGGACGAGACCGGGATAGCGGTCATAGACGACGAAGGCCTGGAGCTCCTGCTTCTTGGCCGCGAGGTTGACACAATGGTCGAAATAGCCGGAGACCACGTCGGCGCTGCCGCCGAGCACGGCCTTGAGCGCGTCCGAGCCACCCTTGAGGTCCACCAGCTCGACGTTGAGGCCGGCCTTGTCGTATTCGCCGAGCTGTTTGGCCAGCACCGTCGGCAGGTAGCACAGACAGGCGCCGCCGCCGATCGCGATGGTGACCTTGCTTTGCGCCGCGGCAAGACCGGTGGTGAGCGTCAGCGCGAGCAGCGCGCCGGCGAGCCTGGCAATCGTGTTCTTCATTGGTTTCCTCCGTTCGGCTGGCGGCACCATAGAGCAGCGGGACCGGCTTGAGAAGCATGGCCTGAGGCACTGGCCATCGGCCTTTCGGCGCAATAGCATGGGCTCACAAGAACAATTCTTGATGGGGAGGATCATCCATGAATCGCCTTGCAATCGGGCTGTCGATCGCCATCGCTTTTGCCGCCGGGTGCGGCGCAACCCACCTGCTGCGGCCGGCGCTGGCCGCCGAGAACATCACTCCGCAGATCATCCACACCGCCGAGATGGAGGGCGATGCGCTCGGGAACGCCAACAATGTCGGTTATCGTTCCAAGATGTTCGCGAGCGCCGACGGCGCCACCATCTCGATCCAGGTCGGCAATGTGCCCAAGCACATGCATCCCAACACCAACGAGATCCAGTACATCCTGGACGGGACCGGAACGATCTGGCTCGGCGACAAGGAAGTGACGGTGAAGCCGGGCGACCTCGTCATTATCCCGAAGGGGACGCCGCATGGCGGCACCAAGCCGATCAGCGGACAGGTCAAGGCGATTGCGATCAAGACGCCGCCGCAGGCGCCGGATGATACCAAGCTCTTGGATTGAGCTTTCGCACTGCCCGGAGGCTCGCGCCGATGCGCGGGCCTGCATGCTGAATGTCCGGGCTAGATCGGGCGCGCCTGCTTCCGGATCTCGTTCGCGATCGGCTTGAGGGTATCCCCCGGAAGCTGGCCGACGAGCGTGTAACCCATGCCACCATCCGCCCACACGAAGCCCGCGACACCGCCGGTCGATTGCGGCATCATCGGCGTATCCAGATTGCGGTTGCTCATCGGCCGCGTCAGCACAACGAGGCGGTCGCCGCGATCATCATCGTACATGAACATCGCAGCCGGACCATGCGACGTCGCAACCAGGCGACCGCCCATCAGCCGATAACCCGAGACGGAGAGATCCGGCACCTTCACCTGCTGCTTCAACCGGTTCGAGACCCATTGCGTGAGCTCCGCACTCTCGGACGCCCTTATCTCGACCGGCCGCACACGATCCGGTGCGTAGACGCCATAGGAATAGGCGGCCTCCTGTGCCAACGCAGAAAGTCCGTTCGAGCCATCCTGCAACGCGCTGCGCATGGTCCACCCGCCGAGGCCGCCGATACCGAGGAGCAACATCGCGGCGATCGCTCCCCATACCCGCAGGGGACGCCGTTTTCGACTCTGGATGATGCGCGACAGGTTCAGCTCGGCCGGCAACGGCTCGTCGGCGATTGACGCCAGCGCGCCGCGCAACTGCTCGCGCTGGGTGGCGAAGGCCGCGACACGTCCGGCGACATCCGGATGATCGTCGAGATAGGATGCGACCTCCGCGCGACGCTCGGGCTCGAGCGCCTGGTCCACAAAGGCGTGGAGATCGTCCTCCGTGATCGGCCGCTGGTTCATTTCGAGCTCCGCAATGCCACAACATTTCCCGGCGCAACGCCATCCATCTCCTGCTGCAGCCTGTCTCGCGCGCGTGACAGGCGCGACATGACCGTACCGATGGGGACGTTGAGAACCTCCGCGGCGTCCGCGTAAGAGAGATCCTCGACCGCAACCAGCAACAACACGGCCCGCTGCTCCTCCGGGAGTTTCGCAAGCTTGCGCAGGACATCCTGATAGATCAACCGTTGCTCCTGCGCTGCCGCACTCACAAGCTCCTGCTCGCCTGCTTCGTCAATCGGCATATGCCTGCCCCGCGCGGTCGCCCGGCGGAATTGCGTGAACGCCAGATTGTGGAGGATGGTGAACAGCCAGGCGCGCACGCTGCCGTCGCGCCGCTGATGCCAGCGACTGACGGCACGCTCCAGGCAATCCTGAACCAGATCGTCAGCCGCCGCGCGATCGCGCATGAGCGCGCGCGCATAGCGGCGGAGCGCGGGGATCAGCGGCTCGACCTGAACCAGCATGTCCTTCATGAAGCGTTCCGCCTGCTCTCCGTTGCTGTTCGGCTGGTCGTCATCGCGCCTCGATCTGGACCGCCTCGCCCGGCATGGCCGCATCGCCGGACGCTATCACCAGATAGCGCTTTGCTGCCGCGGCAGACTGATCGACGATCTGCCGGATCGGACCGGCCGCGTTGACGATAGCGGATCCGGCCGGATTGGTCATGAACGCCGCCAGCGGCTGCAACGGGCCACTTCCATCTCCACGCTCCGCCAGGGCAAGCACATATTTCTGCCTGGGCTGAAGTCCCGTCACCGACGCCTGCAAGATCTGGATCAAGCCCTGATCGAACAGCGACACGCTGGTCGGCGCCTTGCCATCCTTTGCAGCATCCTTCGATCCGAGCGTGAGATGAGCGACCTGGCCGGCAACGCCGAGGGCCTGCAAGTTCTGGCGGTCATCAGGGTTGGGCGCAGCATTTGGAACATAAGCGATCGCCTGCGGCGCCTGGCCGATCGCAACGTTCCCGATCACTTTATTGGTCGCGGTGTCGATCGCCGCAAGCGCGTCCGCGTTCTCCAGTCCTACATAGATGCGAGTGCCGTCGCCCGACGGCCAGACGCCGTGCGGCAGATTGCCGACCGGAATCGTGGCGACCTGCGAGAAGTCGTCGGTGCGAAACACCTTCACTTCGTTCAGGCCGCCGATGGTGACATAGGCGAATGTGCCCCTGGCGGTGTGCGCGAAGTTGACGTGATTGGTGATCGGACCGGTCTCGATCGTCTTGATCGCGTTGAACGGCGGCCTGGCGTTGAACACCTGGGTCCGGCCGACATCCTTCAGCGTGAACCACACTTGGTCTCCATCCGGCGTCGCCGCGATGTTCGGACAGAACGGGCTCTCCTGTTTCACCGTGGCGGTGATCTTGTGCTCGGCTACCGAGACAACGTCGGTCTCGGGATTGAAGGACGAGCAGATGTAGCCGTACTTGCCGTCGGGTGAGAAAATCTGCATGCCCGGTCCGTTCGGCGTCGTGATGCGGGTTTTCTCCTCGAAGCTGGTCGGGTCGATGACAGAGATGTAGTTTTCGCCGCGGACGGTGACCCAGACTTCCTTGCCGTCAGGCGTGAAGAACGCCTCGTGCGGCGATCGCCCGATATAAGTCGTGTGCTTGACCGCGTTGGTCGCGGTGTCGATGAAAGTCACCGAATTCGAGCCGATCGACACCACGGCCAGGGTCTTGTGATCGGGCGAGAAGCCCATGCCATGCACGAGCACCTGCCCCTTGTAGAGGGGGCTGAAATTGCCGGGCTGTGGCTCGCCGAGCCGGATGACACCGAGCAGCTTGTTGTCCACGGGATCGGTGACCGAGACCGTATTCGAGAACTGTTCTGCGGCGTAGACGCGGTCGTGATGGCTGATCGGAATGTCAGGGGCGGACAGCGCGCCCGGCGCCTGCCCCGCCCATGCGACGGAGCCGGTGGCGAGCATGGTGGCTGTCAGGAAGATGCTCTTCATCATATTGTTTCGTGACGTGGTCATCTGCGGCTCCTACTTCTTCATTCCGGTGGACATATCCATCTGCATGCCCGGATGATGATGGGTGCTGGCAACTGGAACGGATGGCGGCTGCGTCGGGGCAGGCGTGGTGTCCGTGGCCGGCTCGCCGATCGCGAGCTTCATGGCCGCGATCTCCTGCATCTGGTCGACGATGATTTCCTGGGCGATGCGCCGAAGCTGCTCGTTCTTGCCATAGCGCAACTCGATCACCGCCATGTCGATCGCGCCCTGATGATGCGGGCCCATCATCGCGACGAAGTCGCGGTCGATATCGCCGGTCGGCTTGGCCGCCATATCGTTCATCATCCTGGTCATCGCGACTTCGTTTTCGTCCAGGAATGCATGCTCCTCCGTGCTCAGCGCAGCCAGCGGGCTCGCCGGATGAGACTCATGCGCGAAAACGAGTGGAGGGAGTGCGAATGCGATCAGAATGCGCGCGGCAAAGAACGCCGTGCCGAGGCCGGGCCTGGGCCATCGGCATCGGCTTGCGAGCGCCGTAACGGCGCGGCGAAACTGTAACGGGTGCATCCTGAACTCCCATGCAGGTGGCTGCATGGGGGTATGACGCGTGGGCGCGCGTTCTATTCCGGCTGGCCAATCACGTAAATGTCAGCGGGCAACGAGGTGGCTTAGCCGCGCCCGTCCACCGTCGGCCGCCAAACCAGCAACCTGCGCTCCACCAGCGTCACCCCAAAATCGATCAGGATGACAAAAGCCGACAGCACGAACATGCCGGCGAACACGCCGGCGACGTCGAATATGCCTTCAGCCTGCTGGATCAGATAGCCGAGGCCCGCCGCCGATCCAAGATATTCGCCGACGACCGCACCGACCACGGCAAAGCCCACCGAAGTGTGCAGCGAGGAGAACATCCACGACAGCGCCGAGGGCCAATAGACGTGCTGCATCAGCTGCCGCTCGCTCATGCCGAGCATGCGGCCGTTGTCGAGCACGGTACGGCTGACCTCCTTGACGCCCTGATAGACGTTGAAGAACACGATGAAGAACACCAACGTCACGCCGAGCGCGACCTTGGACCAGATGCCGAGGCCCAGCCACAACGCGAAGATCGGCGCCAGCACCACGCGCGGCAGTGCGTTGACCATCTTGACGTAAGGATCGAACACCGCGGCGACCAGCGGCTGGCGCGCGAACCAGAAGCCGATCAGCACGCCGCCGAGCGATCCGATCACGAAGGCCAGGATCGATTCCGTCAGCGTGATGCCGAGATGCTTCCAGATCACGCCGCTCCAGAACCATTTGACGATCTGCTCGAACACATCGACCGGATTGGAGAAGAAGAACGGTGGCAGTAAGATTTTTCCGAAGATGGGAACGGTCGACAGCAATTGCCACAGCACGAGGGAGACGATCGCGACCAGGACTTGCAGCGCAAGCAGCGTGACGCGCGACATCAGACCGCCTCCGCCGCTTGGGTGGACTGCGCATAGCCCTTCATGACCTCGTCCTTGAGCACGCTCCAGATCTCGCGATGAAGCGCATGGAACTCCTTGTCCAGCCGCACTTCAAAAATGTCGCGCGGGCGCGGCAAGCTCACGCGCCAGTCGCCGATGATGCGGGAGGACGGCCCCGCCGACATGATCACGACGCGGTCGGCGAGTGCGATCGCCTCTTCCAGATCATGGGTGACGAACAGCACGGCCTTGCGGTCGGCGTTCCAGAGGTCGAGCAGCAGATTGCCCATCACCTGCCGGGTCTGCGCATCCAGGGGCCCGAACGGCTCGTCCATCAGCAGGATCTTTGGATCGCGGATCAGCACCTGCGCCAGCGCCACGCGCTTGCGCTGGCCGCCCGAGAGCATGTGCGGATAGCGGTTGGCGAAGGCGCCCAAGCCGACCGAGGTCAGCCATTTTTGCGCCCGCGGCAGCGCCTCGCTGCGCGGGGTGCCCCTGACTTCGAGCCCGATCGCGACGTTGTCCAGCGCGGTCTTCCATGGGAACAGCGCATCGGCCTGGAACAGATAGCCGGCATCCCGGTTCAGCCCGGCGAGCGGCTGGTTGAATATCTTGACACTCCCGGCAGCCGGCTTCAGCAGCCCGGCCGCGACGTTGAGCAGCGTCGATTTTCCGCAGCCGGTCGGGCCGACGATGGCGACGAACTCGCCCTGTGCGACCGTCAGATGCGCCTTCTCCACCGCTGTATAGACCCGCCCGTCCCCCAGCCGGAACGCAACCTTGGCATCTTCCAGCGCCACCGCCATGGGCGTTGTCATGTGTTCCCTCCGAACTTGGCCCGATGCCTTACCCGCTCGCGCGGCCAAGTTCAATCAAGCCGCCAAGCGTGGTACGCATGGGCCTCGTCATCCCCTCCCTCCCGGGACGGGTCAGCGCAGTGAGCCCCGCCCGATGCCATCCAGGCCGATGATTGGCTATGCCCGCGTCACCAAGAGCTTCGGCCTGCTCAAGGCCGTGGACGATTTGTCACTCGACATCGCCGAGGGCGAATTTCTGGCCGTCGTCGGCGGCTCGGGCTCCGGAAAGACGACGCTGCTGCGGCTCGCCAACCGCCTGATCGAGGCGGATGGGGGCACGATCACGATCGAGGGCGACGATGTGCAATCCGTCGATCCAGTCGCGCTGCGGCGCCGCATCGGCTACGTCTTCCAGAGCGGTGGGCTGTTTCCGCATCTGAGCGTCGCCGACAATATCGGGATCACGCCGAAGCTGTTGGGCGTGCCGGCGGCGGACATCGCTGCGCGGGTCGACGAACTGCTGGAGCTCGTACAGCTCGACCGTGCCTCGCATCGCGACCGGCTGCCGGATGCGCTCTCGGGCGGCCAGCGCCAGCGTGTCGGCGTGGCGCGGGCGATTGCGGCAGGGCCCCGCATCGTGCTGATGGACGAGCCATTCGGCGCGCTCGATCCCCTCACCCGCGATGCGCTCGGCGACGATTTTCGCGAGCTGCACCGCAGGCTCGGCCTGACCACCGTGATGATCACCCACGACATGACGGAAGCGATTTTGCTGGCCGACCGGATCGCGGTGATGCGCAGCGGAAAGCTGCTCGCACAGGGCACACCGGCGGAGCTCTCGAAAAGCAGCGACGCCTACGTGCTGGAGCTGCTGCGCACGCCGCGGCGCCAGGTCGAACGATTGAACGCGCTGCTGCCACAGAGCGGGGCAGCATGAGCCATTTCACCGATCCGCGCTGGGGCGAGGCGTTGGCGCATCTGCCCGACTATCTCGGCAACCACGTTCGGGTGAGTCTCGCCGCGCTCGCGCTCGGCCTGATCGTCAGCCTGCCGCTGGCGATCCTGACGCGCAACCGCCCGGCACCACGCGCCATCCTGCTCGCGCTCGCCAGCATCGTGCAGACCGTGCCGGGGCTGGCGCTGCTCGCGCTGTTCTATCCGCTGCTGCTGCTCGCGGCCTCCGTGACGCTGGCCTGGTTCGGCGTCTCCTTCTCCGCTTTCGGCTTCCTGCCGGCGATGCTGGCGCTGGCGCTCTATTCGATGCTGCCGGTGCTGCGCAATGGCATCACCGGCCTCAACGGTATCGATCCCGCGCTGATCGAGGCCGCGAAAGGCGTCGGCATGACCGCACGGCAGTCGCTGGTGACGGTCGAACTGCCGCTAGCACTGCCGGTGATGATGGCGGGAATCCGCACCGCCGCAGTATGGGTGATCGGCACTGCGACGCTGTCGACCCCGATCGGGCAGACCAGCCTCGGCAACTATATCTTTGCCGGGCTTCAGACCCAGAACTGGGTGTTCGTGCTGTTCGGCTGCTTTGCTTCGGCCCTGCTGGCGCTCGCCGTCGATCAACTGCTCGGCCAGATCGAGAGCGGCCTGCGCCGCCGCAGCCGCTTGGGTACGGCGCTTGGCGCGGCCGGGATCGCGGCGCTGGTCGCCGCAACGCTGGTGCCGACGATGGGGCGCTCGTCGCAGAGCTATGTCGTCGGTGCCAAGACGTTCGCCGAACAATATGTGCTGTCGGCATTGATGAGGGACCGCCTCCAGGCGGCCGGTGTTTCCGCCACCGCTCGAGCCGGCCTCGGCTCGAGCGTGATCTTCGAGGCGTTGAAAGCCGGCGATATCGATCTCTATGTCGATTATTCCGGCACGCTCTGGGCCAATCAGCTTCACCGCACGGACATCAAGCCGCGCGCGGAACTGTTGGCGGAGCTCAAAACAACGCTCGCGAAGGAGAACATCACGCTGCTCGGCGAGCTCGGTTTCGAGAATGCCTACGCGCTGGTGATCCCGAAGAAGCGCGCGGAGGCGCTTGGCATCCGCACCATCGCCGACGTCGCCGCGCATGCTTCGTCCCTGTCGATCGCCGGCGACTATGAGTTCTTCTCGCGGCCCGAATGGGCGGCGCTGCAAAAGGCCTATGGCCTCTCGTTCCGCACCCAGCGCCAGATGCAGCCGGACTTCATGTATGCGGCCGTCGCCAGTGGCGAGGTCGATGTCATCGCGGGCTACACCAGCGACGGGCTGATCGCGAAATACGACCTCCTGACGCTGGACGATCCCAGGCATGCGATCCCACCCTACGATGCGATCCTGCTGCTGGCGCCGAAGCGCGCAGGGGACGAGCGGCTCAAGACGGCTCTAAATCCGCTGCTCGGCAAGATCGACATCTCCACCATGAGAGAGGCCAACCTGCGCGCCGCCGGCAACGATGCGAACTCATCGCCGGATGCGGTGGGGAAGTGGTTGTGGGAGAAGGTGGGCAAGTGATCAGTGCGCCGCGCGTCACTAAGCATGATCCGGAAAAGTGCGAAGCGGTTTTCCGAAAGATCATGCTCAAACAACACCCCTAAAGCGCGATGATGATTCATCCACATCTCATCGCGCTTTAGCGCTACAGCCCCCTGATCATCCCCGCATTGATCAGCAGCCGGTTCAGCCGGCGCGCTTCGGCCCCGTCCCTGCAACCGTAGAAGATGCCCTTGCAGCGGAGCATGATCGCCTTCTGCTCGGCGAAGGACGGATCGAGCGGAATGCCGGCGGCTTCCTGGATGACCAGCGGCAAATACGGGCCGTCGACCGTGTCCATCACGGCCTCGCTCTTCACCGGCTCGAAATTGACGGCGTCGATCGCGTAATAGGTCGCGTAGAGACGCGGATCGTAGGCGTCGAGCTTCTTGCCGAGAGCGCCCTCGTCTAAGCCAGGCTCGAGGATACCAGGCGCGAATTCCGGCTGGTGATCACCGTAGCGCACGATCAGGAAGGGCTCGCCGGGAAAACTTTTCTTCAGGCCCGCGAGGAAAGCCTTGTACTGCTCGGCGCTCATCGCCTGCCGGCGCAGATATTCGTCGATGGACGGCACATTGCCCGGTGCGCGCCAGTTCGGCAGCAGATCCGGGCGGAAGCGCGTCTCCCAGGGGAAATGATTGGCGCCGAGATAGATGAAGGTGAACAGCGGCTTGTTCGGCGTCCGCTCACCCATCAACCGGAGCGCCTTGTCGTAGAAGAAGCTATCCGGCTCGACATCCTTGGCGCCGAGATCCTTGGAGTCGAGGAAGCGTTCGACGCCGGTCGTTATCTGGAAGCTGCGCGCGGCCATGAAGCCGCCATTGGCTGGATAGAGCGACATCGTATCGTAGCCGCAGCGGCGCAGCGCCAGCGGCAGGCCGCGCTCGACACGGCCTGTTGCGATGCGCGTCACGAAATAGGCGAAGCGGCCGAACGAGCGCGAGGAAAGGCCCGCCAGCACGTTGTATTCGGTGAACCAGCTCGGCCCGCCATTGCTCTCGGCCAGAAACGTGCGCTGCCTGCCGTCCCAGGATTTGAAGTGGCTGCCATAGCCTTGCGGCACCTTGATGCCCTGCGCGGCGCGGATGTCGAAGCTCGACTCATCGTGGACCATGATGATGTTCGGCCGGCGGCCCGCGGGGTGGCAGGCATCGACCAACGGCATGTTGAGCCGTTCGTTGGTCGAAGCGGCCGACTCCATGAAGCCGTATTGCGCGAAATCGGAGACCGCGCTGACGCCGGAGCGGAAGAATTTCGAGAGATATCCGTCGTCGTAATAGCCGCGCCAGGCCTCGTCCGGATGATAGAGCGAATAGCCGACCAGTGCGGCAAGGCAGGCGAGCATCGAGGCGAGCGCCGGTAGCCTACGGATGCGAAACGGATCGAGCCACCACAGCGCATACATCAGCGGCAGCGTGACGAAGCCGGCCCCGATCACCGACCAGCGCAAATTCGGGAAGATCGTGAACAGGAACGCCACCGTGTCGCGGTCGATCATCATCAGGTCGATGAAGTTGGCCGTCATCTGCACGACGTCGTGCTTCAGTCGTGACAGCAGCACCAGCACCACGACCATGGTCAGCGACAACGCACCCGACAGCGCCGGCCGCCGCAGCAGCGTGATCCAGAAGAAGTTGAGGATGCCCCAGGCCAGCACGAAGGAGAGCCGCGCGCCGAAATCCGTCTCGGTCTCGTACATCAGTACGAGCGCTGCGAGATGGGGCGCTGCGACCGCGAGCAGCCGCCAGATGCCGAGCGCGGCGACGCTCGCCAGCACGGCGGTGGCGGCAGAAGGACCTGGATTGGGCGCGGACGCCATCGACGACACGCAACTGCTGGTCCGGCACGGTGATGCCGAGCCGGCTGACCGGGCCTGCGGCGTTCGGCGCAGCCGGAAGGCCTGCACCGTGTCATAAAACTGTAATTGAACGGTCACGCACAAGCAACGCGTGTCGCGGTCCAACCTTCGCTTAATGTTAGTGATGAGCGAATGGGCCGCATGGGCCAGCCACGCTAGGCTTTGGCGATGCCCGCGATGAACAGGTCGATGACCCCTTCCGCCATCCGCTCGATCTCGCCCTCCTCCACGCCCCAGCGTGGAAAGTGGCCATCGAGATTCATCCGGGCGAAACCGTAGACCAGGGCGCGGCCGGCGATCTGGATGCGCTTGAGGTCGGCCGACCGCAGCAGGCCCTGCCTTGCCGCCTCAATCAGTATTCCCTCGGTCAGCGCGATCAATTCGGCATTATCGCGCGTCAGCTCCGCCGAGCTGCCATGGGCGAAATAGCGTCCGGTGGAGATGATCTCGAAATGCGCGGGATTGCGCATCGCCCAGCGCAGGTAAGCGAGGCCGAAGGCGCGGAAGCGGCCAAACGGGTCGGCGGCCGGTGCCCGTTCCAGCGCCACCTCGATCTCGGTACGAAAGCGCCGCTGCGCCTCCTCGGCCACCGCTGACATGAGCGCGTCGCGGTTGGGGAAGTGCCGGAACGGTGCCCCCGGCGAAACCGCAGCCCGGCGTGCGGCCTCGCGCACCGAAATTTCGGCCCCCTCCGCCGCCAATTGCAGGGCAGCATCGATCAACACGCGGCGGAGGTCGCCATGGTGATAGGGCCGGGCTTCAGAGGTGTTGCGGCGAGCGCGCGGCTTGGCCGGTTGTCGGGCGGGCATACAGCTTCCTAGCATCACCCGAACGTGAATGTAAGCAGTGATTACACCGTTGACCACGCAGCCAAGCGAAATGTAATCGATGATTACATAATGGAGGAAATTGCCATGTCACAACGCCAAAGCTGGTTTGAAGGCTGGCGTCTGCTTGCCGCCCTCTCCTTGAGCCTGATCGTCCTGAGCCTGTGGATCGCCTCAATGCGGCAGTTCGAGGTCGAGGGCGTACGGATGGTGATACGCTTCACGGCGCGAAGCTCGCTGCTACTGTTCTGCCTTGCCTTCAGTGCCGCGGCACTGGCGCGACTGTGGCCAAATCCCTGGACGCGCTGGCAGTGCCGCAACCGACGCTATCTCGGCTTGAGCTTCGCCGCCTCCCACGCCATTCACGCGGTTGCGATCATCGCGTTCGCCAGGGTGGATCCGACCGGCTTTGCCGAGGCCACCTCGGCAGCCTCCTACATCTTCGGCGGAATCGGCTATGCCTTCATCATCGCCATGAGCGCGACCTCGTCCGATCGCACCGCCGCGCTGCTCGGACCGCACGCCTGGCGCGCGCTGCACCTGACAGGCGGATACTATCTCTGGTTCCAGTTCATGGTGTCGTTCGGCAAGCGCCTGCCAGCGATGCCGCTCTATGCCGCGTTCCTCATCCCGCTGATCGCCGTGATGACGCTGCGCCTGGTCGCGATGGCCGCTCGTCCACGCGGACGGACGGCCGCGGCGAGCTGAACGTGGGTCAGCCCTGTGGCAGCAGCCCGAGACGCTTGGCGATGATGCGGTCGACCACGCGCTTGGGCAGCGTGGCCGTCATCAAATGTCGCATCCGGTCCGGCGTGATCTGGTAGCGAACCCTTGGCCTCTCAGCCGTGAGCGCCTCGAAAACAACCTCGGCGATCCGCTCGGCCGGCAGCCCAGTCTCGCCGAGCTTCATCATGAACGCCATGACCTTGTTCAGCGCCGGCAGATAAGGCGAGTTCTGGTAGACGGAGAGATCGATCTGCTCGGCCTTGCTCCAGATCGGCGTCTTCACCGCGCCGGGGGCGACGATGATGACGTCGATGCCGAACAGCATCAGCTCGCGGCGCAAGCTTTCCGATAGCCCCTCGATGGCGTGCTTGGAGGTGCAGTAGGGCGCCGACAACGGATTGCCGTTCTTACCCGCGACCGAGCTGATCATCACGATCCGTCCCTTCGGCCCCTTCAGCGACTGGTCGGCGCCGAGCAGCGGCCCGAAAGCCTGCGTTGCGATCACGGGGCCGATGACGTTGATGTCCATCTGGCGACGGAAATCATCGGCCGACAATTCGAGCACCGGGCCGGCGACGGCGATGCCCGCATTGTTGACCAGACCGGCCAGCGTCTCGCCGCCCAGCGCCTCGCGCACCTCTCGTGCGGCGGCCAGCACGGCAGCCTCGTCAGTGACATCGAACAGCAGCGGTGTGAAATTGGCGCCGAACTCACCCTTGAGCCGATCGGCATCGGCCTGCTTGCGGACACTGCCGAACACGCGGTAGCCGCGCCCGATCAGGAATTTCGCAATGGCCCAGCCGATGCCGGTGGACGTGCCGGTGACGACGACGGATCGCATGGTCTCTCCCCCCTTGAGTTCCCGCGATCATGTAGGAGAAAGGTGCCGGGGCGCAATGCCGTCCAACGCTCAAGGAGACGTCGCAGGTGTCAGTTCTTAAGATGAAGCGAGGCGCGATCGTCGCGACGTGAGATTGAGTGCACCATGACAATACGGATGAAGAGCCGAATCCTCGAGCCTGAAGACGCTGGGCTTTTGGGGATCGCGAGCGTCTGAAAAATTCTGAAAAACAACGCGAGACCAAGAATGTGGTTTAAGCGTCAGTCCTTCGTACTCAGGGAGTACTTTAGCTCGCGAAGAATTTGAATGAAGCAGCAATGCTTCGCGCGAGACGAAAAGAGCGAGACCGCTGGTTGCGATCTCGCTCGAATATAGTCGCGAAGGTTTAAGAAGTGGTTTGGCGAGCGAAGCTTGTGTTTTCGCTCGCGTGTCCTGACGCGGCGTAAGCGATACGCCGCATCCGGATGACCGCGACTTAGTTCTTGCTCTTGTCGACCAGCGCGCCCTTCTTGATCCAGGGCATCATGTCGCGCAGTTTCGCGCCGACTTCCTCGATCGGGTGCTCGGCGAGCTTGGCGCGGGTGGCCTTGAACGAGGTCTGGTTGACCTTGTTCTCGAGCATCCAGTCGCGGGCGAACTTGCCGGACTGGATGTCGTTCAGAACCCGCTTCATCTCCTTCTTGGTCTCGTCGGTGACGATGCGCGGACCGGTGACGTACTCGCCGTACTCGGCAGTGTTGGAGATCGAGTAGTTCATGTTGGCGATGCCGCCTTCATAAATCAGGTCGACGATCAGCTTCACTTCGTGCAGGCACTCGAAATAGGCCATCTCCGGGGCGTAGCCGGCTTCGACCAGCGTCTCGTAGCCGCCCTTGATCAGCTCGACCAGGCCGCCGCAGAGCACGACCTGCTCGCCGAACAGGTCGGTCTCGCACTCTTCCTTGAAGGTGGTCTCGATGATGCCGGCGCGGCCGCCGCCGACCGCGGAGGCGTAGGACAGGCCGAGGTCGTGGGCGTTGCCCGAGACGTCCTTGGCGATCGCGATCAGGCAGGGCACGCCGCCGCCGCGCTGATATTCGGAACGCACCGTGTGACCGGGGCCCTTCGGCGCGATCATCAGCACGTCGAGATCGGCGCGCGGGTCAAGCAGGTTGAAGTGGACGTTGAGGCCGTGCGCAAACACGAGGGCGGCGCCCTTCTTCATGTTGTCGTGCAGGTGCTCGCGATAGATGTCGCCCTGGAGTTCGTCCGGGGTGAGCATCATGACGAGGTCGGCCCATTTGGCGGCCTCGGCGACTTCCATCACCTTGAAGCCGGCAGCTTCCGCCTTCTTGGCCGAGGCCGAACCCTTGCGGAGCGCAATCGCCACTTCCTTGACGCCGGAATCCTTCAGGTTCAGAGCATGAGCGTGGCCCTGGCTGCCATAGCCGACGATGACGACCTTCTTGCCCTTGATCAGGTTCAGGTCGGCGTCGCGATCGTAATAAACACGCATGGTCGTTTCCTCATTCAGGGGCCGGAATCGGCCGTTGGTCAGGTCTCGGACGGTGAAATTTGCGGATTTCGGGGGCTGTCTAGAGCATTTTCGGCCCCCTGGGAAACCCGTTTCTGCATGGAAAACTGCGGCATCATGCATCCATGAAGACGGGGAAGAGGGACGCCAGCAGCAGGATCGCCATCAGGGTATTGAAGGCGCGGACCAGCCGCACGGAGGTCAGGACCGGCCGCAGTGCGGTGCCGAAGAAGGCCCAGACCACCGTCGAGACCGTGCCGACGAGCAGGCTGATCAAGGTCTGGATCGCGATGTTGAGCGGGAATTGGGCGATGGCCGCATAGGCGGTGATGGTGCCGATCACGATCACCCAGCCCTTTGCGTTGATCCATTGGAACATGGCGGCGCCCAGGAAGGTCATCGGGCCGCGGCCATCCCCCTCGCCGGGCTTGGCCGGGCCCGAGAAAGCGATCACGGCGGCCAGGTAGAGCAAGTAGGCGGCGCCGGCATATTTCAAAATGGTCTGCAGGATCGGATAGGCCAGGAACACGGTGCCGAGCCCGAGGCCGACTGCTGCAACCATGAAGGCGAAGCCGATGACGACGCCGGCGATGTGGGGGATGGTGCGCCGGAAGCCATAGGTCAGCCCCGAGGACATCAGCATGATGTTGTTCGGCCCAGGCGTGAAATACATCACGGCCATGAAGGCGAGGAAGGCATACAGCAGCGACTGGGACATGCTCACCTCACGCGGCCTTCGGCTGCGGTGCTTTGGGTAACGCCTCGGGGCGCTTCGCCAGGACCATCACAGCGATGCCGCCGACCACGGTAAGCATGCCGGCCAGCCGCAGCGGGCCAAACTTCTCGCCGAACACGATGCTGGAAGCGGCCGAGCCGACGAACGGCACCAGCAGCGCGAACGGCACCACCTGCGCGGCGGGATAGTCGCGCAAGAGCCGACCCCACAGCCAATAGGCAATGCTGGTGGAGATGGCGCCGATTACCAGCAGGCAAATGAGGCCGGTGAGCGACATGTGGATCAGCGACTGCCAGGTCGGCGTCGGTCCGTTGACGACCAGCGCGAGCGCGAACAGCGGCACCGCGGTGGCGAGGCACAACCAGGCGAACAGATCGAACATCGGCACGCCGCGGGCGCCGCGCAGCAAGATATTGCCGATTGCAAAGCTGACCGGCGCGATCATCAGCACGGCGAAGGCACCGACGCTGAAATCGTAGCCGACGGTGCCGCAGATCATCAAAAGGCCGATTGCTGCGATGACGATGCCCAGCGTCTGCGCCGGCGTCGGCCGCTCGCCGAATGCGATCGCGGCAAAGCCGATCGTGAACAGCGCTTGGCTCTGCACGACGACGCTGGTCAGCCCCTCAGGTACGCCATGGGCGATGCCGTAGGCCTGGCTGAGGAACTGGCCGAGAAAGAGCGTGAAGCTGATCGCGATCAGGAGCGACCAGGCAACTTTCGGCTTGCGAACGAACAGGCACGGGACCGCGGCAATGGTGAAGCGCATCGCCGTCATCAGCTCCGGCGAAAATTCGTCGAGCGCGATCCGGCTCGCCACGAAGGCAAGCCCCCAGATGATCGCCACCAGGATGGCGATGAGGATGTCGGCCGGCTTCATCCCAAACTCCTAACCTCTCCCGCTTGCGGGAGAGGTCGCGCCGAAGGCGCGGGTGAGGGTTCTCTCCTCTTGGGGGTTCTCGATTGCGGAGACACTCTCTCCCCAGCCCTCCCCCGCAAGCGGGGGAGGGAGCGCAGCTACATCGTAGTTGCAGTTTGCTCTCACGGCTTTAGCCTTGCTCGCCGGCCTTTAGGTGGAAGAATTGGGTTTCTGCAGCAGATAAGTGCCGTGCATCGGGGCGTGGTAATCGGCCGAGACCAGCGTGAAGCCTACGTCGGTCAGCATCCGCTCCATGACCCAGCCAAAAGTGGAATACTCGTCGCGCATGTGGGTGACGACACTTTCACGCGAGACATCGTGGTTCTTGATCTCAAAGTCGGCCCATTGCTCGACGTCGCGCTCGACGGCATCGGGCATCGAGGCGTAGACGATGTCGCGCAAATAGAAGGTGGCACCGGGCTTGAGCGCGCGATAGATCCGCGACATCGCCACCGCCTTCCAGAAATCCGGCAGATGGTGCAGCGTGAACTCGCTGACGATCAGGTCATAGGACTCCGGCCGGTAGACGAAGCTGAGCAGGCCGGCGGACTGCGTACGCACGGGCGCCTTGCGGTCGCGCGCGTAGATATCGGCGAGCGCCAGCATCGCGGGCGAGATGTCGATAGCGTCGACCTCGGCGCCCATCAGCGCAGCCTCGGTCGCCAGCACGCCGTTGCCGCATCCGATGTCGGCGATGCGCCAGCCGCGCTGGAGGCCGAGCATTTTCAGCGCGGCGCGCGCCCGCAGATCGGCGTCGTCGTGGCTGTCGTAGATCGACGCCACAGCGGGCCCGATGCCCATCCGGTTCCGCTCGTTGTAGTACCAGTCGCGCGCCAGCATGGTTTACATCCCCTCGGGCCCGCGGCCGATCGCGGCAACGCCGGTGCGCGACACTTCGACGAGGCCAAGCGGACGCATCAGGTCGATAAACTGATTGATCTTGTCGGTATTGCCTGTGATCTCGAACACAAAGCTCTCGGTGGTAGCGTCGATCACGCGGGCGCGGAACGCGTCCGCCAGCCGCAGCGCCTCGACGCGATGCTCGCCCTGCCCGCGCACCTTCACCATCGCCAGCTCGCGCTCGATCGAGCGTTTCGTCAGCGTCATGTCGACGACGCGATAGACCGGTATCATGCGATCGAGCTGATGCTTGATCTGCTCGATCACCATCGGCGTGCCGGTAGTGACGATGGTGATGCGCGAGAGATGCTTCTGGCTCTCGGTCTCCGAGACGGTGAGGCTCTCGATGTTGTAGCCTCGCCCCGAGAACAGGCCGATGACGCGCGCGAGCACGCCCGGCTCGTTCTGCACGAGCACCGAAAGCGTGTGGGTCTCGTTGGGATCGTGGCGCTCCTCGATGAAATAGGCGGATGCGGGCTGGTTCATTGTCGTCCCCTCTATTCTCGTCGTTACGCCGTCGCCCGATGGGCGACCGGCGCATCCGCCCCGACCCAACCGCGGAACAGATCGAAATCGATATTGCCGCCGGACAGCACGAGACCGACGCGCTTGCCCGACAGTTTTGTCTTTTCCTGAAGCGCCGCGGCGAGCGCGGCGGCGCCGGCGCCTTCGGCGAGATTGTGCGTGTCGGTCCAGAGCGCACGGATCGCAAGCGCGATCTCATCATCCGTCACCTGGACGATACGCGAGGCGCCCTTGAGGATGACCGCGAGCGCATCGGCATCGGGAGCGCGGGTTGCCATGCCGTCAGCGAGCGTGTTGCTGCTGTTGGTATTCACCACGGCGCGCGCTGCGAAAGACAGCGCGTAGGACGGCGCCTCGGTCGACTGCACCCCGACGATCTCGGTCCTCAGGCCGAGCAGATCGCGCGCCATGATGCAGCCGCAGATGCCCGAGCCTTGCCCGATCGGCACATAGAGGGTGTCGAGATCCGGCGCGGCCCGGAACAGTTCGAGCGCATAGGTCGCCACGCCCAGCACGACGTTGGGGTGGAAGGCCGGCACCATGTGCAGACCGTCGCGCTCAGCCCGGCGATACGCCTCCTCGCGGGCCGCCTGAAAATCGTCGCCATGCTCGACGAGCTCGCCACCGAAGGCGATCATCGCGCGATTCTTCTCGATCGAATTGCCGCGCGGCACGTAGATCGTCACCGGCAAGCCGTGACGGCGCCCGGCGAAGGCGATGCTCTGGCCGTGATTGCCGCGTGTCGCGGAGATCAGGCCGCGCGTCGCGGGCCGCTCGCGTTTGAGATGGTCGACGTAAGTGAGCCCGCCGCGCACCTTGAAGGCGCCCGTCGGCGTGTGGTTCTCATGCTTGACCACGACCTCCGTGCCAAGCCGCTGGCTCAGCAGCGGCCAGGCATGCGCCGGCGTCGCCGCCACCGCCTGCCCCACGATCGCATGTGCGCGTTCGAGCTCCTTCAGGTCGAACATTTTACCTTCCCATCAACCATCGCTCGCGACTGTCATCCCCGCGAAGGCGGGGATCCAGTATTCCAGAGGCCCTGAGAGTGATCGAGAGGCCGCGGCGTACTGGATCGCCCGGTCAAGCCGGGCGATGACAGCGGAATTTGTGACCAACACGCTCACACCAGCGCTTTGCCGCCGGCGAACGCCTTTGCGGTGGCTTCGTCGTTCGCCTGCTCCGGCAACAGCATCTCGTTATGCGCCTTGCCGGACGGAATCATCGGGAAGCAGTTTTCCAGAGCCGCGACGCGGCAGTCGAACAGCACCGGACGCTTGACCGAGATCATCTCCTGGATGGCGCCGTCGAGATCGCCAGGCTTGTGCACCTGGAGGCCGACGCCGCCATAGGCTTCCGCGAGCTTGACGAAGTCCGGCAGCGCCTCCGAGTAGGAATGCGACAGCCGGTTGCCGTGGAGCAGCTGCTGCCACTGCCGCACCATGCCCATGTACTGGTTGTTCAGGATGAAGATCTTGATCGGCAGCTCGTACTGAACCGCCGTCGACATCTCCTGCATCGTCATCTGCACCGAAGCATCGCCCGCGATGTCGATGACCAGGCTGTCGGGATGGGCAACCTGCACGCCGACCGCGGCCGGCAGGCCGTAGCCCATGGTGCCGAGACCACCCGACGTCATCCAGCGATGCGGCTCCTCGAAGCCGAAGAACTGCGCCGCCCACATCTGGTGCTGGCCGACCTCGGTGGTGATGTAGGTGTCCTTGCCGCGCGTCGCCTCGAACAGGCTCTGGATCGCGTGCTGCGGCAGGATGACGTCGTTGCTCTTTCTGTAATAGAGCGAGTTGCGGGCGCGCCACTGCGCGATCTGCTGCCACCACGCCTTGACGTCGGGCTTCTTCGCCTCCGCCTTGAACACCTGGAGAATGTCGCCGAGGATGTTGCCGCAGTCGCCGATGATCGGCACGTCGACGCGGATGTTCTTGTTGATCGAGGACGGGTCGATGTCGATGTGGATCTTCTTCGAGCCCGGCGAGAACGCATCGACGCGGCCGGTGATGCGGTCGTCAAAGCGCGCGCCGACGCACAGCATGACGTCGCAATCATGCATGGTCATGTTGGCTTCGTAGGTGCCGTGCATGCCGAGCATGCCGAGCCAGCTCTTGCCCGACGCAGGATATGCGCCGAGACCCATCAGCGTGGAGGTGATCGGAAAGCCGGTGACCTCGACCAGCTCGCGCAGCAGCCTGGTCGCCTCGGGGCCGGAATTGATCACGCCGCCGCCGCTGTAGATCACGGGACGCTTGGCGCCTGCGAGCAGCGCCACGGCCTTGCGGATCTGCGTCGCATCGCCCTTCACCCGCGGCGCATAGGAGCGATGCACGTCGGACTTGCGCGGCGGATGATAGGTGCCGGTCGCGAACTGCACGTCCTTCGGCACGTCGACAAGCACCGGGCCTGGTCGACCCGTAGTCGCAACGTAGAACGCCTCGTGCAGCACCTTTGCGAGATCGTTGACGTCGCGCACCAGCCAGTTGTGTTTGGTGCAGGGGCGCGTGATGCCGACGGTGTCGCACTCCTGGAACGCGTCGTTGCCGATCAGATGCGTCGGCACCTGGCCGGAGATGCAGACCAGCGGGATCGAGTCCATCAGCGCGTCGGTGAGCGGCGTCACCATGTTGGTGGCGCCGGGGCCGGAGGTCACCAGCGCAACGCCCGGCTTGCCGGTCGAACGCGCATAGCCCTCGGCGGCGTGGCCCGCACCCTGCTCGTGGCGGACCAGGATGTGCTGGACCTCGCTCTGCTGGAAGATCTCGTCGTAGATCGGAAGCACGGCGCCGCCGGGATAGCCGAAAATGTCGGTCACGCCATGATCGATGAGCGCGCGGACGATCATCGCGGCGCCGGTCATCTGGTTCGGATCGTGGCTCTTGTCGCTCATTGGCTTGCTCCGGATGCGCTGTTGTCAGCGGCTTCGTTCGTGTCGGGTTCGGGAAATAAAAAAGGCCCCGAAGAGGGCCCATGCACACCGCCTGTCATGTGGATGGCAGCTAGCCACCCCCGGCGGTGTGCCTGGGTACGACGGCGATAAGGAGTTTGGTAATAATATTACGCATGGCAGGTGCCCGGCTTCCCAAAGGTTGCGCGAAACATAACGACCAACGCCCCGATGTCAAGGCAATGCGGCCGTTCCCGCGCGATTTTGGCAATGTAGCGGCGTTCCCCGGGTTCGGCGAGAGGTAAATTCGGGAACCGCGGCACAAAAGCGCGTCAGCCGGGGTCCCGCGCCGCGTTCACGATCGCCGCGAGCCAGCCCCTCGCCTCCTCCGGCTTTACCCACTTGAATTCGGGCAATTGGTGCCGGAACCAGGTGAACTGCCGCTTGGCGTAATGACGAGTGTCGGCGCGGCCGATCGTGGCCGCTTGCTCCAGGCTGAGCTCGCCACCCAGATGCCGGATCAGGGCTGGCACGCCATGAGCCTTCATCGCCGGCAGCAGCGGATCGAGCTTTCGGGCGGCGAGGCGCTCGACCTCCTTCAGCGCGCCGACACCTAACATGGCGTCGAAGCGGGCGTCGATGCGGGCATAGAGCTCGTCGCGCTCGGGCGCGAGGAACACCGCGTGAAAACTGTCCCTTGGTAGCAAGGGCGGCTGGCCCTCATGGTGCCAGTCCAGTAGCGAACGGCCGGTGGCTTCGACCACTTCGAGCGCGCGCGCAATGCGCGTGCGGTCGCGCAGGTTCAATCGCTCGGCTGCTTGAGGATCGGAGGCTGCGAGTTCCGCGTGCAGCGCCTCCACGCCGTTCCGCTCCAGCCGCGCCCGAACGTGCTCGCGCACCTCGGCAGGGATCGGCGGCACCACGGAAAGGCCTGCCGTCAGCGCCTTGAAATACAGCCCGGTGCCGCCGATGAAAATCGGCAGGCGGCCTTCGGCTTTCGCCTCTGCGAGCGCCTTCGCCGCGTCGCTCACCCAGGCACCGGCCGAAAAATTCATGGCCGCATCGACATGGCCGTACAGGCGATGAGGCATCCGCGCCTCGTCGCCATGTGTCGGGCGCGCGGTGATGATGCGGAGGTCGCGGTAGACCTGCATGGAATCGGCATTGATGACGACGCCGCCCGCCGCGAGCGCAAGCTCGAGCGCCAGCGCCGACTTGCCGCTGGCGGTCGGGCCTGCGATAAGCACGGCCTTGCTCGGATGCTCCTCGCTCACGAAAACCTCAAATGTCCCTCGTCGCCACGCTGATCTGCAACCCGAATAATCCCGCGCTCGACTCTACCATCGTCGACGGCGCCCGCGCCGTGCTGCCTCGAGCAGCTGCCGCGCACTGGCTGTTCGACGGGGTTGCAGTCGACATCCCCTTCGGCACCGACAGTAACCTCGAAGGCGACCGTCACGCCATCGAGCAGCGGCTCCGCGAGCTTCGCGGCGACCTGCCCATCGACATCGTCGTGCAGCCAGTCGGCTTCCGGCGCAAGAAGCTTTTTCTCGCCGACATGGATTCCACCATGATCGGGCAGGAATGCATTGACGAGCTCGCCGATTTCGCCGGGTTGAAGGCCCATGTGGCTGCCATCACCGAACGCGCAATGCGCGGCGAGATCGAGTTCGAGCCGGCGCTGCGCGAGCGCGTCGCGCTGCTGAAGGACCTCCCCGCCAGCGTCGTCGATGAGGTCTTGGCCAAGCACATCACGCTGACCCCGGGCGGCCGCGAGCTGGTCGCGACCATGCGCGCCCACGGCGCCTATGCCTGTCTCGTCTCCGGCGGCTTCACGCTGTTCACCAGTGCGGTCGCCGCCAAGATCGGCTTCCAGGAGAACCGCGCCAACGAGCTCATCGTCCGCGACGGCAAGTTCACCGGCGAGGTCAAGGAGCCGATTTTGGGTCGCGCGGCAAAGCTCGCGACGCTGGTGGATCTGATGGAGTCGTTCGATCTCGACGACATCGACTCGGTCGTCGTCGGGGACGGCGCCAACGATCTCGCGATGATCCAGGCGGCGGGACTGGGCGTGGCGTATCACGCCAAGCCTGCGGTGGCCGCGGCAGCGGCGGCGCGGATCGACCATGGCGATCTCACCGCGCTGCTTTACGCGCAGGGGTATCGGCGCGAGGAGTTTGTGGAGGCTTAACCTCCTCTCCGCTGTCATCACCCGCCTTGTGCGCAATTGCGCAATGGAGCGGGTGATCCTGTATTCCAGAGGCCGCGAGGATAGAACCGAGAGGCCGCGGCGTACTGGATGCCCCGGTCGAGCCGGGGCTTGACAGTGAGCCTGTAGTAGGCGGCGTTCTTCCTACTGCGCGCTCAGCGCCACGAAGCGCAGCTCGCCGTCGGCATTCGACACCAGCAACAGCACCGACTTCTTGCCGTCCCTCTTAAGCTGGTCGACCCGCTTCTGGATGTCGGCGCCGCTGGAGACGGCCTCCTGCGCGACTTCGACGATGACGTCGCCGGCGGAGAGCCGCTTCTCGGCGGCATCCGAATTGGCGTCGACATTGGTGACGACCACGCCCTTGACGCTGTCCTTGATCTTGTAGCGCGCACGCAGATCCTTGCTCAGCGCCGCGAGATCGAGGCCGAGCGCCTTCTGCGTCACAGTCTTTTCAGGCGCGGGCTCGTCGGTCTTCACTGCGGCTTGCACCTTGTCGGGATCCTGCAACCGGCCGAGCGTGACCTTCTTGGTCTCCTCCTGACCCTTGCGGATGATGACGACTTCGACCTCCTTGCCGACCGCCGTGTCGGCGACCACGCGAGAGAGGTCCTTCGGGTCCTTGACGTCCTTGCCGTCGAACTTGACGACGACGTCGCCGGGCTCGATGCCGGCGGGCTTCGCCGGGCCCTTGTCGTCGACGCCGGCAATCAGCGCGCCGCGCGGCGGCTTGATGTTGAGGCTCTCGGCGATCTCGTCGGTGACGCTCTGGATGCGCACGCCCAGCCAGCCGCGGCGCAATTCGCCGAACTGGCGGAGCTGGTCGACGACACCCGCGACCGTCTTCGACGGCACGGCGAAGCCGATGCCGATCGAGCCGCCGGAGGGCGAGATGATCAGTGTGTTGACGCCGATGACGTCGCCATCGAGGTTGAACAGCGGACCGCCGGAATTGCCCCGGTTGATGGAGGCGTCGGTCTGAATGTAACTGTCGTAGGGACCTGAGGAGATGTCACGGTTCTTCGCCGACACGATACCGGCGGTCACAGTGCCGCCGAGGCTGAAAGGATTTCCGATCGCGACGACCCAGTCGCCGAGGCGCAGCTTGTCGGAATCGCCGAACTTCACCGACACCAGCGGCTTCGGCGGCTTGAACTTCAGCACGGCAAGGTCAGTCTTCTTGTCGACGCCGACCAGCTCGGCCTTGATTTTGGTACCGTCGTTGAGGATGACGTTGATCTCGTCGGCGTCGGCGATGACGTGGTTGTTGGTGACGACGACGCCGGCGGTGTCGATGATGAAGCCGGAGCCGAGCGAGTTGGTCTTGCGCGGCGGCGGGCTGTTCTCGCCGCCCTTGCTGCCGCCGCCGGGACCCTTGCGATTCTTGAAGAAGTCGTCGAAGAACTCCTCGAAGGGCGAGCCGGGGGGTAGTTGCGGCATGGCGTTGCTGCCGCCGCCCTTGGCTTCGACGGTCTGCGAGGTCGAGATGTTGACGACCGCGTCGATCACCTTCTCGGCGACGTCGGCGATGCCCTCCGGTCCGCGTGCATAGGCCGGCGTGCCGAGCGCGCCGAGCGCGCTAAAAGCGAGCGCGGCCAGCCCTAAGCGCAAACGGTTCGGGGCAATGGTGGCAGCGGTCATTGTGATCTCCAGGGAATAAGGATTCGGCGTCAAGACTGCGCTCGAACGGGGGGACGGCGCAAGCGCGGACCTTAACGGGTCTCAAGACCCGGATAATAAGGCGAAAACCCGTCTCTCGCCTTCACTTTGGCGTTGGCGCGACGGCTAAATTGGACGTCGCATAACCCAGATCAGGACCAGGCCGGCCACGGCCGAACCAATGCCGACCGCCCGCAGCACATTGTCCGGTGTGGCCATGGCGCTTTTCATGGCCTTGCGCATCCAGGCCGGACTTGCCGCGAACATCAGGCCTTCCAGCACGAACAGGATGCCCAAGCCGATGAGGAAGTCGGCGAACGCAATGGACCTCATCGGCTTGGAACCTCCCGTTGTGCTGTTCTTGTCTGGACGAAGGGCGGCCGGACCTGCCGCCCTTGTCTGGCTTACGGCTTCGCTGGCGTCGTGGTCGCCGGCTTGCCGGACGGGTTACCAAAGAACCGGAAGAAATCCGAGTCCGGCCGCAGCAGGAAGCGGGTATCGTTCGCACGCAGCCCGTTCTCATAGGCCGTCATCGAGCGGTAGAAGGCGAAGAAATCCGCATCCTTGCCGTAGGCTTCGGCGAACAGACGGTTGCGCTCGGCATCGCCGACGCCGCGCGTCTGCTCAGCCAGCGACCTTGCTTCTGCCTCGATCACGGTCGCCTCACGGTCGGCCTTGGAGCGGATCTCCTGTGCCTTCTGGCCGCCCTGCGCGCGGAACTCGGCGGCTTCGCGCTCGCGTTCCGTCTTCATGCGCTGATAGACCGCCTGGCTGTTCTGCTCCGGCAAATCGGCGCGGCGGATCCGGACGTCGACGACCTGGATGCCGTAGCCGTCGGCCTCGTGGTCGAGCTGATCGCGGATGCGCTGCATCAGCTTCTCGCGGTCGTCGCGGACCACGTTGATGAAGGTGACCTCGCCGAGCACGCGGCGCAGCGCCGCGTTCAAGAGCGTGGTGAGCTGGATGTTGGCGGCCTGGATCGAGCCGATGCTCTGATAGAAGCGCAACGCGTCCTTGATGCGGTAACGTGCGAAGGCGTCGACCACCAGGCGCTTCTGGTCGGACGCGATCGCTTCCTGCGACGGGTTCTCCAGATCGAGGATGCGCTTGTCGATGTTGATCACCGAATTCCACGGCGCCTTGAAGTGCAGGCCGGGATCGGTAACGACGTCGACGGGTTTGCCGAACTGCAGCACGATGGTCTGCTCGGTCTGCGCCACCGTGAACAGGGACATGTAGCCCACGATCACGACGAGCAGGAGTCCGAGCAGCGTGACGATGCCTGTAACCGGAGACCTCATCGGTTGCCTCCGGTCGTCTGCTGGCCGGTTGCAGGTGGCCGCTTGGTCGTCAATTCGCTGAGCGGCAGATAAGGCACGACGCCCTGGCCCGACTGGCCGCCGTCATAGATGAGCTTTTCCGAGCCGCCGAGCACGCGCTCCATCGTCTCCAGATAAATCCGTTCACGCGTCACGTCGGGCGCCTTCTTGTATTCCTCGTAAACCTTCAGGAAGCGCGAGCTCTGGCCCTTGGCCTCGGCGACCGTCTGCTCCTTGTAGCCTTCGGCGGCCTGCACGATCTGCGCCGCACGTCCGCGTGCCTGCGGCACGACCTGGTTGGCATAGGTCTGCGCCTCGTTCTGCAGCTGCTCGAGATTGGCGCGCGCCGCCTGGACGTCGCGGAAGGCGTCGATCACCTGCGCCGGTGGGTCGACCTTCTGCATCTGCACCTGGCTGATCTGAATGCCGGCGCCGTAGGTGTCCAGGGTCTTCTGGATAAGTTCCTGCACGCCCTGTTCGGTGACGTTGCGCGCGCCGGTCAGGATCGGCTGGATCTGCGAGCGGCCGATCACCTCGCGCATCGAGCTCTCGGCGACCGCCTTCACGGTGCCTTCGGGATTCTGGATGTTGAAGAGGAAATCGCCAACGCCGTTGGGCTTGATGCGCCAGAGCACGGTGAAGTCGACGTCGACGATGTTCTCGTCGCCGGTCAGCATCAGGCTCTCTTCCGGCACGTCACGAATGGAACGGCCGCGCCGCGCCGGATCCTCGATCAGCGTCATGCCGATGGAGATCGTGGAAACGCGCAGTGCCTTCGGCAGCAGCACGGTCTCGATCGGATAGGGCAGGTGATAGTTCAGGCCGGGATCCACGGTGCGGACATGCTTGCCGAAGCGCAGCACGACTCCGAGCTCTTCGGACTGCACCCGGAAGAAGCCCGACAGCAGCCAGAACGCGACGATGAGCAGCACGATCAGCGTGATGCCAATGCCGGAGAAATAGCCGCCCGGCATGATCTGCTGGAGGCGGTCCTGGCCGCGCCGCAGAAGGTCTTCCAGATCCGGCGGCCTCGGCCCGACCGGTTGCGGGCCGTTGCCCCATGGTCCCTTCGGACCCGAGCCCCATGGGCCACCGCCCTGATTCTTCCACGGCATTTGACGCTCTCCTCGGCAGGGTGAATTTGCCCCCGCCCGCTTTGTCCGGTCCGGCTTTATAGGGGACAGGCAGGTCCCTTACAACGCAGCCCTCGCCGTCTTCCGAGCTATGCTCGGGCACGAAAAAGTCAATGTAAACATTGACGAAAGCGGTTAATGGCCCACCCGCCGACGATATGTCACATAGGAGTAGTCGGCGCTGTCATGGGGCCCGGCGGGATGGTGGACACGCGCCACCTCATCCCACTCTGCCCTGTCGATGTCGAAATGCGTGGCGCCTTCGGGACGCGCATGCACTTCGGTGATTTCGAGGCGATCGGCGCGATCGAGCCATTGCCGATAGATTTCGGCGCCGCCAATCACTGCGATCTCGGCGACCGAACGCCGCAAGGCATCGCCGCGGGCGACGGCGCCTGCGTCGGCAGTCGATGTCGTGACGATGGCGCCGGTAGCGCGGTAATCCGCATCGCGCGTGAGGACGATGTTGGTGCGGCCCGGAAGCGGCCGGGGCAGGGATTCGAACGTCTTGCGGCCCATGATCACGGGCTTGCCGATCGTGAGCGCCTTGAAGCGCGCCATGTCGGATTTCAATCGCCACGGGATCGCGTTGCCGGTGCCGATGACGCCGTTCTCTGCGATCGCCACCACGAAGACGATCTCCATCACGACGCGCTCCCGGCAAGCCGTGTCAGCGCAGGCCCGGTGACGCGGCACAGCGTCCAGTCGTCCAGCATGACCGCGCCGAGCGATTTGTAGAACGCGATCGACGGCGCGTTCCAGTCGAGCACCGCCCATTGCAGCCGCGACCCGCCATTCTTGACGCATTCCCTGGCCAGATAAACCAGCAGCGCCTTGCCGAGGCCCCTGCTGCGATGCGACGGCCGCACATACAAATCTTCGAGATAGATGCCGTGGCGGCCGCTGAAGGTGGAGAAGTTGACGAACCACACCGCGAAGCCGACCGGCTCGCCGTTCCACTCGGCGAGGGCGCAATGGAGTTGCGGTCGCTCGCCGAACAGTGCGTCGGCGATCATCGCCTCGGTCGTCTCGACCTCGTGCGAGAGCTTTTCGTACTCGGCGAGTTCGCGGATGAAAGCAAGAACCAGCCCGGCTTCTCCGGGCTGCGCACTGCGGATATTGAGCGACATCGGCGTCAGACCGCGACCGCCGCCTTGATGTGCGGATGCGGATCGTAGCCGACAAGCTCGAAATCCTCGTAGCGGAAGGAGAAGATGTCCTTCACATCAGGATTGATCCGCATCACCGGCAGCGCGCGCGGCGCGCGCGTGAGCTGGAGCTTCGCCTGCTCCAGATGGTTGGAATAGAGATGAGTGTCACCGAACGAATGCACGAAGTCGCCGGGCTTGAGACCCGTGACCTGCGCCACCATCATGGTGAGCAGCGCATAGGAGGCGATGTTGAAGGGCACGCCGAGAAACACGTCGGCCGAGCGCTGATAGAGCTGGCACGACAGCTTGCCGTTGGCGACGTAGAACTGGAACAGGCAGTGGCACGGCGGCAGCGCCATCTCGTCGACCTCGGCCGGATTCCAGGCCGAGACGATCAGGCGGCGCGAGTCCGGATTGCGCTTGATCATGTCGATCACGTTGGCGATCTGGTCGATGCTGCGTCCGTCCGGCGCCGGCCAGGAACGCCATTGATGGCCGTAGACCGGGCCGAGATCGCCGTTGGCGTCCGCCCACTCGTCCCAGATGGTGACGCCGTTGTCGCGTAGATATTTGATATTGGTGTCGCCCTTCAGGAACCACAACAGCTCATGCACGATCGCCTTCAGCGGCAGGCGCTTGGTGGTCAGCATCGGAAAACCGGCGGATAGGTTGAAGCGCATCTGATGGCCGAACACCGACAGCGTGCCGGTGCCGGTCCGGTCGGTCTTTTCGGCGCCGTCTGAAAGAATCCGCTCGAGCAGGTCCTGATACTGGTGCATGTGTGTGCCTTTGGGGAGGTGGCGAATTTAACGGCCACCCCCGCGCTGCGACAGCGGCGATTCGCCATCCATACGCATTATACCCGGAAAAATGAGCGTTCCCGGTGCAAACGACAAGGGCGGAACTCAGCGTCCCGCCCCTTGCCTATCGACTTGATCCTGCTGGCTAACTTGCCGGCTTGAGCACCGGGGTCCATTTCGCGATCTCGTTCTTGACGAGTTTCGCCAGCGCCTCCGGCGTTCGGTCCGCAGGCGGCGGAATGACGCTGCCGAGCTCGAGCAGGCGCTTGCGCACGGTCTCGTCGTCGAGCGCCTTGACCGCCGCGGCGTTCAGGCTCGCTACGATGGCAGGCGAGGTTCCCTTCGGCGCGAACATGGCGTTCCAGGCCTGGGCCTGGAAGGCGGGCAAGCCCGCCTCCGCCGTCGTCGGCACGTTCGGCAGCGACGGATTGCGCTCCGCCGTTGCGATCGCATAAGCCTTGATGGTGCCGGCATTGATCTGCGGCACGGCGTTGACGATCTGGTCGCAGATGTAATCGACCTGTCCCCCGACCAGCGCGTTCATCGCGGGTCCGGTGCCGTTGAAGGGTACGCCGACCGGCTTGATGTCGAGGATGGAGTGCAGCAGCTCGCAGGACACATGCGAGACCGAGCCGACGCCGGCATGCGCAGCGTTCACCTTCTCGGCATTGGTTTTCACGTAAGTCACGAATTCCTTGAGGTCCTTCGGCGGAAAATCCTTGCGCGCCAGGATCAGGATCGGCGTGCCCGCGAGCAGCGCGATCGGCTCAAAATCCTTTTCGGGATGATAGGCGAGCTTGGGATAAAGCGGCACGGAGGCGGCGTGCGTGCCCATATGCCCGGTGATGAGCGTATAGCCGTCATTGGCCGCGCGCGCGGCGCGCGCGGTGGCAGTGGTGCCGCCGGCGCCGACCACGTTCTCGATGACGATGCTCTGTCCGAACGTCTGCGCCATGTGCGCGGTGACGATGCGCGAGATCACGTCGGTCGGACCACCCGCAGCAAACGGCACGATCATGGTGATGCCACGCGTCGGATAGGTCTGCGCCGCGCCTGGTGCGACAAAGCCGCACAGCGATGCGAGCGCAGCGGCACATGCGCCTGCAGCAAGCGCGCGAATAGAAGTCATCTCGATCCCCTCCGACACAAACAAAAATGCCGGCCACAAGGGCCGGCATTTTCATTTCACGAAGCGGTCACACAAGTCGATTCGACTTCCGAATGCGGCGCGCCGACGCAGGCGCGGCGACGACGCAGGGAGCGTCGCTCTCAGTTCTCGGATTCGGTGAACACCTCGTCACGCTTGGCGCGCAACGCGGGCAGCACCGTGAGCACCAGGAGGAACGCCGCAATCGCCAGCAGCACGGCCGACAGCGGACGCGTCAGGAATACGCTCCAGTCGCCGCGCGAGATCAGCAGCGCGCGGCGCAGGTTCTCTTCCATCAGCGGCCCCAGCACCATGCCGAGCAGCAGCGGCGCCGGCTCGAAATCGTGCTTGATCAGCCAGTAGCCGACCAGACCGAACACGCCCGCGAGGATGACGTCGACCGGCGCGTTGTTCACCGAGTAGATGCCGATCGCGCAGAAGATCACGATCGAGGGGAACATCAGCCGGTACGGCACGCGCAGCAGCCGCACCCAGATTCCAACCAGTGGCAGGTTGATGATGATCAGCATCAGATTGCCGATCCACATCGAGGCAATCATGCCCCAGACCAGCTCCGGCTGCTTCTGCATCACTTGCGGACCCGGCACGATGCCGTGGATGGTCATCGCGCCCACCATCAGCGCCATCACCGCGTTTGGCGGGATGCCGAGCGTCAGCAGCGGGATGAAGGAGGTCTGTGCCGCGGCGTTGTTGGCGCTTTCCGGCGCCGCCACGCCCTCGATCGCGCCACGGCCGAACCGCGACGGGTTCTTGGCGATCTTCTTCTCGAGCGTATAGGACGCAAAGGACGCGATGACAGCGCCGCCGCCCGGCAGGATGCCGAGGATCGAACCGAGCACAGTGCCGCGCAGGATCGCAGGCGCGGAGTCGATCAGATCTTTCTTGGTCGGCATCAGGCCGGTGATCTTCTGCTGCACGAGGTCGCGGTTCATCTCGGCACCGGCGTCGAGATTGCGGATGATCTCGGCGAAACCAAACACGCCCATGGCCACCGTCGCGAAGCCGAGGCCGTCGGCAAGCTCCGGAATGTTGAACGCCATGCGGGAAGCGCCGGTCTCGATGTCGGAGCCGACCATCGACAGCAACAGGCCGAACACGATCATCGCGATCGCCTTCAGCACCGAGCCCTTGGCCAGCACCACCGCGAAGATCAGGCCGAGCACCATCAGCGAGAAATATTCAGCCGGACCAAACGCCAACGCGAGCTTGGTCAGCGGCGCACCGAGCACGGCGATCAGCACCGTCGCAACGCAGCCGGCGAAGAACGAGCCGATCGCCGCAATCGCCAGCGCCGGGCCGGCACGGCCCTGCTTCGCCATCTGGTGGCCGTCGATGGCCGTGACGACGGATGTCGCCTCACCGGGAATATTGACCAGGATCGAGGTGGTCGAGCCGCCGTATTGCGCACCGTAATAGATGCCGGCGAGCATGATCAGCGCGCCGACCGGCGGCAATCCGAACGTGATCGGCAGGAGCATCGCCACGGTTGCGACGGTGCCGATACCGGGCAGCACGCCGACCAGCGTGCCAACCAATGCGCCAATCAGGCACATGAGAATATTGATCGAGATCGGGAGCGACAGGCCGTAGAGCCACCAGGGTGACCACCAGGAGATCTGAAACACCACACCGAAACCGAGGCCCAGATTGTGGAAGAGATCGAACATCACACCCTCACTGAACCAAAAAGCGCGGGAACATCGGCATCGGCAGCCCGAGCACGTAGGGGAAGAGCAGTGCACAGCCAAGCGTCAGGCAGGCGCCGACGATGATCGCTTCGACCCAGCGCGTCTCATGCGTGCCCATCGCCGCGATCAGGAAGCTCGCGAACGCCGTAACTACGACCCCAAGCGGACGAATCGCCAGCGCGAAGAAGACGATCGAGACCATCACGAAGAGCGGCCCGCGCCAGGCATAGTGCGCCATGGCAGGCCCATCGGTCAGCAGTCCCGTCAACGCGATGCCGGCGCCAAGTGCGACGAGCAGCCCGCCAAACATCCGCGGCGCCGTGCCTGCGCCAAAGGAGAAGCCGCGCATCCCCTGCAAATCGCTGGAGGCCCACAGCGCGAACAACGCGAGCGCCATCAGAGCGATCCCGCCGACATAGTCCTGCGCCGATCTGATCGTCATGAAGATCGTGAGAATCGCGACCGCAAACAGCGGATAGGAATAGATCAGCGCCAGCAGCACCTCGGATGACGCCTTCTTGGTGTCACCGCCGATCGCTCCGATCAGCGCGCCGGGCGCGCCCGCGAGCAGCGCCGTGGCATGGCTGATCACGACGGTGGCCGGCCCGCGTCCGGCGCCCCAGCCAAAAATCGTCCCGATCGACCAGATGAATTCGAATATCTGCGGCGCAACGGCCAGCAGACAAAAGCCGATCACCACCGAGGTGTTTCGGGTGGTCGTCGCCGAGTGGCCCATCGTATCGGCCATGCATGTCTCCTCCGCGGCCCGTAAGCCACGAGCAATGTTGTTCTAATCGGCTGGAAATGGATCCCCCGCCCGGATCACTGCCTAGCGATTTTCACTACACAATGCCAGCAAAACCCAACAGGCCCCCGACGAGCAGAAGCCATAGCGGATTGATGCGCGAGACGTATGCGACAACTGCAACCGTCGCGGTCAGGAGCAGCGCAGCAATGGTGCGATCGGTCGACTGGGCCAAGATCAGGGCGCTCGCTGCCATCAACCCGATCGAGAGCGGAACCAGTGCAGCCTGAATCAGCCCGGGCCAGCGCGATTGGCTCGGCCGGTTGAGGAGCCGGCTGACATAATAGGCAAGCAGCGCCGTCGGCAGGCACATGGCCAAGGTCGCCGCCAGCGCGCCCGGGATGCCGGCGACGGCATAGCCGATTAACGTGACGATAAGCACGTTCGGACCTGGCGAGAGCTGCGCGATCGCATAGGCGTCGGCGAACTGCTTGTCGGTCATCCAGTGATGCACATCGACCGCGATACGGTGCATCTCGGGCACCGCCGCCGCGGCGCCGCCGACTGCGAACAGCGACATCAGACCAAAGGTGGAGATCAGCGCCCAGATCGGGTTCTCGGCGATCATGCTGCTACCTTCCGCCGCATCAGGAACGTGGCGCCGACACTCACGGGGATCGCGACCAAAAGCACGGCCTGGAGCGGCAGGCGAAGGACGCCGATGGCGAGGAACACGCCCAGCATCAGGATGAGCGCGACGGCGTCCAGCCGCTTGAGCAGCGGAATCATCATCCGGAAGACCACCGCGATCAAGAGGCCGACCGCCGCACAGGAGATGCCTGCGAGGATGCGACGCAGCACCTCCACATCGCCGAACCGGGCGTAGATGATCGCGAGCACCGTCATGATCAGCGTGGGCGGCAGCAACAGCCCTGCAAAGGCGGCAATACCGCCGGCGATCCCGCGCAGCCGCGCGCCGAACACCATCGACAGATTGACGATGTTGGGCCCGGGCAGGAAATGGCAGAGCGCAAAAGTCTCGTTGAACTCGTCCGCCGTCATCCAGCGGTGCTGCTCGACGATGGCCTGCCGGGCAAACACCAAGACCCCGCCAAAACCGGCCAGCGACATCCGGGCGAAGGCCAGGAACAGCGCGAGCAAGCCCGGCGGAACGGCGTGGGTGGCTGGACGGTCCGGCTCTTGATCTCGTTCTTGGGCGGCCGGTGCGGAATCCTCGGACATGTCAGGAGCTTAGAACGCGGGCCGTCGCGCGGCCAAGCCCGTCGGGAACCTATCCAGAGGGAACCTCGGGATGGCCGTTCGAAACACCCTGTCATTTGAAAGCTTTGCCCCCTATATTGGGGGTGCCGGTTCGCCGGCTATGGAAATAAACGGCCGTCGCAATAAACCATTCGGACCCGGGGGCGGTACCCGGCGCCTCCACCAAAACCCACCAGCGGGCTAGCCCTATAGGCGGGTTTTGGCGGGGGCGAAATAGGATCGACGAGGGCGTAAAGGGCGTTCTTTTTCTCGGTATTGTTCCGCCGTTATCGGGCTATGCAATAGTTGCCAACGACAACTTTGCTCCGGTTGCTCAGGCTGCGTAACGCAGTTTGAAAGACCATTCTGAAGTCCTAACGGGTTAAGCTCCGTTAGGCGGGGTTCGGAGGCACCTGGCAACAGAAGCCTCCACTTACCTCTTATTTCCTACCCGGCGGGGACTCCTGCTGACTCGTCAGGCGCGGTACTATTGCGGCTTGGCGAGTCGGGCCGGCAGGGCCCAACTCCTGGAATGCAACAGGACCACCATGGCGACCGATCATATCCGATACGATGTGCTGGCCCGCGACGCGCTGCGCGGCGTGCTGCGCAAGGTGCTGACCGACGCCGCGTCCCAAGGACTGCCCGGCGAGCACCATTTCTTCATCACCTTCGTGTCGAAGGCCGAGGGCGTGAAGCTGTCGTCGCGGCTGCTGGCGCAATATCCGGAAGAGATGACGATCATCCTGCAGCACCAGTTCTGGGATCTGACCGTGCTCGAGGACCGCTTCGAGGTCGGCCTGTCCTTCGGCGGCATTCCGGAGCGGCTGATCGTGCCGTTCAACTCCATCAAGAGCTTCCTCGATCCGTCCGTGAAATTCGGCCTCCAGTTCGAGACCTCCGATGTCGCCGAGGTCTCGCCCGAGACATTGCCGGCCGCTCCCGCCCCGTCCGCTGTCGCGGTGCCCGCGCCTGCCACCGAACCGGCGGAAAGCACCGAAGAGCCGGCGGCCCCGAACCAGGGCGGCGCCGAAGTCGTGCGATTGGACCGTTTCCGCAAGAAATGATCTAGATTGGGCCGGAGCCCGTCGCGCGCGGCCAAACTCCCTATACACATGAAGAGGTCGCGCGGCATTTTCGTGCGGCGGAATGGAATGTGCTCATGGCCAAGACGTCCCGCTCGAAGACTTCCCGCTCGAAGATTGCCCGCGCGAAGACCGACCGCTCCTCGCGCCCCGCGACCCGCACCGAGACCGACAGCTTCGGCCCCATCGAGGTCCTCGCCGATCGCTATTGGGGGGCGCAGACCGAACGCTCGCGCCAGAATTTTCGCATCGGCATCGATCGCATGCCGATCTCGCTCGTGCATGCGCTTGGCATCGTCAAGCTCGCCGCGGCGCAGTCCAACCAGGAGCTCGGCCTGCTCGACCAGCGCCGCGCCAACGCCATCATCCGCGCCGCGCGCGAGGTGATCGAGGGCAAGCTGGACGATCACTTCCCACTCGTGGTGTGGCAGACCGGCTCGGGCACGCAGAGCAACATGAACCTCAACGAGGTCATCGCCAACCGCGCCAATGAGATGCTCGGCGGCGGGCTCGGCGCCAAGAAGCCGGTGCATCCCAACGATCACGTCAACATGAGCCAGTCATCGAACGACTCGTTCCCGACCGCGATGCATATCGCGGCGGCAAGCCGCATCGCCTTCGATCTCGTCCCCGCCCTCGGCGAATTGCTGCGCGCGCTTCGCAAGAAGGAGAAGGAGTTCGCCAAGATCGTCAAGATCGGCCGCACCCACACCCAGGATGCGACGCCGCTGACGCTCGGCCAGGAATTTTCCGGCTATGCCGCGCAGGTCGAAAGCGGCATCGCCCGGCTCAAGGTCGCGGTGAAGGAGCTCTATCCGCTGGCGCAGGGCGGCACCGCCGTCGGCACCGGCCTCAATTCGAAGCCGCGCTTTGCAAAACTGTTCGCAAAGCACGTCGCCGGGATTACGAAGCTGCCCTTCACCAGCGCCGCCAACAAATTCGAGGCGCTGGCCTCGAACGACGCCTACGTGCTGGCGCACGGCGCCATCAATTCGGTCGCGACAGGCCTGTTCAAGATCGCCAACGACATCCGCCTGCTCGGATCGGGCCCGCGTTCGGGCCTCGGCGAACTGATGCTGCCGGAGAACGAGCCGGGCTCCTCGATCATGCCGGGCAAGGTCAATCCGACGCAGTGCGAGGCGATGACCATGGTGTGCTGCCAAGTGTTCGGCAATCACACCGCGATCACGGTCGCCGGCAGCCAGGGCCATTTCGAGCTCAACGTCTACAAGCCCGTGCTGGCCTACAACATGCTGCACTCGATCCGGCTGATGGCGGACGCCGCGCGCTCCTTCACCGAGCATTGCGTCAGCGGCATCCGCGCCGACGAGAAGCGGATCAAGGAGCTGATGCAGCGCTCGCTGATGCTGGTGACGGCGCTCGCCCCGAAGATCGGCTACGACAATGCGGCCAAGGTGGCCAAGACGGCGCACGCCAACGGCACCACGCTGAAGGAAGAGGCCCTGCGTCTCGGCTTCGTCTCGGCGGACGAGTTCGACCGCCTGGTGCGTCCCGAGAAGATGACCAGCCCGGGATAAGATTCCGAATTCCGATAGGCATCCGTAGTGATACGGACCCGCGCGTCGCAAAAATATAGGGCTTTGAGGGCGGGATTTGATTACCGTCAATGTCGCTGCGGGGTGGCGTGTTACGCAGCCCCTCTGCCCTCCACGGGGCCAGATTCATCGTTTGATGGCCCAAGGGCCGATTGACGAGGACGAGCGAATGGCGATCAAGTCTTGTGGGGCGCAACGCGGCACCCTGTTTCTGAAGGTTTCATCCTGTCCACGGAGGATCGGATGATGGAGACGCGGCATGGGGAACGTCATCAACCTGAATCGTTTCCGGAAGCGCGCCGAGCGGGAAGCCACGGCGAAGCAGGCGGACGCCAACCGAACGAAGTTCGGCCGCACGAAGGCGGAACGGTCGGCGGAGGAGACACGCGCGGACCAGGCGAAGGCACACCTGGACCAGCACCAGATCGATCGCGAGGAGCAGCCATGAAGTCGCCCGTCGTGAAACGGTCGATCGTCGTCGCCGGCCACAAGACCAGCGTCAGCCTGGAAGAGGCGTTCTGGAACGGCATGAAGGAGATCTCGGGCCTGCGCAACATGACGCTGTCCGAGCTGGTCGGCGAGATCGACGGCAACCGCCAGCAGGGCAATCTGTCTTCGGCGATCCGCCTGTTCGTGCTCGACTACTTCAAGACCCGCGCCATGGCCGCCATCCAGTCGGAAAAGGTCTCGGCCCAGTAGCCGCCCTGGCGCCGATCCTGGCGCCAATCGCCTCCGTCGCGAAGCCGGTACTTTAAAATCACTCTAAGGTGCAGTTTCGGCGACCGAGCGCGCTTGACCTCGATGCCCTGCGTTGAAAATACAGGGCATGACCGACATCCATGATACGCGTCCGCAGATGCCGCTGGGCCTGGCCCAGCGCGGCTATACCGGCGTCATCCAGCACCTTTCCGCCAAGGACTCGGGCTCGGCGCTCTCCGACATCGAGCTCGAGAGCCGGCTGATCGAGCTCGGCTTCGTCGAGGGCGCCCGGGTCGAGGTCCTGCACGAGGGGCTGGTCGGACGCGACCCGATCGCCGTGCGGGTCGACAACATCACGATCGCGGTGCGCCGGCGCGAAGCCATGGCCATCATCGTCGCCTGACGCGACCGGATCCCAATTCCAGGCCTTTGATCACATGGAAGCACCCCTGCTGCATCTCGCCCTGGTCGGCACGCCAAACAGCGGCAAGACCTCGCTGTTCAATGCGCTGACCGGCAGCCGGCAGAAGGTCGCGAACTATCCCGGCGTCACCGTCGAGCGCAAGGAAGGCTTCTTCGTCACGCCCTTGGGGCGCCAGGTCTCCGTGGTCGACCTGCCCGGCACCTATTCGCTGCGCGGCCGCAGCCCGGACGAAGAGATCACCCGCGACTTCGTGCTCGGCAAGGCCAGCGGCGAGACCGTGCCCGACCTCGTGCTGTGCGTGGCCGATTCCACCAATCTGCGCCTGACCATCCGCCTGCTGCTGGAGCTCAAGCGCACCGGCCGGCCGATGATCCTCGTCCTCAACATGTTCGACATCGCAAACCGCCGCGGCATCACTGTGGACGTCGAGCGGCTCGCCAAGGAGCTCGGCGTGCCCGTGGTCACCTCGATCGCGGTGCGCAAGGGCGGTACCGCCGACCTCCTGACGCTGACCGACGAGATCTCGGCAAGACTCGCCGCCGAGCCGGGGGAGAACACTTGGCGCGCGCTCAGCGTCGCCGAGTTGCGCGCCACCCAGCGCGAGGCCGACCGCATCATCGCCGACTGCGTCAGCCTGCCTGCTAGCCCCGACACCTGGACCGCACGGATCGACGCCGTGGTGCTGCACCCCGTCGCCGGCCTCGTCGTGCTGGCGCTGATCCTGTTCGTGATGTTCCAGGCGGTGTTCGCCTGGGCGCAGCCGCTGATGGAGCTGCTCAACAACGGCTTCGATGCGCTCGGCGAGTTCGTGCACGCCAGCCTGCCCGCCGGTCTCTTCCAGAGCTTCCTTCAGAACGGCGTGATCTCGGGCGTCGGCAGCGTGATCGTGTTCCTGCCGCAGATCATCATCATCTTCCTGTTCATCCTGCTGCTGGAAGATTTCGGCTACATGGCGCGCGCCGCCTTCCTGATGGACCGCATCATGGGCGGTGCCGGCCTGCACGGCCGCGCCTTCATTCCGCTGCTGTCTAGCTTTGCCTGCGCCATTCCCGGCATCATGGCGACGCGCGTGATCGACAACAAGCGCGACCGGCTGACCACGATCCTGATCGCGCCGCTGATGACCTGCTCGGCGCGCATTCCGGTCTACACGCTGATCATCTCCGCCTTCATTCCGGCCAGGGACGTCTGGGGCTTCATCAACCTGCAGGGCCTCGTGATGTTCGGCCTCTACGCCGCCGGCATCGCCAGCGCGCTTGCCGTCTCGTTCCTCATAAAATTCTTCATGCTGCGCGACTATGCGCCGGCGCCGTTCATGCTGGAGCTGCCGGACTACAAGATGCCGCGGCTGAAATCGATCGCGATCGGCGTCTACACGCGGGCCAAGATGTTCCTGCACCGCGCCGGCACCACGATCTTCTCGATGATGGTCCTGATCTGGTTTCTGGCCTCGTTCCCGCAGCCGCCGCTAGGCGCCACCGAACCCGCGATCGACTTCAGCCTCGCCGCAATCATCGGCAAGGCGCTCGCACCGCTGCTCGCCCCCGTCGGCTTCAACTGGCAGATCGCGGTCGCGCTGATCCCGGGCATGGCGGCGCGCGAGGTCGCGGTGGCGGCGCTCGGCACCGTCTATGCGATCGAAGGCGGCAAGGAAGCGGCCGAGCAGATCGGCCAGGTGCTGGCGACGAAATGGTCGCTCGCGACCGCGCTGTCGATGCTGGCCTGGTACATCTTCGCCCCGCAATGCGCATCCACGCTGGCCGTGATCCGGCGCGAGACCGGAAGCTGGACCTGGATGGCGGCGACATTCGGCTACATGCTCGTGCTGGCCTACGCGGCGAGCCTCCTGACCTACAACGTCGCGGTCGCGTTCGGGGCGGGGTAGCCCCCTCGAAACCAAAACTGCGAAAACAACCCCATGCACAGTAGACCGACGCTGTGAGATCAATGGGTTACGCGTGTGTGAAAATCGTCCGGCCGTAGCCGATAGTGCCTCGCGCAATCCGGACTCCACGCTACGAGGCGGTTGCGCCGTCGGGCAAAACAGGAGCAGGATGGCATTGTCCGAGAATTGGCGAGACGCTCCGTGACGGCAGGATATGCCGGCGTGGCACGCCTTCTCAGCCGCCTGCCTGTGTTGCCGGGAATGACGCGGTGAATACCGTTTCATCCCGCACCGATGACGCGACGATCAACCCGCATGGGCGCGCGCGATCTCCTGGGCAATGTACAGGCCGAGCCCAAGCCCTTTCTGGTTCGCAAGCCCTTTCTGGTTCGCAAGCCCTTTCTGGTTCGGCAGAAGGTCGCCGCGGTCGAACGCAGTGAAAGTTATTCCGCATCAATGTTACTCGACGCCCTACCTTGGAAGCGGCTATCTGTTCCTATGGAACATTTCAGCACGACGAGACTGACCGCCGAGAGGCTTCGCGAAGCTCACCTCGCCGATCTCGTCACGTTGCATCTCGACGCCGAGGTGTCGCGCTATCTCGGCGGCGTGCGTGCACCTGAGGTGACGAAGTCCTATCTCGGCGCCAACATGGCGCATTGGGACCAGTATGGTTTCGGGCTCTGGACGCTGCGAACGAAAGACGGATCCTTCGCCGAGCGCGCCGGCATCCGGCACATCCTGGTGGATGATATCGACGAGATCGAGATTGCCTACGCGTTCACGCGCGCGTGCTGGGGCCAGGGACTTGCGAGCGAGACCGCGACTGCGCTGACGGACATCGGGTTGTCGCAACTCGAGCTGCCGTCTCTGATCGGCCTTGTCTATGTCGGCAATGCCGCATCGCGCCGCGTGCTGGAGAAAGCGAACTACCTCCTCGAGCGCAGCACGATCCGTCACGGCGAAGATGTCGTGATCTACCGCATCCGGCGGTGAAGGGCGGCGATGCCGAAGGCATAGACGGCCGGGCCGCGAACCAGCCCGGCCATGCGGTCGCGGGATCGAATTCTCGAGGCTTCAAAACTCCTGGAGCGCGGCGATGAGCCGTTCGGGTTGGAACGGTTTTTCGAGAGGCACGCTGTTGGGCACGCCTTGCGACTTCCATAATTCCAGATCGGCGCCGGCCATCATATACACGACCGGAAGGTCTGGATGTTTCTCTCTCATCCTGCGGGCGAGTTCCCAGCCATTCAGCTTGCCGCCAAGATAGACGCCGGTCACAAGCGCCTTGTGATGCTTTCCTCTGGCGATGAAGATGGTGATCGCCTCCTCGCCCGAGGAGAGGATGTCGGATGCAAACCCGGCGTCGGCGAGCGCGCTCTCAAGTATGCCCTGGAGCGGATATTCGTCCTCCACGATCAGGATTGAAGGTGGTTCCGACATTATTTGCATTGAGCTTAGGCTTAAGGCTTGGATTTGAGCTTTGGTTTGGGCTCGGGGCCGGCCAGCATCCGTCGCGGCATGCACGATTCCGACCGGCGCGAAGTTACACGACACAAATGTGCAGCTTTCTTGGCGATGCTTCGCAGTTCCACAGTTCCTGCCGCGAACCCGAATGGCGGCAAGATCAAGCAGAAAGGCCCCGCTTCGACGAGGCCTTTCTGTAGCCGAATTCCGTATAGGCAATTCTGAACATTTGGCGGCGAAGTGTGCAGCTCGCGGCAGCGCAGCCTGCGGCCCGTAGCAAGGATGGGTAGAGCGAAAGCGAAACCCATCATGCCTTGACGCACTCAGACGGCGATGGGTTTCGCAAGGGCTCTACCCATGCTACGGCCGCGCCGCTGTCGGCGCATTGATGTGCCATTGGACGCCTACGGAGGCTTACCGAAAATATCCCAGCACGAGATCGACATCCGCGCTGCCGGCCACCGTGCCGTTCAGCTCGGCGTCGATGACGCGGCGGCAGGCTTCGATCGCGGCGTGGTCACCGAGGTCGTTGGCGGCTTCCAGCACGAGCCAGGCGGCGTCGACCGAGGCCTGGTCCGATGCTCCGCCGCCGACATCGCCGGCTGCAGCCTTGTTGAGGTTCTTGTTCGGATTCTTGCGAAGTGCGGCGCCGAATTGAGGCAACATTGCAAATACTCCCCTGCCATTCCCGGATGATGCTCGGTGTACCTGTTCAGTGTACCGCTCAATGTACCTGGAGCTCGGGCTGACGGCCCGTGACGGAATCGGTGCCGGTCTTGCGCGACTGGTAGAACTTCAAAACGCTGCGTGAGGTCTCGATCTTGAGCTTGCCGAAATCGCGCTCGTTGTCGTGGAGCTCACGCGCCGTGATCAGATGATCCTTGGCGCCGAGGAACAGCAGCGACATGGTCGTGTCCCAGGAGAAGTCGAGCGCCTTGCACAGCACCAGGATCATCTCGCGATTGCGATCCATCATCGCACGCTCGATCACATCGACCGGCAGCGACGACAACAGCGACAGGCCGATCTGCACCTCGTCGAAGCGGTGCTGGCGCGCATAGTTCGAGATCGAGTCCTGGTTGAGGTTGCCCTGCCGGTACTGCGTCGTCACCACGCGCTTGGCGACGAAATAGCTGCGCGAGGACGGGCCGAACTTCGACTGCAGGTCGCCGGTGACCTCGGTCACCGAGCTCTGGATCTGCGCCATCATCTCCGGCCGCTCGCTCTCGAGCCGACGGCGGACGTCCTCCGACGCCTTCGAGATGAGCTGCTGGAAGACGTGACGCGGCACGTCCTTGCGCAGCCCAAGCTGCTCGGCAAGAATCGAGTCGCCCTCGGCGCGGCGGACCATGTGGAGGAAGCCCGAACCGGAGAAGCGCGCGCCCTCGTTCCTGGCAACCGACGTCACGACCTCCTGGTCGCCGCGCTTGACCAGCACGTCGGTGACGGCCTCGCCGATCGATTTGCGCTGGGCGATCGCCAGCAGATGCGACTGGCCCTTGGTCATGGCGCTCTCGACCAGCATCTTCTCGTCGATACGGGTTGAGTCGCGCAGCACGGGACCGGCGACCTCGATCGCGTCGTCGAGGGCGAGCTTTTCGATGACGTTGAGCGGGGCGTGATCGCAGGCTGCCATTACCTCGGAGAGTTGCACCCGCGCGGCGACCTCGATCTCGTCGGCGAGCCGGCCGATGACCTCGCCGAACGTGCTGATCTCGTCGTCGCTGTAGCGGCCGGTGATCAGAATGTCGGTCGCATGCCACAACGCCTTGGTCCGGCTTTCGTCGGTGCCGCGTGCGATCGCGTCGTCCAGATCCTGCAGAAGTGTTGTCGCGCCGTTCATCTCGATAACCCCAGTTCTTGGCAGTTTCTTTGGCGAGCGGCCCCGCCGCTCGTGGCGGGACACTGGATGTCTCTGCAACCAACGCTAGCGATCAAACGCGAGAATTCAGTAAAATCGGCAAATCAGTTTTGCCGGGCAAAATTCGTTAAAATGCGAGGAAATGGGTTTACCTGCGGGCAAGGCCTTTCGAGACGGCGCCGGATGACGGCGACTGCGAACCTGCTCGGCCTTATGGTTCGAGACGCGCCGCAAGGCGGCGCTCCTCACCATGAGGGTCTCAGATTTCACCGCGCAAACGAGACCTCATCCTGAGGGCCCGCCAAAGGCGGGCGTCTCGAAGGATGGCCGCGAAGACAGTGCCTGCGCATCTCACGGATTCGACGGCGTCAGCACCAGCGGCGGCTTCGGCCTGGGCTTTGCGGGCGGCGGGCCCGGGGCCGGCCTCACCTCGATCGGCGGGGGCAACGGTGCGATCTGCTGGCTTGCAAGCGGCGGGCTTGTGAGTGGAGGACTTGTGAGTGGAGGACTTGGAGCTGCGGGAGCTGGCTGCGGCGCCTTCGGCGTCGGCGCGCCCCTGATATCGGCCTTGGGCTTCGGCGGCGGCGCACGGCGCGGATCGCGGCCGGGCATCGGCACATCCAGCAACGACGGCTCCGGCACCGGGTCCGGCGAGACCAGTGTCGGCAGCGCGGCGGTCGCCGGCGGCGGCTCGCCGCGCTCGATGGCGTCCAGCCGCCGCGTTTCGCGATCGATCGTTCGCACCGCGAGCCACGAGGACAGCGGCGCGAGATCGACGGTGCGGTTGAGCCTGTCGGGGGGACCGGCCGCGAACAGCTGGATCTCCGGCGGCGCGCCGGAGAGCCCGGTCATGATCGGCGTCAGGCTGGCGCGGATGTCGGCCTGGTCGGCGGGGATGTCGTAGCCGCCGGAGACGATGGCACGCGCGTTCTTCGCCTCTAGCGACGTTGCGCCGACGCGCAGGCGTCCGTCGCGAATCGTGAACGGGATCTGCGCCGAGGCCACTGCAATCGGGCCTGCCGACAGCGCGGGCTCGACCAGCTGCCGCAGCCGGTTGTCGTCGGCAACCTGGCCGCCGTCGCTGGCGCGGATGGCGATCTCGAAAGCGCGCGGATTGAGGCCGGAGATTTCAGCGGCGTCCAACGTCACCGTGCCATTGCCGGCGAGCGCGCCGGTGAGCGCCGCGACGCTGCGGCCCTGACTGGTCAGCGCCATCTGCACCGAGGCGCGTCCCTTCGGCAGCGCGAGGTCACGATAGCGCAGCACCGCCGCATCGACATTGCCGAGCTCGACACGCGCGTTCAACGTCAGACCATTGGCGCCATTGCGCGCATCAAGGCTCGCCGAGATCTCGCCGCCGCCGACACCGCCCTTCAGCGCGTCGAGCGCGAGCGACTGACCGTCGCTCCGGATCGTACCGCCGAAGGGACGCAGCTCGATGCCGCCGGGCAACGTGCCGTGCAAGGCCTGGAAGGCGATGCGGCCGCGCCAGCCACCGAGAAGCCCCGCACTCAACGGCTGGCCGGCATCGTGTCCGGCCGCGCCGATGGCCATCGCGAGCGCGGGCACGAAGTCGAGCGTGTCCAGGCCGACTTCGCCATCGATGGTCTTCTCCTGATCGAGCGTCACCGCGAGATGGCCGCGCAGACGCGAGCCGACCGCGGTGCTGTCGAGATCGTCGAGGGTCAGGCGGTTGCCGGAGAAGCCGACGCGCGAGGACAGGTTGACGGTCTGCACCGGTTTGTCGGCCGGGCTGGACCCGAACAGCGGGGCCAGGTTGGCATTGCGCACGCGCAGGTTCACGCTGCCCTTGAGCTCGGACGATTTGGGCTCCGACAATTCGACGCTGCCTTGCGCGTCCGCGTCCAGCCCGCCGCCGCTGAGCTTTGCGTTCAGTTGCAATGGCCGCCGCCAGGCGCCGCTCAGCTTGCCTTCGAACTGCGAAGCGCCCTCGCCTGCGGCCATCACGCGATCGAGCCCGAGCAACGCCAGCAGTGCGCTGGCCTGCGGTGTCGAGACTTTCGAGTCCAGCGTGAAGTCGCTGTTGCGCAAGCGGTCGATATCGATGCCGTTGACGGCGGCGACCGGCGTCTGCGCGGCCAGCGTCGCGGTGGCCTTGAGCTGCGGCGCGTCGAGGTCGAGCACGGCGCGCGCGTCGTTGCGGTCGGCATGCTCGGCGTTCTTGTCGAGGCTGAGGTCGAGCTTGAGGCGCGTCGCGCCTGGCAGCGACGGGATGGCGTCGAAGCGCGCGCGGACCGAAGGCGCAAACGGTTCGAGCAGCGCGGTGAGATCGCGCAGCGAATTGGCGGAGGATTTCAGCGCGAGCTTGCCCGTGGCCTTGACCCGGTCGAAGCTGCCACTCGCTTCCGTGGTCACGCCACTGGCCTGGCCGAACCGCAACTGCTCCAGCGAGAGCGATGCCGGGCCGTAGCCGAGTTTTGCCGTGAACGGCCGCAGCTCCTGTCCGGCTGAGATCGCGCGGCCGATATCGAGCGAAAGCTTCGCTTCCTCCGGCCATTCTCCTTGCGGCCCCGCGAGCGCGCGCACGAAGCTTGCGACGGCATCGAGGTCGAGGCGGTCGGCCTTGAGCTCCGCGTCGATCCGCGAGCCCTTGCTCGCGCCGGTCTGGACGAAAGCGATGCGGCCTTCGACCGCGCCGCCCTCGATCTCGGCCTTCAGCCTGTCGATGGCGAAATGGTTGGCGGCGATGGTCACGTCGCCGGCGAGACGCAGCGGCCGCGTGCTGCGGCGGTTGACCTCGCTGCGGCCCTGGAGCCAGGCCACCAGCGTATCGGGATCGGAGGAATCGACGCTGAGACGGCCGCTAAAACTGTCGGCGCCGGGCGTCGCGCCGTTGAGCGAGAGCTGCGTCTGGCCTGGCGCGCGCAGATCGAGCCGCTGGAAGGTCCAGGACCTTCCGTCGGTCGCAAGCTCGGCCGTGATGTTCTGGAGCGGCCGTGCCCCGAGCATGATCTGGTCGGAGTTGAACTCGATCTGCGCCGGGATCGGGGCCTGCGGGATTGCAGCGAGGCCCGCGCGGAGCGCCGGAAGGATGCGCTGCGGCTCGGTAACGTCCTTGCCGGTCAGCTTGTCGGCATCGACCTGGCGCGCCGACAGCACCGCACGCAGCAGCGGCGACGCGCCGAACCTGATATCGCCGACGCCGCCGAGCTTCAGCGCGGTGTCTTCGGGGCCGAAGCTGGCATCGATCTGCTCGAATTTGGCGCCGGCCGGATCGGCCTTGAGTTTGGTGGAGAGCTTCCAGGGCATCGGCCCCGCATCGCCCGGCTTCTTCGGCGCCGGCACGGCGAGCGTCAGCACGCCGTCGAATTTCGGCAGGCGGTTGTCGAAGGCAAGCACGCCTTCGAGATCGGCGAGGACAGCGCGCTCGCCGGGATCGATGTTGAGGTGAAGGCGGGTGGCGTTGCCGTCGGCGCTCGGACCGGAGGAGACGCGGAACGGATAGCGCACCCCGGCGGCGGTGAAACTGCCGTCGCCACGGACCGAGCCGGCCAGCGAGCGCACGTCGCCTGAGAAGGCGATGTCGTTGAGCTCCAGCGTCGAACGGCTGGCGGCATCATGCAGCGCGATGCGGCCGGTGAGGTTCAGCCGCTCGATCGCCAGCGAAGCCAGATTGAAGCTGCCGCTCGCGGTGGACGGCAGATCGACCCGCCCGCGCGCATCGAGGCCGAGATCGACCGCCATGCCATTGACCGAAAGCTCGGTGGCGCGCCATTCGCCGCGCATCAGGGAGCTCAGGCTGAACTCGACGTCGAGCTTGTCGGCGCGCAGGCGGCCGAGATCGTTGTTGCCGCCGAAGGTGACCGCGCGCAGCCGCAGCGTCGGCGCCGGCAAGAGCCGCGCGTCGAGTTTGCCCGCCACCCGCACCGGCACGCCGATGATCCTGCCAGCCTCTGCTTCGAACTGGGGCCTGAACTGGTTCCAGTCGACGAAGTAAGGCCCGATCAGCGCGGCCAGCAGCGCTAAGATAAAGGCAATCGCCAATCCGAGCAGCGTCGTCTGCACGGGTCTCCCCTCGGCCAAACCGGATGCGGGCCTTGCCTGAGCCTTAGGGCCTCAGACGTACCGGAACCGCCCCTTATATAGAGGGAAGTGTGGCGAAGTCACAGCGACTGTTGCGCGCGGAGGTTAACGCCGGCAGCTATTACCAGCTCGCCGGCAGCCGCTTCAAGCCGCGCAGCACGAAGGTAGGCCGCCATTCCGGGTTTTCGACGTCGTCGATGCGCAGATCCGGCAGCCGACGCAACAGCGTGGCGATGGCGATCTCGGCCTCGATGCGCGCCAATTGAGCCCCCAGGCAGAAATGGATGCCGCCGCCGAACGACAGCGGCCTCACATTCTGGCGGGTGACGTCCAGCCGGTCGGGCCGGTCAGGATAGATCGCCGGGTCGCGGTTGGCCGAGCCCAGCAGGCAGAGCACGGTCTCGCCCTTGGGGATCTTCGCGCCGCCGAGATCGTCGATCTCCTCCAGCGCAACGCGCCCGGTCATCTGCACCGAGGAATCGTAGCGCAAGAATTCCTCGATCGCACCCACCATCAGCTCCGGCCGCGCCTTCAGGAGCGCGAGCTGGTCCGGATTGCGATGCAGCGCCAGCAGGCCGTTGCCGATCAGATTGACCGTGGTCTCGTGGCCGGCGCCGAACAGCAGGATGATGTTGGCGGTCAGCTCCTCGTTGGTGAGCTTGTTGCCGTCTTCCTCGGCCTGCACCAGCTGGGTGATGAGATCGTCGCCGGGGTTGCGGCGGCGCAGCTCGAACAGCTGCTGGAAATACATCTGCGCCATCATGTTGCCGGCGTTGCCCTTCGCGATCTCCTCCGGCGAGAGCGGCACGGGATCGAGCAATCGCCCGCCGTCGCGCGAGCTGTTATAGAAGATTTCGCGATGGTCCTCGGGGATGCCGAGCATGTCGCAGATGATGGTCACAGGCAGGCGGAAGGCGAAGTCCTCGATCAGGTCCATGTGGCCGCGGTCGATCACGGCATCGATGGTTTGGTCGACGATCTCCTGGATGCGCGGCCGCATGTCCTCGACGCGGCGGGCGGTGAAGGCCTTCACGACCAGGCCGCGCAGGCGGGTGTGGTCCGGCGGATCGGCCTGCAGCATCCAGTGACTCATGCTGCGGAAGACCGGCTCCTCCATGATCTTCTCGCTATAGCGGCGCTTGGAACGCTCGACGAAATCCTTGCCGAAGCGCTTGTCGCGCATCGCGAGGCTGACCTCGGCGTGGCGGCCGGCGACGAACTGGCCGAACGGAGTCACGTGGATCGGATAGATCGCGCGCAGCCGGTCATAATGCGGATAGGGATCGCGGATGAAGTCCGGCGACAGCGGATTGAACAGCGGATCGCCGTTTGCACCTGGCACCTGCTCGATCATGGTGACCTCAAATCGGTTGCCGCATGAATCGAATACGCCGGGCAGGCCCTCTTGCGCAGCGTAACCATCCCTGAATTATCAACTCGATACATTGTTGTATCGAGTTGCATTCTGCCCTAAACTGCTCCGATGTCAAGGGTGAGAACCAGGCCGACCAGGGACGACACGCGCGACAGGCTGTTCGAGGCTGCCGCGCGCGTGTTCGAGGAAGACGGCATCGGCGGCGCCAGCATCGAGGCGATCGCGGCGGCGGCCGGCTACACCCGCGGCGCGTTTTATTCGAACTTCAAGAGCAAGGACGAGCTGATCATCGCCATGCTGGAGGACCATGTCGCGCAGTCGATCCGGCGCAACATGGACATCCTCGCGCAGCACGACAATCTCGACGATTTCATCGCGGCGTTGAAGGCGATGGATCGCACAAGGCAGGATCCGCTCGGCCGTTCGCCGCTGCTGCACATGGAAATGATCCTCTTTGTCGCGCGCGCCGAGAAGCGCCGCCCGGAGCTTGCAAAACGCCTGCGCGCGCGGCGCAAGCTGATCGCCGACATTGTCGAGGCGACGTCGAAGAGCAACGGCCGCAACGACACGCTGAACCCGCCGTGGATGGCCTCCGTCGTGCTGGCCCTGGAAGACGGCTTTCGCCTGCACCGGCTGATCGATCCGGAGACGACGCCGGCCGACAGCTTTTTGCGCGCGATCACGGATTTAAGGCGTCGGACGGGGCTGGCGTCGGGGTGAAGGCGGCTGGGGCGTGTCCTAAAGCATGATCCGGAAAAGCGCGAAGCGGTTTTCCGAAAAGATCATGCTCAAACAACAACCCTAAAGCGCGATGATGATTCATCCTGATCTCATCGCACTTCAGGATATGAGGGATCTCCGCCTCCAGGGATGAAGCAGACCTAAGCAGGCAATTCCGGCATTCCGCCTTTTGACCCAGGCTGTGTAAAAACTCCGTCGATGCTATGATTCTCTTGCTGAATCGCGGGGGGAATTGATGCGGGGTTTCGTTCAAGGGGTGGATCGCCAGCAGACGACGTTGCTGCCGGAATGCC
>NZ_JARWCR020000056.1:0-61646 GCF_029846695.2 Bradyrhizobium nivariense | reverse complement strand
GGCCGGTGAGTGGTTCCGGCGGGGTCGTCTGCTCATGGTCTCTCCTGATTCGCGGGGCCTATCGTGCCCGCCGTCAGGCAGAAACTCCACTTAGCGTCCTGTGCAGATTTCCGGGACCGGCTCTCTTACTAGGTGTGTCGCGCTCGCAACGTCACGATTATTCCATTGGCCTCTGAATCGTTTTTGACTTCACAGGGTGGCGAGTCCGGCGTTTGATAGTGGTGGACCCTGGGTAAGGGCTTTCATCTCGAAGACTCTTTGAGGCGGGTCCAAGAGATCGCTGTCTAGCGCCAGCGATCTCTTCGTTAGCTTCATCGGGAGAGGCCGTCCGATGCCGCCGCAAGTATGGGCTCTCGCCACGTCGATCGGCTGGACAGTCGTCGTAGCCGCGATCCTGCTCTATTTGATCTTCAGCCCTGGCTAATCCGGCGCCCGTGAAAGGGTGCGAGACGCCTACACGTCGTTGATTGCGCAGCCGTGTCCGCGGGAATGCGGGGCGGATAGACAAGATACAAGGCTGATCGTGCGACCTTAAACCTGCTTCCACGCGTCGTGCGGAGGTACCTAGAAGCGAAACGGGCCATCACGAATCGGAGATTGAAGGGGCGTTCGCCTGAAGAAATAGGCCTGCGCGCGATCCAGCGCTCGCTCGAGTGACGCTGCTGCCGGTCGGACCACCATCCAGCAGTTTGGATAGCGGCGCTGCCGTATGGCAAGCCGATAAATCTGCAATAAGGATGCTCGGGACCGGCAATACCGTCGGGATGATGCTCAGATCACGAACTGAGGCACCCTACTTCTTTAAGAGCCTCGGCAGAACGGTTGCGAGGGGTACGGTACTGAGCGGTCGCCCCAGTTCATCTGCGATGACCAAAACCTCCGACACGTCTGGCGTACCGCTCTTGATCGCTTCGGCTAGAAGCTCGCGCGCGGCTAATACGGCCTCACCCTCAGCCGCAGATAAATCTGGTAGCTCCGTTCCTTCCTCATCGAGCGTAATCTCGTCGCCGGCACGTAGGTGAAAGTAGAAACGTCCCAAGGCGAACTCCCAATTGAACAGAGACCTATTGGTGAGTAAATTTTCGCAGACGTATACCAAGCTTGGCAGGAGGCAGCGAGCGCCGCTAATTGGGACTACGCAACAATCGGCTCGTGTGTTGCGTTCGATGCTGTACAGTAACGAGATGTCGATATTGATAAATGCAACGCGTCCCGCTTTGACGCTTAAATTCCGCGTTCGAGCGCTCCTTTCGACGAATTTCATCACGCCGATTGTCCGATAATTACGGACCATTTGGATCTGCAAGGCCGGTGCGAGCGCTTTCCTACGCTGTGATCCGTCTGGTGCTCGAGGAAGCAGCTCAGTCGCGATGTTGATGTGTCAACGTCGCGGGTTGCGCGCCGCATCCGGGCTGGATGATGGAAACCATCCTGGCACTGACCACCAAGGACCTTGCCGCCACCGACCTCGATTCCTACGGGCGGCCCAAATTCCTCGCCAATCACCTTGCCCATCACGGCTGCTCGCGCAACGAGTTCTACGAGTGCAAGGCCAGCGCCGAGACCATGTCGGATCGCGGCTGCCTGATGGAGCATCTGGGCTGCAAGGCGACGCAGGCGGTCGGCGACTGCAACTTGCGCTCCTGGAACGGCGGCAGCTCCTGCACCAAGGCCGGCTATGCCTGCATCGCCTGCACGTCGCCGGGCTTCGAAGGGGCGCAGAACTTTCTGGAGACCGCCAAGCTCGCGGGCATTCCGGTCGGGCTTCCGACTGACGTGCCGAAGGCGTGGTTCGTCGCGCTCGCCGCGTTGTCGAAGTCCGCGACGCCGCGCCGCGTGCGGCTTAACGCGACCGCCGACCATGTGGTAGTGCCGCCGGGTCGCGCGACGACGAAGGGCAAGCCATGACGCGGATCACGATCGGCCCATTCAACCGCGTCGAGGGCGATCTAGAAGTCCGCCTCGATGTCGAGAGTGGCCGCGTCATGCGCGCCGAGGTGACGGCGCCGCTCTACCGAGGTTTCAAGCAGATCCTGGAAGGTCGGCCGCCGCTCGATGCGCTGGCGCTGGCACCGCGGATCCGCGGCATCTGTTCGGTCTCGTAATCGGTCGCGGCTGCGGCCGCCCTGCGCGCCTCCATGTCGATCGAGGCGGCGCCCAACGGGTAGCTCGCCACCAACATCCCCCATGCCGCGGAGAACGCGGCCGACCATCTGACCCGTTTCTACATCTTCTTTATGCCGGACTTTGCCCGCGAGGCCTATGCCGCCCATGGCTGGCACGAGGAGGCGCGCGAGCGCTTTGCCGCCACCCGCGGCAGCGCGGTGCCTTGCCGGCGCGGGCGCGGCTGCTCGAGACCATGGGATCATTGCCGGAAAATGGCCCCACAGCCTGGCCTTCCAGCCCGGCGGCACCACGCGCGCCATCGATCTCGGCGAGCGGATCCGGCTCTTGTCGATCACGACGGCGTTTCGAGGTTTCCTCGAGCGTATCGTCTTCGCGGATTCGCTGGAGAACGTGCTGGCGATCGCAACCGCCGACGAGCTGGACGGCTGGCGCGATGGCCGCGGCGACTTCGCGCATTTCCTGCGGCTTGCGGACAGTCTGGCATTGACCGGGCTCGGTCGGGGCACGGGGCCGATGATGAGCTACGGCGCCTATCATGGTGCCGATGGCGAGTTGTTTCCGCGCGGCCTGTTCAGCCAGCGCGCAATCGTCGAACCGCTGCCGCTGACGCAGATCACCGAGGACGTCTCGCATGCCTGATGCGGAATTCCTTTTGCGGATCCCGCCCATGGCAGCACAGTCCCAGATCCCGACAAGCCGGCGGCCTATAGTTGGTGCAAGGCGCCGCGGCTGTCGGGCCAGCCGATGGAGGTCGGTGCGATCGCGCGCCAGACGGTGGCGGGCCAGGCACTGATCACGGATCCGGTCGCGCGGGACGGCACCAACGTGCGCAGCCGCGTGATCGCGCGGCTGATCGAGACCGCGCGCATCGCGCTTGCCATGGAGCAGTGACGCGCGCGCTGCGGCTGTCGGAGCCGTTCTGCGACAAATCGCGCGAGCTCCCCGACGGAAGCTATGTCGGGTTGTCGAGGCCGCCCGCGGCAGTCTCGGGCACTGGATGGCGGTGCGCGACGGCAAGATCGAGCGCTACCAGATCATCGCGCCGACCACCTGGAATTTCTCGCCGCGCGATTCCTTCGAGGTCGGCGGCCCGCTGGAGCAGGCGCTGGTCGGCACTGATGTCGGCGACGCCGGCCCGCGTGCGGTTGCGATCCAGCACATCGTGCGCTCGTTCGATCCCTGCATGGCGTGCACCGCGCATGGACCGGAAACTTCGTTGCCGGCTGCAAATCGAATTGTTTCCGCTTCTCGTGTTGGCAGCGTCCTCGCGTACCGTCCATGAAAGTGGTTCAAATTCGCAACGTCATGGAATCTCTCCACTTTTGAATCTCTCCAGGCTGTTGGCCTGCTTTTTGCTACCGTTTGTGTCATCGAAAAGTCAAAGCCGAAGGCGGGAGGATTCATGGGCGCGGCGACGGAAACGTTTTACAGCGTGATCAGGCGGCAAGGCATCACGCGTCGGAGCTTTCATAAATTCTGCAGCCTGACGGCGACGAGCCTCGGCCTCGGACCGCTGGCGGCGAGCCGCATCGCGAACGCGCTCGAGACTAAGCCGCGCGTGCCCGTGATCTGGATGCACGGCCTCGAATGCACCTGCTGTTCGGAGAGCTTCATCCGCTCCGCGCATCCGCTGGTCAAGGATGCGGTGCTGTCGATGATCTCGCTCGACTACGACGACACCATCATGGCGGCTGCGGGCCACCAGGCCGAAGCCATCCTCGAGGAGACCCGCGCCAAGCACAAAGGCCAGTATATCCTCGCGGTGGAAGGCAATCCGCCGCTGAACGAAGGCGGGATGTTCTGCATCGACGGCGGCAAGCCGTTCGTCGAGAAGCTGAAGATGATGGCCGAGGACGCGATGGCAATCATTGCCTGGGGCGCCTGCGCCTCCTGGGGCTGCGTGCAGGCGGCAAAGCCCAATCCGACACAGGCAACTCCGATCGACAAGGTGATCACCAACAAGCCCATCATCAAGGTGCCGGGATGCCCCCCGATCGCCGAGGTGATGACCGGCGTCGTCACCTTCATCACCACCTTCGGCAAGCTGCCCGAGCTCGATCGCCAGGGCCGACCGAAGATGTTCTACTCGCAGCGCATTCATGACAAGTGCTACCGGCGCCCGCATTTCGACGCGGGGCAGTTCGTCGAGGAGTGGGACGACGAGGCCGCGCGCAAGGGCTATTGCCTCTACAAGATGGGCTGCAAGGGGCCGACCACCTACAACGCCTGCTCGACCGTGCGCTGGAACGGCGGCGTGTCCTTCCCGATCCAGTCGGGTCACGGCTGTATCGGCTGCTCGGAGGACGGCTTCTGGGACAAGGGCTCGTTCTACGACCGTCTCACCAACATTAAGCAGTTCGGCATCGAGAAGAACGCCGATCAGATCGGCATGGTGGCGGCCGGCGCCGTCGGCGCCGCGGTGGCTGTGCATGCGGTTGTGACCGCTGTCAAGCGGCTCGCGACCAAGCGCGATGACGCCGACCACAATAGCTGATCGAAAAGACACAGCAGGGCAGGACAATCATGGGTATCCAGACTCCCAACGGCTTCAATCTCGACAATTCCGGCAAGCGCATCGTCGTGGACCCCGTGACACGTATCGAAGGTCACATGCGGGTCGAAGTCAATGTCGACGCCGACAACGTCATCCGCAACGCGGTCTCCACTGGCACGATGTGGCGCGGCATCGAGGTGATACTGAAGAACCGCGATCCGCGCGACGCCTGGGCGTTCACCGAACGGATCTGCGGCGTCTGCACCGGCACGCACGCGCTGACCTCGGTGCGCGCGGTCGAGAACGCGCTCGGGATCACCATCCCGCCGAACGCTAATTCGATCCGCAACCTGATGCAGCTTGCCCTGCAGGTGCACGACCACGTCGTCCATTTTTATCACCTTCACGCGCTGGACTGGGTCGACGTCGTTTCCGCGCTTTCGGCCGATCCGCGGGCGACCTCGACGCTAGCGCAGTCGATCTCGAGCTGGCCGCTGTCGTCGCCCGGCTACTTCAAGGATCTGCAGACCCGGCTGAAGAAGTTCGTCGAGTCCGGGCAGCTCGGTCCGTTCAAGAATGGCTATTGGGGCAGCAAGGCCTACAGGCTGCCGCCCGAAGCCAATCTGATGGCGGTGGCGCATTATCTGGAGGCGCTCGATTTCCAGAAGGAGATCGTCAAGATTCACACCATCTTCGGCGGCAAGAACCCGCATCCTAACTGGCTGGTCGGCGGCGTGCCCTGTCCGATCAATGTCGACGGCACCGGCGCTGTCGGCGCCATCAACATGGAACGGCTGAACCTGATCTCCTCGATCATCGACCGTCTGATCGAGTTCAACGAAATGGTCTATCTCCCCGACGTGGCTGCGATCGGCTCATTCTACAAGGATTGGCTCTATGGCGGCGGCCTTTCGAGCCAGAGCGTGCTCTCGTATGGCGATGTGCCAGAACATGCCAACGACTATTCCGCCAAGAGCCTGAAGCTGCCGCGCGGCGCCATTATCAACGGCAACCTGTCCGAGGTGCTTCCGGTCGACCACGCCAATCCCGACGAGATCCAGGAGTTCGTGGTGCACTCCTGGTACAAATATCCCGACGAGACCAAGGGACTTCATCCCTGGGACGGCGTCACCGAGCCGAATTACGTGCTGGGACCCAACGCGAAGGGCACCAAGACGGCGATCGAGCAGCTCGACGAAGGCGGCAAGTACTCCTGGATCAAGGCGCCGCGCTGGCGCGGTCACGCCATGGAGGTCGGCCCGCTGGCGCGCTGGGTCGTCGGCTACGCGCAGAACAAGGCGGAGTTCAAGGATCCCGTCGACAAGTTCCTTCGGGATCTGAACCTGCCGATGTCGGCGCTGTTCTCGACGCTCGGCCGCACGGCGGCGCGTGCGCTCGAATCCGTCTGGGCCGGACGCCAGATGCGCTACTTCCAGGACAAGCTCGTCGCCAACATCAAGGCCGGCGACAGCTCGACCGCCAATGTCGACAAGTGGAAGCCGGAGAGCTGGCCGAAGGAGGCCAAGGGAGTCGGCTTCACCGAGGCGCCGCGCGGCGCGCTCGCGCACTGGGTCAAGATCAAGGACACCAAGATCGACAACTACCAGTGCGTGGTGCCGACGACTTGGAACGGCTCGCCGCGCGACCCCAAGGGAAATATTGGCGCCTTCGAGGCGTCGCTGATGAACACGCCGATGGTCAATCCCGAGCAGCCGCTGGAGATCCTGCGCACCATCCATTCCTTCGATCCGTGCCTGGCCTGTTCGACGCACGTCATGAGCCCGGACGGCCAGGAGCTCGCCAAGGTCAAGGTCAGGTAGGAGAGGATCATGATGGATGCAGTTGCTCCTGCCTCGGACGCCAGGCCCGACCTCGCGGCGATCGGAGCCTATGCTTCTGGAGAACGTGCGGTGGGTCGTCCCAGCGTCTATGTCTACGAAGCGCCGGTACGGATCTGTCACTGGGTGAACGCGTTCTCGATTATCGTGCTTATGGTGACCGGCTATCTGATCGGAACGCCGTTGCCGACGGTCGCGGGCGAGGCGTCCGACAATTTCGTGATGGGCTACATCCGCTTCGCCCATTTCGCCGCGGGGCAGGTGCTTGCGGTATTCTTCCTCACGCGCATCCTGTGGGCTTTCGTCGGCAACCACCACTCTCGGCAGATCTTCTACATCCCGTTTCACCGCAAGCGGTTCTGGACGGAAGTGCTGCACGAAATCCGCTGGTACGCGTTCCTGGAGCGCGAGCCCAAGATGTATGTCGGCCATAATCCTCTGGCGCAGATTGCGATGTTCACGGGATTCACGCTGTTCGTGGCCTTCATGATCATCACCGGGTTTGCGCTCTATTCGGAGGGCACCGGCATCGATAGCTGGCAGCATAAGCAGTTCGGCTGGGTGTTTGCGATCTGGCCGAACAGCCAGGACGTCCACACCTGGCATCATCTCGGCATGTGGGCGCTGGTCGTGTTCGTGATGGTGCACATCTACACCGCGATCCGCGAAGACATCATGTCGCGCCAGAGCATCATCTCCTCGATGATCTCGGGCGAACGGCAATTCCGCGACTGAAACGGGAACGCCAAGTGAAGCCGACATTCTCGCAAGACGATCGCATCCTGGTGCTCGGCATCGGCAATATCCTGTGGGCCGACGAAGGGTTCGGCGTCCGGGCGGTCGAGGAATTCCACCGCCGCTACGCCGTACCCGACAATGTCACCATTCTCGATGGCGGCACGCAGGGGCTCTATCTTGTCAACTATCTGGAAGAGGCGGACCGCCTGATCGTGTTCGACGCGATCGACTATGGCCTCGAGCCCGGCCAGTTGAAGCTTGTGCGTGACGACGAGGTGCCGCGTTTCACCGGCGCCAAGAAGATGAGCCTGCACCAGACCGGCTTCCAGGAAGTCATCAGCGCGGCCGACCTGCTCGGCCGCTGCCCGAAACATCTGGTGCTGATCGGCTGCCAGCCGCTCGATCTCGAAGACTGGGGCGGGCCGCTGACGCCGCCGGTGCGCGACCAGATCGCGCCGGCGATCAATCTCGCTTGCGCCATCCTGGCCGAATGGGGCCTCACGGTGAGCCAACGCGCCGAGCCATTGGCAGATATCGAGCGGCTGCTCGCCAATGACATCGATCATCTCCATTACGAGACGCGGCCGGCCTGATCGGCCACACTGCCGGAGACTTGCCCATGTGCCTCGGCCTGCCCATGACGATTGTCGAGACCGACGGGATCTCGGCGCTGTGCGCGTATCGCGGCGAGCAGCGCCCCGTCTCTGTGCTGCTGCTCTCGAATCCTGCGGTCGGCGCCAAGGTGCTGGTCTATATCGACACCGCGATCCGGCTGCTGGACGAGGACGAGGCACGCCTGATCGCGAATGCGATCGAAGGCCTCAGCGCGGCGCTCGACGGCGAGGATTGCGACCGCTTCTTCGCCGACCTCATCGACCGCGAGCCGCAACTACCCGAGCACCTGCGGTCCGACTAGGATCGCCTCTGCTTCTCCCGTTTGATGCGTTGACTACATCAGTGACCGGCCGGCCTCGGCGGCCGCTGTGCGCCTGGAAGGTCGATTTCTACCTGCAAAGACAGCTCTCACCAGATATGGCAAGTATCTTTCCATTGAAGCTTGGCTTACACTCGGCGCCAAGAAATACATGATCTGGATCAATGAGATAAATCCGAACATGTGATAACCGATCCTGGCACGTGGCTTGCTGACCTCTAGTTCGCCAAAAACACAAGCTTGCTAGGAGAGGTTCGATGGAATTCCGGGTGGGAAAGCATGATCTGGCGCGGAGTGGTCTGCCCGAGGTCGATGCTGCGACGGTCGATCATTTTCTTGGCGGAGCGGATGAGGCCGGTGCGGTCGCGGTGCTGCTGTCGGCGGGCGATCCCAACCGCTTTCCGGAGGCAATCGATGTCGCCGTGGTGCTGCCCGAGCTTATCGCAGCGTTCGGCAATCGGCTGCGCGGCGCGATCATCGCACGCGACGCTGAGCGTGCGCTCGGCGAGCGCTTCGAGGTGCGGGTGCAGCCGACGCTGATCTTCGTCGCCAACGGCAAGACGCTGGGGTTGATCGCCAAGATCCAGGACTGGTCGGTCTATGCCGACCGCATCACCAAGCTGATCGACCGGCCGCGCGGGCAAGGCGCCGCAGTCGCCGTCACCATCGTTCCCCAGCATCGCGCACAAGAGGTCGGGCTATGAAGGCCGGCTTCTGGGATGCGCCCGAAGGCGCCGAGCAACCAGTCAACGTGTTTCCGATCGGCGACGAGAGTCTCAATGCAGCGAAGGGCAGCCTGACGGCGGCCGGCGCGCTCGCAAAGCTTGCAACGCTCGACAGTGCGGAGCTTGCAAAGAGCTGCCCGAACGCGGTCGCGCTGCTCTCGAGGATCGCGGATGCCATCGCGAATCAAAAGGCGAACGCGCCGACAAGACTGTTTCGGCTGGCCAATCTCAACGATCTCGAGAGCAAGCTGGTGGCCGACGTGCTCGGCGAAGGCGAGGTCGCCGGCGTCGTCGCGCTGCCGGACGGATCGCTGGCGCAGATCCAGGAATCGGTGCTGGCGGGAATTTGGCGTGTGCGGCTCGAGACCGACGCCACTTCCGAATATCTCGAGATTGGCGCGGTTCCCGAGATTGTCAAGCGTGCGGCTGCCGACCTGACCTCCGCCGATTTCGAGATCGGGCAGGTGCCGGAGGGCGCCATGAACGTGCTGCCGGTGCTCGCCGAAATCCGCGAGTGGGCACAGGCCTGGCGGCCCGGCATTCGCTCGCAGATCATCAATTTCACGCTGCTGCCGATGAGCCCGGTCGACATGAGCTTCCTGCAGGACACGATCCGGAACGGACCGATCCAGCTGGTGTCGCGCGGCTACGGCACCTGCCGGGTGCTCTCCACCGGCATCTGCAATGTCTGGTCGGTGCAGTTCTTCAACGCCATGGACACTATCATTCTCGATACGCTCGAAGTCGGCGGCGTGCCGACGGTTGCGCTGGCAGCGGACGAGGATTTCGGGGATTCCGCCGAGCGGCTGCAGGAAATCATCGAGGCCTACTTCAAATGAGCGCCTTCGAGAATATTGGCGTGCGCCAGGACGTCGCCGACGTCACGCGGCTGGAATGCGGCATCTGCTGGACCGTCTACGATCCGGCGGATGGCGATGAGGTAGCGCAGATCGCGCCGGGCACGCCGTTCGCGGCGCTGCCGGAGGAGTGGCACTGCCCGAATTGCGACGCGCCAAAATCCAAGTTCATGGCGATCGAAACATGACAGGCAGCGCACCAGCGAGTGCGTCAGGTCCTGCCGGCGACGCCGACGCCGCGGCGTGGGGCGAGCTTCTGGCCGCAAGCTACCGCGAGATCGGCGAGCGCGCGATGCGCGATCTACCCATCTACAACGATGCGCTCGGCGTCGAGGCGGTCGGTTTCCGTCCCTTCAACGGCACGATCGTCGGCATCATGGTCACGTCGTGGTTCATGAACGTGGCGATGCCGGCGGGCGCGGTGACGCCAGCCACCTCGGGCGCGACCGCGCGAATGCGTTTTCCCGCGGGCGATATCGAATTCACCCTCAGCAAGGTCGCCCGGATCGGCCGGATCGCGAGCTGCTCGCTGTTCTCGCCGATGTTCCAATTCGCCGACATGGATGCCGCGCGAGCGACGGCCGAAGCCGCGCTTGCCGAATTGATGCTGCCGGCGGACAGCGAGGAGGCGGTTCGCCGCCGCGAGCCCGCGACAAGCCCGATCGATCGGCGTAACTTCCTGCAGCGTGCCTTGACGGAGCGGCATGGATGAGTCTCTCGTTTCGCAACGAGATCGATATTACGGTGCTGTTGTCCGGCGCCACGATCGCCGACGTCGCGATCAAGCCGCGCAACCGGCCGCCGCTGACGCGGCTGTTTGCGGGAAAGCCCGCGGCTTCGCTGCTTCCGGTGCTGCCGCGTCTGTTCTCGCTGTGCTCGATCGCCCATCACGTGGCGTTCCAGTCGGCGGTGGAAGCCGCGCAAGGACGGGAGCCGGCTCCCGCAACGGTGCGGCGCCGCGTCACCGCAGTCGTCGTCGAGCGGCTGACCGAACTGCTGCGCGGCCTGTTCGTCGGACGGCTCGCGCTCGACGGCACAAACGCTCTGGCGGTGCGCGCCGTAATGCAGGCAAGCGCGCTGCTTGGGGGCGCGGACGAGGCCGTCCCGCCGGCCTTGCATCGCGACGCGGTGGTGCAGATCAAGGCCGCGCTCGGCGCGATGGGGATCGCCGGCGAAGAAGACGAGACGCTCGCGCCGGGCAGCCCGCTCGCCGCCTCCGTCGCGGGATGCCACGGCAAGCTGGTGTCAGAGCCCGAGGCCGATCCATCCTTCCTGACGGTGGCGGACGATTTAGACATCGTCACGCGTCTGCTGGCGGACGGTGCGGCCTATTCCGATGCGCCGGACCTCTGCGGCCGGATTCCGGAAACCGGCGTCTGGGCGCGCAGGGCACGCCGTGAAGCGGTCTCGGCGGCGGAAGCGGGCTCCGCCGCGCGTCTGAAGGCGCGGATTGCCGAGGTCGCGCGGCTCTGCGCCTGGCTCGATCGTGGCGATGCGGATCTCGATGAAGGCGTCGTCGCGAGCTACCGGCTCGGCGCGGGCAAGGGGGCAGCCGCGGTCGAATGCGCACGCGGGCGCCTCCATCACGCCGTCGCACTGGACGACGAGGATCGCGTCGTCAACTTCGAGTTCCTGGCACCGACCGAGTGGAATTTTCACGCCCGCGGACCGCTGGTCAGGAGCCTCAAGGGCGCGACGCTCGCGACCGGCCGGCAGGGACAGGACGCGGTTCGCGCGCTGGTCGGCTCCTTCGATCCCTGCGTCGGCTTCAGCCTGCAATTTCGCGAGGCCGGCCATGCATGAGATGGCGCTGTGCGAAGGCATCGTCGGTATCGTCGAGGAGGAAGCGCGCAAGCGCGCTTTCACCAAGATGAACGTCGTCTGTCTGGAGATCGGTGCGCTGAGCCATGTCGCGCCGGAGGCGCTGAAATTCTGCTTCGAGGCCGTAGCCGCGCGGACCATCGCGCAAGGCGCGCGGCTCGAGATCGTCGAGACGCCCGGCACGGCTTGGTGCATGGCCTGTTCCAAAACCGTTGAGATCGGGCAGCGTTACGAGCCGTGCCCGTCCTGCGGCGGCTACCAATTGCAGGTGACGGGCGGCGAAGAGATGCGCGTAAGGGAATTGGAGGTCGACTGATGTGTACGGTCTGCGGCTGCAGCGACGGCAAGGCATCGATCGAAGATGCGCATGGTCATCATCATGATCACGGCGATGGCCATGGGCACGGCGAGCACCATCATCATCACCGCGGTCATGGCCACGACCACGGTCACCACCATCACCACGGTGGTGCCCACGACCACGCCCCCGATGAGGCCGGGCTGCTCGACTGCGGCGCCAATCCCGCGGGCCAGAAGATCGCCGGCATGAGCAGCGACCGCATCATCCAGGTCGAGCGCGACATCCTCGGCAAGAACGACCGGCTTGCGGCCGACAACCGCGCCCGCTTCGCGGCCGACGGCGTGCTCGCCTTCAACCTGGTCTCCAGCCCCGGCGCCGGCAAGACCTCGCTGCTGGTCCGCGCCCTGTCCGAGCTGAAGGCAAGCTTTGCGATCGGCGTGATCGAAGGCGACCAGCAGACCTCCAACGATGCCGAGCGCATTCGCGCGACCGGCGTGCCGGCGATCCAGGTCAATACCGGCAAGGGCTGTCACCTCGACGCCGCCATGGTCGGCGAGGCCTATGACCGGCTGCCCTGGCTGAACGGCGGCCTGCTTTTCATCGAGAATGTCGGCAACCTGGTTTGCCCGGCGGCGTTCGATCTCGGCGAGGCCTGCAAGATCGTGGTGTTCTCGACCACCGAGGGCGAGGACAAGCCGCTGAAATACCCCGACATGTTCGCAGCCTCGTCGCTGATGCTGATCAACAAGATCGATCTCGCGCCCGTGCTCGATTTCGATCTGGCGAAGACCATCGACTATGCGCGCCGGGTCAACCCGAAGATCGAGGTGCTGACGGTGTCGGCGCGCACCGGCGAAGGCTTTGCGGCGTTCTTTGCCTGGATCCGCAAGCGGATGGCGGCGACGACGCCTGCCGCGATGACGGCGGCGGAGTGACGATGGGCGGCGAGGCCACGGCGCGGGACGGACGGCGGCTGCGCCTGCACGTGCGCGGCGCGGTACAGGGCGTCGGCTTTCGCCCCTATGTCTACGGCCTCGCCACGCGCTACCGCCTCGACGGCTTCGTCGCCAACGATTCCCATGGCGTCGTCATCGAGGTCGAGGGCGAGCGCGCGTCGGACTTCGTCAGGGCACTGCCGCTGGAAAAGCCGCCGCTCGCCCGGATCGACGAGATCTCGGTGCAGCCGGTCGGGGCGGTGGCGAGCGAAGGGTTTTATATCCGCGCGAGCGACCAGGGCAGGGTGTCGACACGCATCGGCGCCGATGCCGCGACCTGTCCAAAATGCCTGAGCGAGCTGTTCGATCCAGCCAGCCGGTTCTATCGCTACCCCTTCGTCAACTGCACCCATTGCGGTCCGCGCTATACCATTGCCGAGCGGCTTCCTTACGACCGCGCGACCACGGCCATGAAGCGCTTTGCGATGTGCAAGGCCTGTGCGGGCGACTATGCCGATCCCGACAGCCGCCGCTTCCATGCTGAAGCGATCGCCTGCCCGCAATGCGGCCCGCGGCTCAGCCACGGTATCGAGGACATCGCTGCCGCGATCGCCGCAGGCAAGATCGTCGCAGTCAAGGGGCTCGGCGGTTATCAGCTCGTCTGCGATGCCCGGGACGAGGCGGCCGTGCAGCGCCTGCGCCAGCGCAAGCAGCGCGACCAGAAGCCGTTTGCCGTCATGGTCGGCTCGGTGGACGCGGTCGCCGGCATCGCCGACGCCGATGCTGCCGAGCTCGCCTTGCTCGAGACGTCGCCGCGGCCGATCGTGCTGATGACATCGCGCCATCGGCTCTCGCCAGCGATCGCGCCGGAGCTGGCGCGGATCGGCATCGCGCTGCCGGTCACTCCGCTCCTTCATTTGATCTTCGAGGCGCTGGATGCGGCGCATCCGCTCGCCGGCGAGAGCTGGGCGATCGTCGCCACCAGCGCCAATCCCGGCGGCGAGCCGCTTCTGATCGACAATCGCGAGGCCGAGCTGCGGCTTGCCGGCATCGCCGACCTCATCGTCAGCCATGATCGCGACATCGTCACCCGCGCCGACGATTCCGTGGCGGCCGTCGTCGCCGGCCGGACGCAGTTCAGCCGCCGTGCCCGCGGCTACGTGCCGGAGCCGGTTCGGCTGGCGCGACCGGTGCCGCCGATCCTTGCGGTCGGCGGCGCGTTGAAGTCGACCGTGACGGTCACGCGCGGCAGCGAGGCCTTCGTTTCCCAGCACGTCGGCGACCTCGACACCGCCGAAGGCGTCCGTGTCTTCGAGGAAACCATTGGCCACCTGCTGTCGACGCTGGACGTCGAGCCGGCGGTTATCGCCCATGATCTGCACCCGAACATAGCCTCGACCCGCTTCGCCGAAGCGAGCGGGCGGCGGCTGATCGCAGTCCAGCACCATCATGCCCATGCCGCCTCCGTGATGGCGGAGCATGGCCTCGCGGGATCTGCGTTGGCACTGGTGCTCGACGGCTTCGGCCAGGGCAGCGACGGCGGCAATTGGGGGGGCGAGCTCCTGCTGTGCGAGCGCGCGCAGTTCCGGCGGCTCGGCCATCTGGCGCCGATGAAGATGGCGGGCGGCGATCGCGCCGCGCGCGAGCCGTGGCGCATGGCTGCAAGCGCATTGCATGACCTGGCCCGCGGCAACGCGATCGCGACCCGGTTTGCGGCGCAGCCGCAGGCTGCGCGTCTCCATGCCTTGCTCGACCAGCCGGGCGTACCGGTGACGACCAGCGCCGGCCGGCTGTTCGACGCGGCGGCGGGGCTGCTCGGTCTTTGCCAGGTGCAGAGCTATGAGGGCGAAGCCGCGATGAAACTGGAGGCGCGGGTTCGCGCGCCGCGCTCCATGAAAGACGGCTGGACGATCGAGGATGGGGTGCTGTCCCTGTTTCCGTTGCTTGCGCGCCTTGCGGCCGAGGGCATCGATCCGGTCGAGGGGGCCGGGCTGTTCCATGGCACGCTCGCCGCTGCCTGCGTCGACTGGATCGCCCGTGCGGCGCGCGAGACCGGCGTCACGACCGTCGCCCTGAGCGGCGGCTGCTTTCTCAACGCGATCCTCAGTTGCGAGATCGAGCGCGGCTGTATCGCCGCCGGTCTCTTGCCGCTGCTGCCGCGGCAAGTGCCGCCCAATGACGGCGGTCTCAGCCTCGGCCAGGCCTGGATCGCCACGCTCCAATTCGAACAGTACGGCCTGGAAGGAACCGCCTGATGTGTCTCGCGATACCTGCTGAGGTCACGAGGCTCCTGCCCGACGAGATGGCGATCGTCTCGATCGACGGCGTCAGCAAGGAGATATCGGTCGCCTTGATCGAGAATCTCGCCGTCGGCGACTATGTGATCATCCATGTCGGCTATGCCCTGACGAAGATCGATCCGGAGGAGGCAATGCGGACGCTCGAACTGCTGCGCGAGCTTAGCGCCGAGGGGCAGAGAGCCGCGTCATGAAATATGCCGACGAGTTTCGCGACAAGGAGATCGCGCTCGGGCTTGCGAAAGCGATCCGCGCGGAAGCCGATCCGCAAATGCTCTATCGCTTCATGGAATTCTGCGGCGGCCATACCCACGCGATCTCGCGTTACGGCCTCGAGGACATGCTGCCGAAGAACGTGCGGATGATCCACGGCCCCGGCTGTCCGGTGTGCGTGCTGCCGGGCGGACGCATCGACATGGCGATCCGGCTCGCCGAGCGGCCGGACGTCATCCTGTGCGTCTATGGCGACCTGATGCGCGTTCCCGGCTCGCAGGGCGCATCGCTGTTGAAGGCGAAGGCGCGCGGCGCCGACATCCGCATGGTCTACTCCACCATCGACGCGATCCGGATCGCCGAGGACAATCCCGGACGCGAGGTCGTGTTCTTCGCCATCGGCTTCGAGACCACGACGCCGCCGACTGCAGTCATGATCCGGCTGGCGGAGAAGAAGCAGCTCGAAAACTTCACCGTGTTCTGCAACCACGTGCTGACGCCGCCGGCGATGCAGAACATCCTGGAAAGTCCCGACATCCGCAACATCGGCCGGGTCGAGATCGACGGTTTCGTCGGGCCGGCCCATGTCTCGACAATCATCGGCACGGCCCCTTACGAGTTCTTTGCCGAGGAGTTCGGCAGGCCCGTGGTGATCGCGGGCTTCGAGCCGCTCGACATGATGCAGGCAATCCTGATGCTGGTGCGGCAGGTCAACGAGGATAGGCACGAGGTCGAGAACCAGTACAGCCGCGCGGTGAACCGCGACGGCAATCTGCGCGCCAAGGAGGAGGTCTCCGACATCTTCGAGCTGCGCGATCAGTTCGAATGGCGGGGGCTCGGACAGGTTCCCTATAGCGGGCTGAAGCTGAAGCGCGCTTACGCCATATACGACGCCGAGGTGCGCTTCGACATGCACGAGCTGCGCGTCGACGACAATCCCGCCTGCGAATGCGGCGCCATCCTGCGCGGCGTGAAGAAGCCGGTCGACTGCAAGCTGTTCGGCACCGTCTGCACGCCGGAGACGCCCATGGGCTCCTGCATGGTCTCCTCCGAAGGCGCCTGCGCCGCACACTGGACCTATGGCCGCTTCCGCGACCACCAGCAAAGGCGTGTGTCATGAAGGCCTACCAGCGCAAGCTCGACATCAGGAACGGCTGCGTCGACCTGTCCCACGGCTCGGGCGGCCGGGCCATGGCGCAGTTGATCTCGGGTCTGTTCCACGAGGCGTTCGGCAATGAATGGCTGGCGCGCGGCAACGACCAGTCGGCATTCGACGTTGGTGCCGGGCGCATGGTGATGACGACCGACGGCTATGTGGTCTCGCCGCTGTTCTTCCCCGGCGGCAATATCGGCTCGCTTGCAGTGCACGGCACCGTCAACGATATCGCCATGGCCGGTGCACGCCCGCTCTACCTCTCTGCAAGCTTTATCATCGAGGAAGGCTTCCGCTTCGCCGACCTCAAGATGATCGCGGAATCGATGGGCGAGGCTGCGCGCATCGCCGGCGTTCACATCGTCACCGGCGACACCAAGGTGGTCGAGCGCGGCAAGGCCGATGGCCTGTTCATCTCGACCGCCGGCGTTGGGGTCGTGCCCCACGGGCTCGATCTCTCGGCGGAGAATGCCCGCGTCGGCGATCGCGTCCTGATCTCGGGCACGCTCGGCGATCACGGCGTGGCGATCATGTCGAAGCGGCAGAATCTCGCCTTCGAGACCGAGATCGTCTCGGATTCGGCGGCGCTGAACGATCTCGTCGCGAAGATGGTCGAAACCGGCGGCCTCGGCATCCGCCTGATGCGCGATCCCACCCGCGGCGGGCTTGCCGCCACGCTGAACGAGATCGCCCAGCAGTCCGACCTCGGCTTCCATCTTCGCGAGGAGGCGATCCCGGTCAAGCCTGGCGTCGCGGCAGCGTGCGAGCTGCTCGGGCTCGATCCGCTCCATGTCGCCAATGAGGGCAAGCTGGTCGCGATCGTGGCGCCCGAAAATGCTGCTGCAGTGCTGGCCGCGATGCGGGCGCATCCGCTTGGCCGCGCCGCCGCCGACATCGGCGAGGCCGTGGCCGACGATCATCATTTCGTGCAGATGGCCACGAGCTTCGGCGGCGAGCGGATCGTCGACTGGCTGTCGGGCGAGCAATTGCCGAGAATCTGTTGAGGCAAATCATGCGCATCCTGCTCCTGTCGCATTCCTTCAACAGCCTGACGCAGCGGCTGCATGTCGAGCTCAGGGATCGAGGCCACAATGTCGCGGTCGAGCTCGACATCCATGCCGAGGTCACGCGCGAGAGCGTGGCGCTGCATCGGCCGGACCTTGTGATCGCGCCGTTCCTGAAGCAGGCGATTCCCAACGACGTCTGGCGCAGCCTGCGTTGCCTGGTCGTCCATCCCGGTCCGCCCGGCGATCGCGGTCCGGCGGCGCTCGACTGGGCGATTCTGGACGGTGCAAGCGAGTGGGGCGTCACGGTCTTGCAGGCGGATGGCGAGTTCGACGCCGGTCTGGTCTGGGCGTTCCGCAGCTTCCCGATGCGGCGTGCGCCTAAGTCCAGCATCTACCGCAATGAGGTGACGTCCTGCGCGGTTGCGGCGGTGCTCGAAGCCGTCGCGGCGATCGAATCCGGACGGCCTGCCCCGCAGCCGATGGACACGGACGACCCGCGCATTCGCGTGCGCGGACCTTGCCGCCAGGCGGGCCGGGCGATCGACTGGCAGCACGACACCACCGCGACCGTGCTGCGCAAGATTGACAGCGCCGACGGTATGCCGGGCCTGGTCGACAGTCCGTCCTTCCAGGAGGTCAGGCTGTTCGATGCGCATGAGGCGCACGGCATCTCCGGCGTGCCCGGCACCGTCGTCGCGCAATGCGACGGCGCGCTGGCGCGCGCCACGGTCGATGGCGCGGTCTGGATCGGGCATGTCAGGAAGCTCGCGCCGAAGAGCCTGAAGCTGCCGGCGGCGAAACTCTTTGCCGCCGAGGCGGCGCATCTGCCGCACCGGCCCGGCTGCGGCTACGCCCCGATCCGGTATCGCGAGCATGGCGAGGTCGGCGAGCTCGCGTTCTCCTTCTACAACGGCGCCATGGCGACCGCCGACTGTGAGGCCCTGCTCGAGGCCTATCGCGCGGCGCTGGCGCGCCCGACCAGGGTGCTGCTCCTGACCGGCGGCCGGGATTATTAGTCGAACGGCATTCATCTTGCAGAAATCGAGGCGGCCGACAGCCCCGCGGATGAGTCCTGGCGCAACATCAATGCGATCGACGATCTTGCCCGCGCGATCATCGAGACCACCGACCGCCTGGTCGTCTCGGTCATTCGCGGCAATGCGGGTGCGGGCGGCGTCTTCCTGAGTCTTGCCGCCGACGAGGTCTGGGCAAGCGACCAGATCGTCCTCAATCCGCATTACAAGGACATGGGCAATCTTTACGGCTCGGAATACTGGACCTATCTGCTGCCGCGCCGTGCGGGCGCCGCGAACGCAACCCGGATCACGCAATGCCGGCTCCCGATGGGCGTGGCGGAGGCGCGGCGCCTCGGCATCGTCGATCGCGTGCTATCGGGCGAGGAGCTTGCCGATATAAGCCTCGTACAGCGCGGCGCCACCATGGCGTCGGATGCCGGCTTTGCCATGCGCCTCGCCGCCAAGCGGCAGTGGCGCGCCGCCGATGAGGCCGAGAAGCCCCTGCAATCCTACCGCGACGAGGAGCTGCGGCGGATGAAGCTGAATTTCTACGGCTTCGATCCGAGCTACCACGTCGCGCGCTACAATTTCATCCACAAGGTGCCGAAGTCGCGCACGCCGCTGACCATCGCTGGTCACCGGTCCCGGCGTGCGCCAGATCGGCCTGTCGGCATGGCGGTGCCATCGTGAGCATTCAGGGAACCATTCTCCTCGTCGACGACGAGGTCCGCTCGCAGGAGCGCTGCGGCGCGTGCTCAGGGAGGATTTCGAGGTGCTCTGCATCGGCAATGCGACCGATGCGGAGAAGCTGCTGGAGGGCGAGATTGTCCACGCGATCCTCTGCGACCAGCGGATGCCGCACGAATCCGGCGTGAGCTTCCTGAAGCGCGTCCGCGAGCTCAGGCCGGATCCGGTGCGGATGATCATTTCCGGCTATTCGGAGTCCGAGGACATCATCGCAGGACTGAACGAGGCCGGCATCTATCAATACATCACCAAGCCCTGGCAGCCGGACCAACTGGCCGAAACCGTCAAGGAGGCGGTTCAGCTCTATCGGCTGCAGAAGGAGACCGAGACCGCCGGCGTCGACGTCAAGGCGACCTCGGGGCACATCAAGAAGGTCGTCTCGGTCAAGCGCGGAGTGGCCAAGCAGCTCTGCGATTTCGACCGCATCGTGCATTCGACGCAAAGCCCGATGCACGCCGTGATCGAGCTCGGCAGGCGCGCCGCCGACTACGATATCTCGGTTCTGGTCACCGGAGAATCCGGCACCGGCAAGGAGCTTCTGGCCTGCGCGATCCATTACGGCTCGGCGCGGGCCAACAAGGCGTTCGTGGTCGAGAACTGCGGCGCGCTGCCGGACGAGCTCTTGGAACGCGATCTGTTCGGTTGCAAGAAGGGCGCCTTCACCGGCGCCTACCAGGATCGTATCGGCCTGTTCGAGGTCGCCGATGGCGGTACGATCTTCCTCGACGAGATCGGCGAGACCTCCCCGGCGTTCCAGGTCAAGCTGCTGCGTGTGCTGCAGGAGAGCGAGATCCGGCCGCTCGGCGCGCAGCGCGTGCGCAAGGTCGACGTTCGCGTGGTGGCGGCGACCAACCGCGACCTGGAGGCCGAGGTCGAGGCCGGTCGCTTCCGGCGCGACCTGTACTACCGCCTCGCCGCATTCCCGGTGCACATGCCGGCGCTACGCGAGCGCCCGATGGACATCCCGCTGATTGCGGAGGGCGTGCTGTCGGCGGTCAAGAGCTCCTTCAACCGGCCGAATCTGCGCTTTGCGCGTTCGGCGTCATCTCCACCTTCCCGAAGACAAGTCGTCTCCGGCCAAGGCCCATCATGTTTCATCATGGCCAAGGCGGCAATGCCGACAATGGCACCGCGCCCTGCGACGAAATGACGAGATGGAGGGAGCCCCTGACGGGCTTTGATCCGGACCGCCGCCTGAGAGACCCAGGCGGCGATCCAGTGCGAACTAAGCGAACTTGGGGAAGTTCTAAGGCCGCGCGAAACGCTAACCCGGCCGGTGCGTGCACATCAAGTTTCGTAGTGTTGCTCCGGCCGGAGATTCGTTGCAGCCACCAGGAAATTGCACACATCGCCAACGGAGGTTCCAACGCATCACGGCCCCTTCGCAAGCCTCAGCGCCGCCCCGCCTCGACCGCGTCCGCCAGGATCTCCTCCGACAATTGCCGATCGCTCACCGCGCGCGACAAGCCGGCATTACAAACTTCGTCGCCGGTCAACCGGGCGCCGGCAATTCGACGCTCACGCAAATCTCGCAGAAGATGAATCCGACACACCGCGGCAGAGTGCGTGTTGCCGCCGAGGATATAATCGCGATCGCCCTGCAGCATTACATTTCGCACGATGACTGGCTAAGCCGTGCAACGGCAATTTGAGGCGTGGGCCGATCTCTGCAAAACCGGCCTTCAAGTACAATGCTGAGGTGGGGCTACGGCTCCACATGGGTTGCCTCGGCGCCCCCACTTCAAGCTGGCCCCAGCCTTTTACTGTCCCCAGGCCCACCGCGGCCGCAATGAGACGCATCGCGACCCCAGACGATCGCTGATCGGGCACCACATAGAGTTCGGTGATAATGCCGTAGGTTCCGCGCGCAAAAAGCGCGGCGCCTTCCGACAACATAATGAGGCCGACCGGGCGTGCCTCCGTGAAAGCCAGAAACCCGTAGACGCGCTCTTTCATCGCCAGGAGGTCGACAACAAGCTGGGTATCTAGTTCGTCCTGCATTTGACCGCCCTCAAGTTCAGCAAGTAGGGCAGCAACCATGTGGGTCACCGTTGTGGCGTCATCGATAGACACTTCACGCGTGGTCACCATATCATATCCTCTTCCAAGCTTAACCAACATACGACCTGGTCCAGCGGCGGACGGAGGCTGCCGCAGCACCCGATTCAAAGCAGATACACTGCACGGTTGAACGTGAGATGACGCTCTAGTTCACATTGAGGTGATAGCGTCCTCGTGCCGCTCCAAAAATATCTCAGAAAGCCGAACGTAATTTGTCGAACATCGTAATGGTCGCACGGAGCCCTCTCTCCTTCTTTGGACCTGCGTGTCACCCCCATCGTGTTCATGCTCGGACGTTACAGGAGCGAGGCTGACCGCTTGCGAAAAGACTCACGCATCTGGATCTACTCTCCCCCCTCGTAGAAAGTTCGAGCGGCAGGCCGACCAGCGATTTGCCGGATCCAGTCCCGAGCAATCACATTCGACGGTCCCATCGCAATGGCCGCGCGCGTCGCAGAAGGAACGCTCATCGGGCCGCGGCAATAACTGAATTACTCACTCTGTCAAAGATGTTGGTGGGCACCATGAGAGCGTCCCTGACCGGCTTCATTGCCTGAGATCAATGCTCTCAGAGAATCGTGAAACGCGCGAGTCCAAGGCGCACTGTTTTTGGTAGTGTTTAGATAATCAGTTTTTCTAATCTCTCATCGGACGCGCCATTTGTTGCCGCGCGATGAAGAACATCACGGACGCCCGACGAACGCGTGTAACTTGGTCGTTGAGCTCGCGATTGAGGCCGGCTTCTCGCGTGTTCCTCGAATAGACAATGTCCCGTCCAGATGAGCCGGGTTCACTGCCTGCCATCGCATTGCCGTTAAATGCTTTATGAGAGCCTCGTCGGGCCGTGTCGCGCGAGATCGTTTTTGTCGTTCACTTTCATCACTTTACGATCTGTTTGTTTGGAAGACCTCTTCTAATGCTTGCGGACACGCTTACAGCGTGAGACGGTCGCGGCATTCGAGCGGAAGATCGCTTGGGTCACAAGCGGTGGGCTTCTCCATTCCAAAATCAGGAAGTGCAGCACGACGAAGATACCGAGCGGCTATGCGCCCCTGCCACTCCTGCCGGCGCGTAAACGGCAAGGATGAGGCAGACGTCTGAAGTGATCCACGTCACTTTGCGGTTCCTACCTGCCCGAAACGGCTCATGCGCGATTCCGCCTTCATCCTGCACACATGAACGACGGCTTAGTGGATTCGGGATTGCTCCACTCTGCGCCGCCGTGACACTCCGCCATCAATGCGTATCGGCATTCCTCTGCAGCGGAGCCGTCGGAACGACGTGAACGACGTGATAGCCGTTGTCGTGCAGGTACCGTAGGAAGGCGGGCATCATCGCGGCGGTATGTGCTTTGGCGTCGTGAAACAGAATGATCCCCTTCCCCTCGGCATTGAGCCGGCTGGTGATCAGCTTCAGCTCCTGGTCTGGCGTCATTTCCTCCCAGTCGCTGGCCCACAGGTCCGCTCCGAACACGACGATGCCCCGAGACTGGAGTAGCTCGAGCGTCTGAGGGGTCGAGTCGAAATAGGGGAAGCGGAAGAACGGCGTCGAAGGCGCCATTGTCGATACTCCATGGAGCGCCATTTCGTCGGCGGCAATCCCGCGATCGATGTCCTCTTTCGCCTTCTCGAAGCTGATCTTCGACGCCATCGAATGCGACCAAGTGTGGTGCGCGATGGTGTGGCCTTGCGCGGCCGCGCGCCGCGCGAGCTCGGGAAATTGGGCTGACGACTTGCCGACCAGGAAGAACGTGGCTCGGACGCACTCCTGCGCGAGCGCCGCCAGCACCTTTTCCGTGTACGGCGGCCGGGGCCCGTCGTCGAAGGTCAGCACGACCTCGTGGTCGGCCAAGGGGAGAGTTTGGGGAAAGCTCTTCAGTCCAACCCGCGGATGAGTCTTGGCGTCAACGGCGAGCACGCGCGAGGTCCCGAGTGCGTCCTTGCGCGGACAGTCGGTCGCCTCCGCAGCCGTGATGCCGGCAAGCACCGCCGTCGCGGCGCTCACAAGCAGCAGGGCCCATTCTGCCATCGAGGTCGTCCCCGAACAGGTGTCTGGTTGCGGCCTTGAACAAGTTAGTCTTGCCGTCATGGCTGGCGTTACATCATCATGCCGATGGCTTCAGCCGCCTCGTTTCCATTTCGGACTAGCTGATCCGTCGCGGTGGACCTGCGCTCAGATCGGACTATGTCGCTCCCGAGCGCATCAAATTGTCTGCAGCCAGATCATTTTCTGCTTCGTCCAATTGGAATTGGTTTGGCCGCCGCCATTGCACTTTGCCGCTCTCCACAAACGTCGGCTCGTGTAATGGTCGCGTTCGCCCTGCACAGTACCGATATGGCGATATTGATTCATACAATGGCGCGGCACTGACGCCTGAAGTCCGCGTTCTGATGCCGCTTTTCGATGGATTTCACCAACGACTGTCGGCTTGTGCCGACGGCGCCAGCAATCGACAATTACAGCGACTGACGGGCAATACCGTCAACTTCATGAGGCGACGTTCTTCCTCCAGAGGACAAGATATCGATCGAAACCGCTTAGAAACGGCGGCTTTGCCGCGAAGCCGCCAATGCTGCAGAACGCCTACTGGATGCCGACGCTCAGCAACCTTCACCGCAGCAAGACCATCGGCTTATAATTCCATATGCTCGATGTCGATCGGTTCCCTCGTCGTCGGATGCAGCCGCTAAGCGAAGGCAAAGACGAGTAGGCTCGAGCAGAGCAGCGCGAGGCCGGCCGCGGTCAGTGCCAGGGCTACCGGAAACAAGGTTATGATTGCGCATGGAAATACCCTCGATTGCACCGCAGAAGAGAGCAGCAACCGCTGCGTTGCGCCGTTTGACCGGTCAGCACCTAAATTGATATTCAAGACCAGCGCATTATTCCTGCTGTTGTTGGGGGGATAAGCATTTTTGCGTCGGGTTTACGGCTCGCTCCGCCGTCTCGCGGCGGAGATAAAGAAACCGCGCATGAGAACCGTAGGAGTGCTCAGCGCTTCCGCGTTGCAGCTCTAACAGACCCGGTCTCCTAGCATTTACCCGCCGATTCCGATAGCAGATGGGCCAACTTGGCTTCGGAAGAAAGGTCAACTTTCAGGCGTGGAGAGCTTACGACGTTGACACGCCGATTTAAGCCGCTTGAACACTGCCCAGGTAGCTGTCTAGTTCGTGCTTCAGCCGAGAGCTTTCCTCAGATAGCAGTTCGGCAGACATCAGCACCTGCATCGAAGCCCCTCCGGTTTCCTTTGCGCGGTTGGTGACTTCACCGGCGCTCGCTGCCACCTGGGTTGTCCTGGCCGCCGCTTCCTGCAAATTGAACGCAATGTTCTTGCTGGTCGCCTCCTGTTCCCCGATCGAATCGACCACGGTGATGGCGATGTCCGAGATGCGGCCGATGATGACGCCAATTTCGGTAAGCGCGACGACCGACTCAGTCGTCGCGGCCTGAATGCCGCCAATGTGCTGGCTGATCTCAACGGTCGCGTGCGCGGTTTGCGTCGCGAGCGATTTCACTTCCTGGGCGACAACCGCGAAACCTCTGCCGCGATCGCCGGCGCGCGCGGCTTCAATCGTCGCATTCAGCGCGAGCAAATTGGTTTGCCGCGCGATCGCGGCGATCAGCTGGACCACGCTGCCGATTCGCTCCGCCGCGGCCGCTAAATTAACCAGGCGCGGGTCGCTGAGTTCGGCCTTGCGAACCGCTACGCGCGCCATGTTGGCGACCTCTTCCACCTGCCGGCCCACACCGGCGATGGTTGCCGCCATTTCGCCCGTCGCGGCTGCGACACGTTGAACGTTTTCAGACGCATCCTCCGATGAGGAGGCGACCTCTATGGAGAGTTGCCGGCTGTGATCAGCGGAACTGGTAAGGCTGCGTGCGGAGACTTCAAGTTTTGTGGACGCGGACGAGACAGTGTCGATCACCTTGCCTACGGCGGCTTCGAATTCGCCGGCGAGCCGGGCGATATCGGCCTTACGCTGCTCGGCAGCGGTACGATCTTGTTCGACCTTTGCGTCGAGCTCGGCCTGCGCCCTCTCGCGAGCTCTCAGCTTGAACATTTCGACTGCCGCAGCCATCTCGCCAAGCTCATCCTTTCGGCCAAGGCCCGGGAGAACCACATCGAACCGGCCGTCGCCGAGCTGGCGCATGGCTGCCGTCATCGAAGCGACCGTTTTGGCGATGCGTTGGCCGAACAGTAAGGCGAGCAGGCCAACGACCATCGTTGCAAGCCCGATCACCCAGATCAGCTTCCGCCGATTTTCTTCAGCTCGCATTTCCGCAGCCCGCGAGCGCGCGTCAGCGGCAGACATGATCTTCACGAGCGCCGGGCGGATACGGTCGAAGATCGGCGCGAGATCGTCGACCTGGTCGCTCAGCGCTTGCTGCGTCACCATGAACGACATAAAACTCGACTTGTATGCGCGAATCAGCTCGAGGATCTGGGATTTCATCTCAGCCGGTAGGCTTGACTGAGCGAGCGCGGTTTCGAATTCCGCCGCCCGGTCAACCAGTTGATCGCCATATTTGTCTTCGCCGCGCAAGATGAAGTCTTTCTCGTGCCGGCGCATCATCAGCATCAAGATGGTCAGCCGAGGCTGGTTCAGCTCTGCCAGACGTTGTTCGACGGTGTGCACGGCTTTGCGCAGCTTGTCCTGGAATCCGTCATCTTCATTGAAGCCGAGGTTGTGTTGCGCCGAGACTACGTTCTGAAAGCGCGTTGCATAGAGATTGATCGCCGGCCGCAGGAAGGTTGCTTGCTTCAGCGGGTCATCCTCGGGCAAAGCCGTCAAAAATGCTTCGAGGCGACTCAAGTCTGCGAGCTGCCGCTCATAATTGTCCGCATACTTCTTGATCGACACTTCACTGGGCTTGCGCAGGAAATCGCTCGCGATTTGTCGGGACTCGAGAAAGCTTTGCGACAATGATGCGACATTGGCGTTGAATTGGTTGCTGTGATTCGAATCGCGCTGGACCAGGCTCGCATAATTCAGGGCGGCGGCGCAGATTGCACCGGTGACGAGGACCCCGGAAATCCCGAGCAGTGCCATTTGGCCGCGCAATCCAATGCGTAAGCCACGGCAGCCCTTTGATTGCCCGAAAATCCTCGCAGCAATTTTACTCATTTTACCCCTTCAATAAGTTCATGCCCGCGCAGTGCTTGTTATTGCGAGTGCGACGGGCGCTTTTCTATATGAGCTAAACGGGAGAGGACTTCATTCGGTCGATGACAATCTGCCAGTTAAATTACATTGATTTCAAAATCCTGAACTCGCAGTGTAGGTGAAGCACTATTGCTCAGCGTCGTGGCGAGCGAAGATTTCGACGAGCTTTGCGCCGATGATAAGGAGCCAAGCTCGCTGGGCAAAAGCGGTCCGAGGCGCGCTATATCGCCTTGAGGACACGTTGCAGATCTATCAACGTGAAATCAATTTACAGGCCGATGAGATGCGAACTGCCAGAACAGCCCGGTAGTAGCTCACAGCGTGCGACACGTTGATCATTTTCGCATAAAAGATGCGAAGCATGCGCGAAAAACGCCGCCAAGCGGCGCTGAATTCGGTTGTCCGATCACTCAAGCGCGGGATCAAAGATGATTGACGCGCTCGCAACGGTGATTCTCTGACAAGCTTGGAGCTCTCGATGAGTGATCGATCTGCTCATCTCGATACCCCTTCAAGCGTTTTCCTCCCCGACTTGGCCGCGCGTAATGTTCGCGCGGCCTTTTTCCGCATCCAACAAGGTGCCGGTCGATATGCAGGCTTCAGCCGGTTTTTAACGGAAAAAACGTGGAACGCTGTTAGGACGCAAGGCCAGGCCCCAGTCGCCTCATCGAGGCTCCCTTTTTAAGTTCAGGCGACGAAGTCAAGTAAGCGTGAATCTCTACTCGTCCATCGCGCGCCCATTCTGTCGACGCTATGGCCCTTAGATGACCTCGACAGTTCGACTGTCTGGGAACATCACGGCGCCTCGCCCTGGACGCGCGATCGCCCCTCCCATAAGCCAAACCGATCGTTTCGAGTGTCGCCCGCCACTGCCGACGCTCAGTGCTGACGTCTCATCCATGACGGGACCGGATCGAGTGGCGTGCGATAGATCTCAGCGTTCTCGGGGCTGGTGACCCGAACCGCACAGCCTTTGGCCTTCAGGTCCGGATGTACAATAGACAGTTCGGTCGCGAGCTGGTCCGCTCGGTCGGAGGCAACCTCGATATTTTCGAGAATGAGGCCGCCTTGATTTTTGTACTCCTCGTCAATCACGAGATCAAAAGAGTAGTACGGCATCCGAAGGTCTCCCATTTCATCGGATTCGTCCCTTGGGGCGCATCCTCACCTCCACTCAGGCTTCGTCAGATGGTTCCAGTCGTTCGTATGGAGAGAGATAACTAGGAGCCGCATCGGCTCTACCGACAAGACAGTCAGTTCTCAGGGTTCGACTTATCAGGATCTCTTGCAGTAACATTTATCGGCTTCCTAAAAGCGAAATTCGCTAATCTCGGCCCTCGCATCGACGAAAATCTGCGCCAGCTCGGCAGAATGCAAGTTTTCCGTGCGGTCATGGCGTCAACTTTTTGGGCCAACGCGGACAAGGCAGGAGACAGCCAAAATGGCCATGTCACGCTTAAGCTCAGCATCGGTGCGGCCTCGACCAGATAGCTCACCAGTATCTTCAGAACTGTGATCTGGAAATTCAACTGAGTGGCAACATCGTGTCTGTTGTCTACGCCTACCCCCACATGGTCGGTCTTTCGGAAAGGGCTTCGCGGCCGATCTGTTTGAGGCGGTCGGACGTCGTCTCACCTCTGATGGCGGCTTCCAGAAGCTTCGAGGCGACGTAAGTGCGGGCACCGGTATCATGCGGGGAAAGGCTCTCGCAGACCTCGTCCAGGATCGCGCGCAGAAGCGCGGTGGTAGCGGCATCCAACATTTGGAGATCTCCCCCGTCCCTAGTGAGAAAGATAATGCACATTTCGCGTTTCGCGGTTCAAGTCTGTTTGATCGGGTAAGAAATCTGCGACTTCCGCGCCCCCACCAAGCCGTCTCCACCTTCTCTTTCTGCTTCTCACATGACACGTTTTCTCGGCTTGTGCCGGTGTTCGATTGCGGCTTGTCCAGCCGCGATCGCGCTTACGTTTCGATGGACTTCACCGCATCGATGGCGCGATTGTGCTGGTCGGCGAAATCGCCGTGGCCGCCATCTTGATCGCCTGAGATGGGCGGCTAATACGTCTGTCATACCGTTCCGCGAGGTCCCAGCACTCTCTTTCTGATGAAAGGGTCTGCCTTGTCCGCTAGATCGCGAATAATCCGAGCCCGGTCCCTCAAAAACTGTTCGTGGACGAAAACACCCATTCATTGCAAACATCAGTATCTCTGAGCTCATTCCGTCGTTTTGTTGTGAGTAACGCTAAGGAGTTGGCAACGGTAGTATCACGTTGTCGATTAGACGCGTCGAGCCGACGTAGGCTGCGGCGCATAGTGCAGCGGTACGCCGAAGAGGACTCTCGGCGGGCTTGAGCGTATCAGGGTCGACAAGCTCAAGGTACTGCGTCGATCGACCGTATTCAACTGCTCCTTTGCGATCGCAATCAGCTGTTCCACGTCGCGCTCTCCTGAGCGAAACTTATCCGCTGCGGCGAACAGCCCACGGCTGGTGGCAAGAGCGCGCCAACGTTCTTCCTCGCTTAGGTAGCGGTTGCGACTGCTCATCGCGAGTCCGTCCGGTTCCCGGACGGTTTGCACGGTGACGATCTCAATTGAAGGTTGAGGTCAATTGCCATGCGGCGCACCACCGCGCATTGCTGAAAATCCTTTTGTCCAAAAAACGCGACATTCGGCTGCACCATGTTGAATAGCTTGCCAACGACAGTCGCCACCCCACGAAAATGCCCAGGCCTGAAAGCTCCGCACATTGGTTTTGCGAGCTCGCCCGGTTCGACGAAGGTCTCAAATTGAGCCGGATAAATCTCCTGTATATCCGGCGCAAAGACGATCGCAACGCCCGCATCGCGACACAGCTCTTGATCGCGCAGGAAGTCGCGCGGATAGGTGCTGAGATCCTCATTGGGCCCGAATTGAGTAGGATTGACGAAAATGCTAACTACGGCGACGTCGCATTGCGTCCGGCTGGCCTCGACCAGCGCCAGATGGCCGTCGTGTAGATAGCCCATCGTCGGCACAAGTCCGACGCGTTTATCGGCGCTGCGAACCTCTGCGAGCGCGCGACGAAGCTCTGCGACCGTCGTGATCGTTTGCATGTTGTACTTTACATCAGGTTGGATTGGAGGGTGTCCAGTTCGCGACCGTGTCGCGAAGGCCTTCAGGAAGCCGACAGGACTCTTGCGGTGTCGGGAATGTACCGTTGCGGACATCGGCTGCCCAACGCGACAGGGCCTCCTGTAACAACTGGAAACCATTGGCATAAGCGCGAACAAATTTTGGGGCGATGACCTTCAGTCAATCCCAGCACATCGTGAAAGACGAGCACCTGGCCTGAGCAGCCAGGACCCGCACCGATTCCAATGGTCGGTATCCTCAGGGATTCGGTCGCTCGCGCCGCGAGCTCAGCCGGAATACCCTCCAGGACGAGAGCCGAAACAGCCGGCCTCCTGTAGATGGTGGGCGTCATCGAGCAGGCGCAAGGCGTCATCGGAGTTCCGGCCCTGCACCTTGAACCCCCCCATGACATTGACGCTCTGAGGGGTGAGGCCGAGGTGGCCCATCACAGGAATCTCGCAATCGATCAGGGCGCGCACTATTTCGATACGCTTGGCACCCCCCTCGAGTTTGACAGCGTCGGCCCCGCGCTGCAGGAAGCCTCCGGCATTACGAATCGTCTCCGCTGGACTGAGATGGAAGCTAAGAAGGGGCATATCGGCCACGAGCAAGACACGAGGCTTTGTGCGTACAACGGCTTCGAGGTGATGGTTCATCATCGCCATGCTGACCGGCAATGTATCATCGAATCCAAGACAGACGTTGCCGACGCTATCCCCGATAAGGATGACATCTATGATCGGATCGGAGATGCGTGCCGTAACCGCGTCGTAAGCGGTGGTCATCGCGATACGACGGCCCTCCTCCTTCCATCGCTGCAGGAGTGGAATCGTGACGCGTTCAACAGGCAGCTCTGAAATGTGGCTCATCTTAGATCGCGATCCACCCCGCATGCTTGGGAGTCGGCGCTTCCTTGGGAAGGCGAGAGGAAGCTGTCAATGGGGAGACGGAAAAAGGAAATTACCTCTCCACGGTCACGGACAGACGCATCAAACCCTCCAATGATCGCGCGGTCATCAAATAAGAACTTCTCAGCCGTTCTTCCTCATGCGGAGCGGCTTTGGGTCACGCTGGCGCACACCGCGCGACTCAGCCCAGCTCAAACCGAGGGAGGTCGCTCAGCCGCGGACGGCTCGTCGGCATGCGCGGCTGTGCTGATCCATGACATCGAGGCCGCCCCGACCTGAAGCCAGAACGAAGCCGCACCTAGCAAGGCTGCGAGCCCAAGAGGAACGAGACCTTTCGTGCCGGAATTAGAATCGGCACGCGCGGTAAGGTACGGGAAGGCGATATCCATTAAGTGGCAGCGTCGGTAGCAATCGTAGTTGCAATATTCTCTCCGCGTTACCACCTCTCGCACGTAACCCGGACCTAAGGACCAGGAACATTCGGTGCAGGTTCTGTCGCCGCGCAGGGTCCTTTGATTCACGAGTATAAATTTCATAGCGTGGCCCCGTTAAGCCATGTATTAAGCCGCTCGCAGCCAGCGAAACCATTGATGGTCGGCCTCCCGGCGGGCCTTGAAGCGGTCGACGCATTTCTTGGAGCAAAGGGCCGTACGCCAGCAGTAGTAGCGGATCAACCCGAACCTTCCACCGCATACCGCGCAGCACTTTACTGAACCGTGGTGCGAACCATGAGAACTGTTGCGCATTTCTCGCCTCCTGTCTGGATTACGTGGATAGCCCCCTTTCCTTCGCTGCAACACCACGCCCGCACGGGAAGTGCGGCGCGGGCGATGCCTAGTCTCGCGGCTTGTACGGACACCGGGCGCAAGAGTTTGAGCTCTGAATTGCGCCTCCTTGGCGAGGCGACACGCTCCATCGGCGTGCTTCGCTAGCCAAGTATTGATTACCAAATCTAACGATATTTCGATCTTGATTTATGCAATGAGTTACGCGTTGACGCTTGAATCCCGCGTGCGGGCGGCTTTCCTCGACGGAATTCAGCTGGTGATGATGGCGTGCCTACAGCAACTCAATCAGAACCACCCTCTTTGCCTTTACGCGGTCAAAGGGTGGTAATCAGAAACCCGACGGCCGAACCTTGGATTCTCCCTCGCTGAACGCCAAGACCACTTAAGCTAGCGCATCGGCGGCATCTGTGATGCCGAGGTAGATTTCATGAAGATCTGCCCCTGTGACGCAATATGGTGGCATTACATAGATCGTATTGCCGAGCGGGCGCAGCAGCAGATTTCGGTCTTTGAAGAAAGCCTGAAGCTTCGGACCGACACCCGCGAGATAGCCTGCACCCTTCGTTTTCAGATCGAGCGCTGTAATCGTGCCGCTCCGACGGACGTTTGCAAAGCGCGGATCGGCGCGGAATGACTCAATTGCCTGCTCTTGCATCGCCGCGACCGACGCCAGGCGTTGGCGAGATTCCGGATCTTGCCAGAGATCCAGGTTGGCCTTTGCGGCGGCGCAGGCCACTGGATTTGCCGTATATGAACTTGAATGAAAGAACGTACGTGTCCGATCTTTCGAATAGTGCGCGTCGAAAATATCCGCGCGACATAGTGTCACCGCGAGTGGAAGCGCCCCTCCCGTGAGGCCCTTCGAATAGCAGGCGATATCGGGGGTGACATTGGCTTGCTCGCAGGCGAATAGTGTTCCGGTGCGACCCCAGCCTGTCATGACCTCGTCGGCAATGAACAGGACGTCCGAGGCCTCGCAGATCCGCCTCATCTCTCGTAGCACCCAGGCTGGGTACATCAGCATCCCGCCCGACCCCAATATTAGAGGCTCCACAACAAAAGCTGCCGGAACTTCGTTGCGACATACAGACTCGAGCGCATCGAGCGTCGCCTGTTCATGACCTCTCCCAGGGAACGGGATTGACGTAACGTCGAATAGCAGGGGCCTGTACGCCGCGTTGAACACACCACGGGCGCCAACCGACATCGCCCCTATCGTATCGCCATGGTAGGAATGTTGCATCACGACGATGCGCGTCCGCTTCTTCCCGATGTTGTGCCAGTAGCCGAGCGCCATCTTTAACGCGACTTCCACACTGGTCGAGCCACTATCAGAAAAGAAGACATGCTCAAGTCCACGGGGCGCAACTTTCAAAAGCAGTGCCGCAACCTCCTCAGCTGGTTCGTGGGTGTAGCCTGCGAAGATGATCTGGTTGAGCTTGCCTGCCTGTTCCTGGATGGCGCTCACGATATGTGGATGGCAATGGCCGTGGGTCACCACCCACCAAGATGATATAGCATCGATAATTCGACGACCATCAGCGGTGTGGAGATAGGCGCCATCTGCACGTATAACCTTTGTCATCTCCTCTTGGAGAGCGTGTTGTGTGAACGGATGCCAGATCGGCGACTTCGGCTTCGTCCTCATTGCTTGAATTGATCGGCACGGAACGAGCTTTTAAAGGCGGCCTGCAGCGTGTCTGCTGTGAGGGGAGACAGCCAGGGCAATCGCCCTAACCAACGCGCCCGCCCAATCTCCCGAATTGCGATCTGGGTCTCAGCATTTGGTTCCCCAATGAAGGCAATGCCAAGAATAGGGATCTGGCGCTTTCGCAGAGCCTCTATCGACAGCAGCGAATGATTGATGGTGCCTAGTGCCGTGCTCGCGCAAAGCACGACCGGAAGCCGCCATCGCTCGAAGACATCAATGTAGAGTGTATCGCCCCTCAGCGGCACCATCAAGCCGCCAGCGCCCTCAATCACTAACGGTCGCTCCCCGGTGTCCGGCACATCGAGCAAATCTGGCTCAATGCAAATTCCATCAATTTCAGCGGAATGATGAGGCGAAACGGGCGTTTGAAGGCGATAACGCTCCGGCACGATGCGATCGGACGAGAGATTGCCCAGTCGCGCGACGAGCTCGGCATCAGTCTCTCCTTCGAGGCCGGCCTGAATCGGTTTCCAATAGTTCGCGCCGAGGAGATCGGCGAGCCCCGCGGAAAACACCGTCTTCCCGATTCCCGTATCGGTGCCTGTGACCACGATCTGCTGCCTCATCGCGCTTCACCTCTGGTCTCCTCGAACAGAGCATCGAGCATTGCACGCACGTCATCCTCCCCAACGTTGAGCGTCAGTGAAATTCGCAAACGCGCCGTGTCCGCCGGCACGGTTGGCGGCCGGATTCCTCGGATATCGAACCCGCGAGCCTGCAGTCTTGACGCGAGCCGCATCGCTCGTGCGTTGTCGCCAACGATATACGGCACGATTTGCGAGGCCGAAGGACTTCGCCAACCGCGCAAACCCATCTCCCGATGCGTGAACGCGACCAGCTTGGCCAGACGCTGCTGCCGCTCAGGTTCATGTTGCAGGATGAAGAGTGCCTCCCGCACGGCGACAGCCATCAGCGGTGAGGGGGCGGTGGCGAAGATAAATGGACGGCAGCGATTGACCATAAAGTCGCGTAGCACGCCGGAGGCAGTGACAAGTGCACCTGCCGCACCGAGCGCTTTGCCGCAGGTATGAACGACCAGGAGATTGTCGCGTCCCTCATAAGGCGCGGTGAGCCCTCGTCCCTGCTCTCCGTAAACGCCTGTGGCATGAGCCTCATCCACCATCAGGAACGCGTCGTACCGGTCCGCGATCGCAACCAGGCCTTCGAGCGGGGCGAAATCGCCATCCATGCTGTAGAGACTTTCGGCCACGATCCAGACGCGACCCGTTCCGCCCTCGGCCCGCCAGTCACGAATTGTGTCCTCGACCGACTGGGCGTCGTTATGGTCGCTTATCCGAAACTCGGCCCGGCCAGCTCGCGCGCCTTCATGAATACTTGCGTGCACCAGAGAATCGAGAACAAGCAAATCGCTCCGCTGTGGCAACGTTGTTAGGACAGCAAAATTTGCGATATACCCGCCACCAAGGAAAAGCGCCGTCTCCGCCCCAAAGAACTGAGCCGCTTCTGCTTCGAGAGTTTCGTGTTCGTCGCAATTGCCGCGCAGAAGCCGCGACCCGCCGGCTCCGATCGGTGTGCCGGCTTCTAGCGCGGCGTAAACAGCCTTTTTCATCCGCGGCGCGCTCGCGAGCGCCAGATAATCGTTCGACGCAAAATCGATGCCCGCGCGCGGCTTGAGGCCACGCAGCCGGTTGTCTACCTTCAGGGCATGCAAGGCCGCGACATAGTCGCCAACTTTGGCCTTGTGGATTGAATTCATTCTTCACTCGCAAAGTAGCGGTCGATCTCGCGAAAGTTCTGATGGCCGCTAATAATCTTGTCTCCGGGCATCGCAAGTCACGCAGCCGCTCCGTTCAAATCTATGATGCCAGATCCGCGGGCGCTTCCTCCACATAGGCAGCGAAGCGCGCTCCGGTTTCGATGTTGTCGATTTCGACGCGTTCGTTGATCAGGAATCCTGCCGCATCCAGCAGTGCACGATCAATCGAAATCGAGCCATCACTGTGCAGATCGGCTTCAGTCGCCGAAGCGCGAAGGATTTTGCCTTTCATCAACGCAATCTGCATTTCTCACCTAAACCGGAGTCTGCGCACAGCGTGCTCCTTGAGCTGCTTCAATCAGGCAAGCCCGGACGTGACGCCGAGCCGGTCCAGTAAATTCGCGTCGCGGTCGCGCCGCGGGTTTTTGGTGGTCAACAGCACATCGCCGATGAAGATCGAATTCGCGCCGGCCAAAATGCACAGCGCCTGCTGTTCATCGGTCATATACTGCCGTCCAGCGGACAACCGCACGACACTCTTAGGCATCATTATCCGGGCGGTCGCGACCAGGCGCACCAGCGCGATCGGATCGGGACGCTCCGCGGTGTCATTGACCGGCACGCCCTTGACCTCGTTCCACAGGTTAATCGGCACGCTTTCCGGATGGCTGGGAAGATTGGCGAGTAGCACGAGCATGCCGAGCCGGTCCTCGACGCGCTCACCCATGCCGACGATACCGCCACAACAGACCTTCATGCCGGCGTCGCGCACGTGTGCCAGTGTGTCGATGCGATCTTGCAGGGCGCGGGTGGTGATGATCTTGTCGTAGAACTCGGGCGAGGTATCGACGTTGTGATTGTAGAAGTCGAGCCCCGCCTCGGAGAGCCGGGTGGCCTGCTTCGACGTCAGCATGCCGAGCGTGACGCAGGTTTCCATGCCAAGGTCTTTAACAGCGCTGATCATGTCGCAGACCTGATCGAGATCTCGGTCTTTCGGACTGCGCCAGGCCGCGGCCATGCAGAAGCGCGTCGCGCCAGCGTCCTTGGCGCACTGGGCGATGGCGACCACTTCGGCGCGATCCATCAGGCGGGCGGCTTTCAGGCCGGTGTCGTAATGCGCGCTCTGCGAGCAGTAGCCGCAGTCTTCCGGACAGCCGCCGGTCTTGATGCTGAGCAGGCTTGCTGTTTCGACGTGGCTTGGATCGAAGTTCTTCCGATGAACGCTCTGCGCCTGGAACATCAGGTCGGCAAACCGCAGGCCATAGAGCGCTTCGGCCTCGGCGCGCTGCCAGTCATGGCGGACCGGCGCGCTGTTGGGCCCGTCATTCCGTTCCGCTCCGACGGCAGCAACCATAAGTCTCGCCTTTCCTTATTATAGATAATCCCGGCTATTATCTATAATGTGGCCGCCCGTTGCCTGCTTTGCCTCTTCGACATGAAACATAACCGTATGCCGACGACCAAAGACCGCGAAAGTCTGCGGGGATTGCAGAAATTCTGCAAAACGAGCGGGCTTATGCCGATCATCGACGGAGGGGTAATGATAGATAATCTATGATGACTGACGAGAACACGACGGTTGCGGTGCGCATTGCGGAGTCAATCGGTGAGCGCATCCTCAGCGGCGCGCTGCAGCCAGACGCCCCACTCCGGCAGGATCATGTCGCGCGGGAATTCAATTCCAGTCACGTCCCGGTGCGCGAGGCTTTTTGGCAACTGGAGGCCCGACATCTTGTCGTCACCGTGCCCCGTCGCGGTGTGCGGGTTGCCCCGCTCGACACCAATTCAGTGAAGGAGATCGCCGAGATGCGTGCTGCGCTCGAAGTGGTCGCGTTGCGCAATGCAGCCGCAAAACTCACATCGGCCCATTTGGCACGGATTGAGCTCGCCCTGATTGAAGCAGACAATGCCCTGACCATTCAGGAGTTTGAGACGGCCAACCGCGCCTTTCACTACGCGCTGGTGGCGCCCTGCGCGATGCCGCGCCTACTCGCGAGCCTTGACGGACTACAACTCGCAAATTCACGATTAGTGTTCGCTATGGCGCGAAGTGTCGGCTGGCGACCACGATCCAACCAGGATCACCGCCTAATTCTGCAGGCACTTCGAGCGCGCAACGTTGATCAAGCCTGTAACCTGCTGGCACGCCACATTCAAACGATTGAGCGCCTTGCCCTTCCCGCTTCCTGAGCATGAGCTTCGTTGAAAACTGCGGACTATCGCAAGGGCGTCACACTACCGCTTTGGCGAGCGTTGCGGCGGCCTCGATCCTAAGCTAGTTATGCGACCTACTTCCGAAATTACTAACGGCTATCCATGATTCGTCACATCGTCTTGTTCACCGCCAAGGATAAGGCCCATATCGACCAAATCGTCGAAGGCCTATCGGTACTCACCACAATCCCACATGCAAGCCGGCTCGAGGTTGCTCGCAATCGCAAGTCCGACCGGTTCGGCAACGATGTTGACGTTGTGGTCTACGGTGAGTTCGACAACGAGACGGAACTCGCAGCTTACAAGGCGCATGATCTGTACCAGGAATCGATCAGGCGGGTACGACCGCTCCGGGAGCTACGGTTCGCGGCGGACTACAATGTATCAACAGATGCGCGTTTGGCCCCGACGGCAGCGAAGAGCCAAGTTACTCGGCGCACTGTGTCCACGGGCGGGGGTTAACCTGACAATCGATTTCAAGAGCCTGCGGGTCCCAGACGAGCGTCGCTCTCATTGGGGTCGGGATCACAATCGGAGCACACCTCACAACACACCGGTCGTTGGTGACTGACAGTCCCGTGCACGTCCGCGAGCTGCAGTGGATTGAGCCGGTCACAGCGATGCGATGTCTCACGCATCGAGCACACCTCACGTTTTTCGATAGCGCAGCAAGGCATGAGTTGCTCGGGCGCTACTCATATCTGACTTGCGACCCGTTCAGCACCTACATCGTCGCGGACGGACAAGCGAGTTGCAACGGAGAGGCTCTCGAGGGCGATCCATGGGAAGTCCTTCGCACCCTGCTTGCCAAGTATCCGCAAGAGCATCGTCCTGATCTCCCGCCGTTCCAGGGAGGCGCGGCCGGCTTCCTTGCCTACGATCTGAACAGGACTCTGGAGCGATTGTCGGGGCCGACGATTCCCGGTCAGCGTTTGCCCCAATCCATCCTCCATTTCTATGACGTGGTCATCAGCTACGACCACCATGACGAGAGATGCTGGGTCGTTTCTACCGGATGGCCGGAGCAGGATCCTGCACGTCGCGCCGAGCGCGCACGCCGTCGAGCCGACGAGTTTGCCGCAGCATTGCTTGCGGGCCCAAAGACGTCGGGGAACAACTCACCCGGCCGAGCTGCTGCATGGCATTCGAACTTCAGCCCTGAGGGCTACATTGCGGCGATACAGCGCGTCGTCGAATTGATTCTGGCTGGAGAGGTCTTCCAGGCCAACATTGCGCAGCGCTTCAGCGCCCGCCTGTCGACCTCATTTGATCCTCTTGCCTTTTACTGCCAGCTGCGGTCATTGAACCCGGCACCCTTTGCAGCCCTCCTGCGCTATGGCAAGCTCACCATCGCATCGAGCTCGCCGGAACGTTTCCTGAGGCTCGAGGGACGACAGGTCGAAACGCGCCCCATCAAAGGCACGATCGCGCGTTCCGCGGATTCCAAGGAAGACCAGCGCCGCGCTGAAATTCTAGTCGCGTCCGAAAAGGACCGTGCCGAGAACACTATGATCGTCGACCTCATGCGCAACGATCTGTCGCGCGTTTGCACTCCACATTCGGTCGAGGTTCCAGCGCTGTGCGGCCTCGAATCCTATGCCTCAGTGCACCACCTCGTATCGATCGTTACGGGTGAACTTGCAGACGACCAAGACGCTATTACCCTGCTTCGAGCCTGCTTTCCTGGCGGCTCCATTACCGGGGCGCCAAAGGTGCGGTCGATGGAAATTATCGCGCAAATAGAGCGGACGGCGCGAGACGTCTATTGCGGGGCGATTGGCTTTATCAGCTTCAGCGGGCACATGGACACGAATATCGCGATCCGCACTGTCACGATCGACGACGACCTGGCTGTGTTTCATGCGGGTAGCGGGATCACGGCGATGTCAAACCCAGAGGCCGAATACGAGGAGACACTCGCAAAGGCACAGCGAATCTTTGACGCATTTCGTGTTGAAACATCCGGTGCATCTTGATTGTCATCATCGACAACTACGACTCCTTCGTCTTCAACATTGCCCGCTATTTCCGCAAGCTTGGTGAAGCAACGGAAATTATCCGGAACGACGTGGTCGGCGTTAGCGATCTTGTTGGCCTCAGGCCGCGCGCAGTAGTTATCTCGCCCGGTCCCTGCGGTCCAGCTGAGGCCGGAATATCCACCGCCGTCGTCCGCGAACTTTCGGGTCAAGTCCCTATTTTAGGCATCTGTCTCGGTCACCAGTGCATTGGGAGCGTTTTCGGCGGTCAAGTGGCGCGTGCACGTCGCCCTATGCATGGTCGATCCTCCTACGTAACGCATGATAGCCGAGGGCTATTCAAGGAACTCCCGTCCCCACTTCGCGTCGGGCGCTACCATTCTCTCGTTGTCGAGGTCGATGAGTTATGCGCGCCGCATCTCAGGGTGACAGCGCGTTCGGAGGAAGGCGAGGTTATGGCCCTCGCACATCGATATCACCCAACTATTGGTGTGCAGTTCCATCCTGAATCGATACTTACCCAACAAGGGCACGTGCTTCTGCTCAACTTCTTGCGACTCATATAGTCTTCCAGGGGGTGAGGAGCTGAAGTTGCGTCACACGCATGGGCTCTATCGGGCTGCTCAGAATCCCGCTCCGAACGGTTGATCTCTTCGATTGGAGTAGAGCGACGCCGCCGCGTTCGTTCGACGGCACAAAACGCGTTCAGCATGCCGAGTGTGCCGCCCATCAGGATGGCAAGGAAAGTTGCCGCCGCAGGATCCCGATTGAGAGTGCGCGCCGACAACGATGCGGCTGAGGATCGCGGCCGAAGCAATTACTGCCGAGCGGCAGCGCCGAGCACAGGCGCGCGAACGGGTCATCGTCGACCGGCGCGCCGACGTCGTGAGGGGCGATGTACGGAACGTGTGAACGCCATCAGTTGGCGACGATGCTAGGGCCGATCGTGCCTGCGAGCGGACAGCCGCAGGTGCGAGCGCGGCGGGCGCTTCGACTGCAGCAATGGTCTGATCAGTGTTCAATGATGACCGCGCCTCGGGTTAAATAGGATCCCGGCGATATCGACCAGGAACCCAAGGAACAGATAGACCGAGCGGAAGATCATGACGCAGACCTGGATGAGCGGCATGTCGCGTGTCGGGACCGCTATCGATCAGACGGCGCGCAAGCCCTGGATACCCACAATCGACAGTTTGGGACCGCTCTTGCTCTAACACTTGGCCGCTGGTGGCCCAAGGTCTGGCTTCCTTCAGATGCGTGCGATACGGACCAGCGTTGGCCTCACGCGAAAGCGGCCAACGATTTGAAGGCGGATTGGCAGCCCACTGGGCGTTTGTGCCGAAGCCAGAGCGCTTCGTCCTCGACATGAGGGCTGCTGTACCTGGGGCGAACTCTCTGACGAAACTGTGAGCACTTCTCGAGCAGCAGCGCCACAACTGCAATTTTTTCTGCCACCGCGTGTTAAAAACCTGGTCCTCGTGGCCGCTTCCGCCCAAGGCCCGATTTTTTTTGCTCCTCGAACAGGTCACCGGACTATAAGCCGACGTCAGCGACCGGATGCAGATCTACTGGCGTCCGAGGAAAACCTGCTGGCAAATAGTCGTCCGTTAGCAAGTGGGAATTAGGGCGACAGGGTTGCGAAGGCGCGCCAAAGGAGGATCAGGATGGAGCGCTAGAGCTTCCAGCACCAGGCGAGGATGCGGCGGAAGTTTATAGCCGACAGCCGAGAGGATGACGCTAGCCACAGCGGCCTTTGAAATAGCAGGGGCCGAGTAGCCACGGGCCTTTAGCTGTCCGATGATGGTTTCGATAGCGCTGCGGCGACGCAGCTCGCGCTTGATGACACCGAAGATGCCGCTTCTGGCCAGAGATGAAGGTTCAGTGGGATTTCGTGCGTCGACCGCTCGATCGCGCAGTCGTTGAGTGTCTCGGTTCGGTCGATGAGCTCCCGCAAGGTGTGACCGTCGTACGGGTTATGGGGGCAGCGCCCTAACGTGCAGCACGAAACAGAACAGGACACGGTGGTTGTTGGTAATGATTGAGCCTTTGACTGCAAACTCACTCTTGGCGATGCGCCTCATCGACGGTGCAGACCTCGACCTCACTCTGGGGCGATGCCGACCGATGCCAGGTGCTCGTCACGGCGCGGATCGGGGCATCGACATGCATCGACCTCGGCATAGGTGATTGTCATCGGCGTCTCGCACCGTAGGTCTGCGCGAGCTTCGGCCCCAACACGGCGAGCGCCGCCTTGCAGTCGGCGACTTACATCGCCCGACCGCCGTGGAGGATGGTCTTCAGACCTGGCGCGGGGCAGCCGGCTCCCTCTGCCGCGACCGTCAGGCGCCACACAGCGCCGCGAAGAAAGAGATGCCGTTCGCGCTTTGCGGTCAGCTCAAGAATCTCGTCCGGCTCGAAGCAGCTGCTCACCCGAACAATCTGCGTGCCCATACCGAGCACATGGGCCCCCTTGTCGACGACCGAGCCTTGCGAAATCGGCCGGAATGCAGCAGTGCCTCGCCACGGGCGATCGGGTTAATCTCGGCGAGGTAGTTCAGCGCGCGCTGGCAAGCAGTTTTCGATGGCTCAGCACCGCACTTGGGCGGCTCCGACGCGAGCACTTGTGAACAGGCGTCCAAGGTTTAACCCTTCGCCGTTTGCTGGATCAACATCTTAGTTCGCCGATCGGCGTCGGAACTCCACGCTGATTTACAGGCGCTCAAGCAACGTCCGAAGCGATATGGCCGATTTCTGCCATGTCAGGGTGCCAAGCGGGCGCTTGAAAGTTCCACGCGTTGGCTGAACCAGCCAGCCAGCCGAAACGTACTGGCTGCGCAGACCTGTCGAATAGCGATGCTTCGTCATCCACTCGGGATCGACCAACCATGGGTGATACGCGGCAGGGTCAGCACGCTTGCCGAGCCGGTGAGCAAGCAACCCTCGTCAACCGTCTTCTGTATCGCCAGCAGCAGGGCCGGCGCACGCTGGATCTCCTCGATGATGGTGGCTCGGTCCAGGCCCGATCAAACCAGCCGGGTTGCACTCTGCGGCTCCAGGACCGTCTGATCGCCGAATGTAATATAGGTTCGGCTGGCCCGGCGCGGTCACGCAATCAGGATCACCGAGATATCCGAAAGGGCTTCTTCCGCCTAACGTTCTACGAACCGCTCAAACATGCGAACTCCGAATCCCGGTCGATCGGAACTATTGATATCGGCTGATTGGAAATCCATGAGAACGGCGATCTAGACCCACTCCGGCACTTCCGACAGTTCACGCAGAGCGAACGCGGCCAATCGAGGCGCCGGAAGGGAAGCGCGGCCAAAAGAGCCGCATCGAAATCTTGGCTACATTTTCCAACCCAAATTTGCTCTGTTGAGAATTCTAGCACTTCCTGAAGACTGCGTCGTCTACATCGATCGAAACGACGACGTCGAGTTCGTGGAAGCGGACGGCCGAATATCGCTGGCTTCCTCAAGCGCAAAGCGCAGGGCGACCGTCTCTCGGATCTTTCGACTGATTCTGGAAATCGGTGCGTATCTGTTTGGCTCATTACAAGTCCACGGGAAAAGCTGGATCAACGCATACTTTCTGCTCGTTACTACCGCAGTTATTGCGACAGGCTCTTTCTTGGAGCCGTTCGCCGACACAGATGCCGATGGCGACGCGAGGGCTAAGGTGCGTCTCACGCACTGGCAGCCAGTCGGTCGAAAGAGATCGCCAAGGTGAAGGCTGACCTCGCGGACCTAAGCGCCGAGGAGGCTAGCGACCTCTATGCTCGCATCACCATCTTCCCGGAACACCGCGTATCGACGAGATTCGGCAACTCATCAAGCGGCGCCTGATCACGAGCTATCGCCAAATTTTGGTGAAGGCCGGGCCGGTCAGGCGGCGGCGGTTTTGGGCTGACGGCCGGTCGGCTTGGCGATGACCTCGATCCCGTTGTTGAATTCCACACCGAGAATGAGTTTTGGCAGCTGGTTGTGGCCATCGAGACGACGCCAATTTTTCTGGGCGGCCTCGACCAGTTTGAAGACCATCGCGAGCGCGGTCTTGTTGGATAGACAGCCCTTTGATCGGAGCGTGCGGTGGCGCACGGTGGCGAAGGTGCTTTCGATGGGTCGCAGGTGTTTCCAATGCTCGGCCGGGAAGTCGTAGAACGCCAGCAGCGTGTCCCGATCCTTGCGCAGGCAGTCGGCCGCCTTCTCGTATTTCAGCGTGTAGCTCTCGACGAAGGCGTCGAACACCAGCTCGGCTGTAGCCTTGGTTTCGGCCATCCAGATCTCCTGCAGCGCGCGTTTGGCTTCCGGTGCTGGCTCTTCGGCAGCTTGGCAAGTACGTTGGCGGTCTTGTGCACCCAGCAGCGCTGCTCGCGCGTTTTCGGCCAGACCTCACCGGCCGCCTTCCAGAACCCGAGTGCGCCATCGGCGATGACGACCTGCGGGGCCACGTCGAGCCCGCGCCGCTTCAGATCGAGCAGCAGATCGCGCCAATCGTGCGCGCTCTCCCGGGCACCATCGGTGAAGCCGACCAGTTCCTTGCGGCCTTCCGGCGTCGCGTCGATCAGCACGAGGATGCATTGCTTTTCGTCGTCAAGGCGAGCTTCGAGATGGATGCCATCAGCCCAGATGTAGACGAAACGCTTGGCCGACAGATCGCACTTCTGCCACGCGGCATGCTCGGCGAGCCAGCCGTCCTTCAAGCGGCCGATCGCGGAGGCCGACAACCCGGCAGCATGCTTGCCAAGCAGCGCCGCCAGCGCCTCGGAAAAGTCGCCGGTCGAGATCCCCTTCAGATAAAGGACCGGCAGCAGCGTCTCGATCGACCTCGAGCGGCGCATGTAGGGCGGCAGGATCGACGGCGAGAACCGGATGCGGCCAGGATCGGCAGCGCCGGCCTTGCGATCGCGTACACGCGGCTGGCGGACGGCGACCGGACCGATACCGGTCGTCACCTCGCGCTCCGGCAGGTGGCCGTGGCGGACGACGCGCTGGTGGCCGTCCGCGGTCTTCAAATCGGCATGCTGGCCGAGAAATTCTGGAACCTCGGCTTCGACCGCCTTGGCGAGAAGGGCACGTGCCCCGTTGCTCAAGATTTCCGTGAGTTGATCGTCGAAGATTCCTGGCTGAATCAGTTGGATGCGTTATCGTTGAACACGGCATATCGCTCCTTCGGTGGAGAAGTGGAGGCGTCTAGCACCCCCACGATATGCCGCCTTCCCGATTCTCGCCGTCACCAACTTTGGGCGATAGCTCCCTGATCACCGTGAGGCGCCAGTCACGACAGAGCCTCTTCGAGCGGCTTGAGGGATGGTGGCTGAATCAAATTGTAGAGTTTCTGACCGGCCACGTACCGAGCCGATCAGGGTTCAGAAGGTGACGGATAGTCGCGCACCGCATCAACAGGATAGAGTGGGCGGCAGCCGACGTACCACTGCTCCAGCGCGCCGGGCGTGCGCCGGATAACCGCCGCGGCCTCTAATGCCGTCAAATTAGAGCTGCCCGGCAGCGTATTGATATCCAACGTCGCCGACGGCGGCATGCCACGGTTCTTGCGACGGCGCTTCGTGGTACGCGGAATTATTCGATTACTTGGACGGCCCTAATGCCTGGATCGGAGTCTTTTCGCCCTTGCCGCTCATGCTTCCGCCCCGAACGATAGTCGGTATGAGGCTATGAGATTGTAGGCTTCTCCGGCAAGAAACAAATATAGAGCGCAGGTATGACCGCTGGATAGCTGTGGCGTACAAATAAGACGGATCGCACCCCTCTGACGCCCTCCGACATCACGCGATGCAAGCGATCGGTGCGGATCACGAGATGGATCAAGCATCCCGCGGCGACATTCGAGTCAATAGTGTCGCCCAGCACCGTGGTCCGCATAGCGTGAATGACTTTGATTTTGTTCGATGTCCGTTATCAACTCATCCAGTGTCAATGAGCCGTCGGGCGATTTACGCGAACAGAACCAGTCCTCCACGGCATTATCGGCAATGCCCACAACCTCTGGCTTGGAGCCGCGACGATGTCGTTGGGTCCGCTCCGCCTCTTCCATTGGGTCATGCAGAAAGCCGCGCTGGAGCAAGCGCGGGACATAATGCTGGCGCTTACCAGCTATGGGGAGACCTATCCCAGGCCTAGGTTAGGTCCCGTGCCGTTGTTGCAACCACTGCTGTCGCGTTTACGACGTATGTCGCAATTGCTTCGATAGCCGATGGTGCTGCAGTTGCATCGGCAGCTTGCCAGGCTGATCGGTGCTCCTCAAGGCTTGTCTTGGCAGGAGAGTTTGCGATCTCCGTCGCGTGGTACGGCATTTGCTAATCTCGTTCCAGTCGTCCCGGCTCCAGGAGAAACACATGGTCGATGTGCAAGACGTTGTGCTGTCCGCACGAGAAAAACAGTGCTTGCAGTGGGTAGAGGAGGGCAAATCATCCTGGGAAATAGGGGTGATATTGAGAGTCAGCGAGAACACCGTCAATTTTCATCTCAAGAACGCGATGCGAAAGCTGGAAGTGACCACCCGAATCCAGTGTGCTATCAAGGCGCGCCGCCTCGGGCTTCTTTGAACTATTGGAGTGCTGCTGTTGTCAACTTGTGCCGACGGCGACTATAACCATCCGGTGATAGGACTACTCCATGAGATGGGATCCCATCTGCCGAGAGTAGCGGGCCGTTGTGAGCGCAGCGGTATAGCTAGTCGGCCGTGAGGGATCCTGATTTTCAGGCTGATCGTCCCGTGGTTTTGGCGAGAGTGCCGATGATTTGCCACAACAAACGCCTGAGCCAGCAGATCAGGCGGCGGAAGTTACAGCCGACCGCGGCGAGAACGGCGCTGATGGCGTCGCCTTGGCGATGCCAGAGTTAGTTGCGGCCGATGCGGTGCTCAGATTTGAAGTGGCCGATGACCGGCTCGGCGGCGGAGCGCCGTCGCAGCTCGCGCTTGATCTGTGGCGTCACCCGCCGCTTCTGTCCTGAGATAACAACCTGAACTTGTAATCGGGCGGTTGCCGCGATGGCCCTTGTCGAGGAGAGCGCGCTCGATAGTGTTGCCGATCAGCGCTTCCATCTCTGGGATGCGGTTGCAAGTGTGTGGGCGTCATAGGGGTTGCCGGGTAGCGCCTTCACATGGGTCACGAACTGCCCGTCGCGGGCCTGCGCCAGCGTGGTGGCGACCGAGACCTTGACACCGAACTCTCATAAGGCCGGTGCGCCTTGCCCTTGCCGATCACTCCACCTCCGGCGCGTGCAGCGAGTAGAGCTTCGGGCCACGCTGGTGCCACTTCTGCTCAAGCACTTGTCGCGCCCGCGCCAGCATGCGCTCCAACACGACCACACCGAGCAAGTCGGCGTTGCCGCCGAGTTTGCGGCCAATGTCGCGGATGATGCGGCCGAGATAGGTCTTGAGTTTCTTCAAGGGCCTGTTGTCGCGCTTGAACTGTTTGGCGTGGGCGTAGCGCTGGTGCTTGATCAGCGCGAACTTGCCCACGCTGGCATAGGACTAACGCAGCTTGACACCATGTCGCTTCGCCAGCCGAACCAATCGCGCGTCCGGTTCAGCAGCTTGGCATCGGCATCACATTCTTGGGTTGCGCCGTCGTATCGTTCCCTGGTTGCGTCGCTCCCTTCCGATGCAATCAGGGAATCTCGCCTTGCGATTCGACGGAATCCTCAAAGATGAAATTGCAAGCTTTCGTGCAGTCAAAGCCCGAAAGCTTGCAATCTCAAAGCCAATCTCGCCCGGGAAATCGATTCTTGATCAACCGCTTGGACGGTTCTCCATGAACGACTAACTAGACACCCAGCAAAGAAGGACCGCAGGGCGTCGCATCGCTCGTTATGGCTAGGCTTTCCTTGTGACTTGCGTGTCGCAATCGCCCTGAAGGATTCTACTGGTCGCGACTTCGAAGGCGCTTACATAGCCGCGATCGTGCATCTCCGATTAACATCCCCCTTCATGTCTCCTCCTGCGGCTTCACTTTGGGAGCTCCAGCCGACTCTTCCTGCGAAATCAACAAACCTTCTCGCCCCTGTAGTTGGCCAAGGTTTGGAGCAACTGCGGCATATAATCCTTTTTCATAGCGTCCGGCACTTTCGGATCGGCTAGCCATGTCATTTCCCGCTCGATTACCTCGATCGCGCGTTGCTTGTCACCACTCTCGTAGTAATACTGAGCGAGCGCCCCATGAGAATAGAAGTTGAGGCCATCGCTGGGTTGCCCTGGATTGCGGATATGTTCCGACACATCCCTGCCGATCGCAAAGCGTTCCGCACGCGGAAGGTGGGTCATATCGTTCTCCGGATCAAAGAGTTGTTCCATCACGGCGATCAGCCCACGCACAGCATCTGACTGTTTCTCAAGCGCATCTCGAACCTGTTGGCGTAAGACCTGGAAGCCGTTCGCCGTGTCGCGCATTTTGTGAAGCAACAGATCCGCATGAATCTCGCGGAACAGGAGACTGTCCGGCACGGCGGCAATGCCCTTCTCGACCGCCGAGAGCGCTGCCGGCCAATCCTTCGCTTCCATTGCCGGTTGAATTGTCTCGAGGATTGGGAGTTCGCGCGCAAAGCGCTGAACTGCCGCGATCCGTTTCGCATCCGCAGCTTTAGCTTGATAGCTGCTGCGCCAAGTGCCGTTGATAATTTTCGGCAAGGCGGCGTCGATATCGATCGCTGGATGACCGATAGCGGCAATGTGGCCGTCGCGGTCGACGACGAACGATGTCGGAATCCCAACAGAAGAACTCGCATCCATCCAAAGCTTGTTCATTTCGCCTGTACTATCGAACCCGATTCGATAGTTCAGATTTGGGAATTTTTCAGTCAACCATGCGTCCAACTTGGTGCGAGCCTCATCCGGCGTTGGTGCTATTTCACTGGCTGCGACTCCGACGACCTCAAGCCCCTCGTCTTTGTATTTTGCTTGCAGCTTTATCAGATGAGGCATCGCCGCCACACATGGGCCGCACCAAGTTGCCCAAAATTCGACGATGTACAGTTTACCGGGCTGGAAGTTCGTGAGGGGCTCGCCACGAAGCCAGTTCTCGACCTTGAGCGAAGGAGCCGGGGAATCCATGCATAGCGCCATGATTGTTTCCAAAGTTACCTGTTACGCGACCTTGTCGTCGCTTCGCCCGAATAGCAATCACCGCTCCAGCTGTCCACGCACGTTAAGCTACATGACAAAACTTTGAAGAACATCCACACGCCCAGTAGCATCCACTGTGTGTAACCTGACGTGGTTTGCGTCGGCGTCGGATTTCAGGCACGCATCGCGACCTTCGTGCCGCTGAGGATCGTCTTGCGAATGCGCATCAGCGAGCCGCGCTGCGCCACTAGGAGGCGCGCGAGAAGCCGGATGGTGCCCGCTGACCGACAAATTCCAAGGTCAGCGCGACGACGAACTCGCCTCCCTTTAAGATCGGCCGGTCCGTTTGAGATGCGCCCTCTTTCCAAGCCATTCGCAAGCTGGAATCGAACGGCGGGGCCGCAGTAGTTGAATCCCCCGCCGATTTCACGTCGGTAAGGTCGGCAACTGCGATCTCGTTCGTCTGGCATGTCCCCGCATTTTGCGACGAAGTCGCTAAGATACGTAAGCTTGAAGAGCTAGCCGCCTGCTAATCCTTGTAGGGTCCCTAAAGGCAACCGGCCAGATTCATCACCCTAAATTCGGCACGTCCATGCTTGTGGCGATGGCGTTGCTGGCGAGCACGCTAGCGGGGCGCGCCACTCGATCGGTTGAGATCTTCAACCAGCAGTCATTCCGCTTGGCGGCCTAACCCGGCAGAAGCTCCACTTATCAACCCGGAGAATCTGTTCAGGCAGCCGGGACCAGCTCTGGTTGCGCTGCTGATCGAGACCTTGCCATTCGGTGCGGCGTTAAACGATTTTGCTCCCAAAGGCGGGACTGCGATCAATCTATTCGTGCGCGATCTGCCGCGTTTTGTCGGTCGATATCGACCTGCGCCCGTCGCCGGCCGGCCGGAATCGCTGGCCGCGATCGGGCATGAAAAGAATGGCTGTCGCCATGGCAAGGCAATTCCGGGCGCTTAAGGTGAATGAGGAGGTGAACCGCGCGGAAAGCATCGTTGCCAAGATCCGTGCTTCCGAACGTCGAGGGAGGCTCTGATTTTACGGAGACACAAGTCGTCTCGTTTTCCGACCTCTACGCGGGAAAAATCGTCGTCACCCTTGACCGCAACATCCTCGCGATTTTTTGATACCCGCGATCTTCTGGCGAATGAGGGCATTATAGATTGCCCCATCCCCACAAGCGCACCAACACTGCCAAACACGAGTCGCCCGGAGCGATCGAGGCGAAATGAAGAGAGGACCCTCGCCGCGGAATGCTGAACACGACGCGCAGGAATGTTGTATCGATGGCAGCAGTCTGCACCAGCGTGCTCATCTTATGAAGCGGCCGATAATCAGGATTTGCACGCCGGCCTGTGACGCCGCGCGCAGCCGATCGCGCAACGCCGGTCCCTTGGTCGGACAATTTGGTGGCGGCACGAGCTCAAAACGGCAGTCCGCCGTGACATCGTCCCCCAGCCCGGTCATGAAAGCCCGCAATCGCTTTTCATGAACGGCCAGATACGTGTCGATCCTGGTGAGTGATCGACCAAATAACGGCGGATCACAGCTACGGCCGGGGACTCTCGTGAGCGGAGCGTGTGGCCGAGACAGTGATCGCTAGCGGAAATCTGCGCCTGTCAGCACAAAGAGCCAATCACCACTGAATGCGTTGGGCCGGCTTCTCGGCGCTATCGCCGCGGTTTCGTTGATGTCAGCTCTGTTCGGATCGAGTGCACCGAACGGCGACTTCGATGGAAGTGTGCGTCAAAGAGAGGACGGCGAGCGCTCCGGGTCCGTGATCCAGTCATCCTCACTCGATGTGACGTTATCAGCCCATCGGCAAACCTTCCTCCGCGGGTCCGGGCGCGGTCACTCTCCCGGCTCTGCATCGACAAATCCGGCCACAGCGTGGCCGCTCAGACAATGGCAGCGGCCGGGCAGGCGATCATCTTGCCGAAACAGGCAATTTCCTGTGGCCTGCGCCACGTGCGCATTCTGTCAGAATACAAGCGCGCTTCATGTCTGAAACGCGCCTCCGACTCTCTCGGAAAGCCAGGTTGCGCAAAGAAAGACGCGAGCGCGCTCCTTCTACAGTGCTGGCCCAAATCCTGCAACGGCTCTCCGCGCCAGAAAGTTTAGCGGCGGCAACAGGATGGGAGTCGTGTTTGGGCCTCGATCTGTCAATCGACAATGCGGTTGCCGCACCGGAGGTCGCCTGTTTGCACCCCGCTGGGACAACGGAAGACGCCACCGCTTGCCGCCCCCTCGCGCGGCATCGGTCATGTCATCGAAAAGCTGTTTGCAGAAGAGCGCCGGCGCATCCTTATTTGCACGGGGCAACCCTTTGGTGGCGGGCGATGTCCGTCGGATTCGGAGACAGACAACCATGTCCACGTCGATCTAGGCAGTCGTCGGACGGTGCCGCACGCAACTGCCGAGGTCGCGGAACGGCTTGCTGGCGCACAGCTACACGCATTGATACACAATGCCGGCATTTCGCCATAGACACCGGACCGTACCCGACAGACGTCGCTGACGGCGTTAGTCGAAGCCTGGACGAGGCTGTTCCGCCTCAATCTGCTCGGCCTGATCCTGCTCCCGCAAGACCTCTTCCCGAATCTGAAGGCGGCCTCGGCATCGATCGTCGACATGACTTGATCGGCGCCTTGCCGCGCGCACCGTTTTCCAGCACCGCCAATGCCTCTCGCGTCAAGGCTGACGGTTGCTTGCTCAATCTGAAGCGAGGCGTGAATAGATGATCGATGAACTTGATCTGCGAACCTTCAAGCCGCATCCGCAACGCGCCGCCGTGCTCGGCGAAGTGCACGCGCGCCCTTTCACGCAGCTTGTTTCGCCATTCAGCGTGATCCACTTCGCTGTTCTTGCGCAAGGCGAGGCGGCCGCAAGCGATCGCTGCCGATTTATCGATTTCTGCCTGGAGCGCAATCTTCCGCCGCCTGAGCAATTGGCGAAACATCATCAGATTGTCATCGGGCCCGCTATGCTACGTTGGGAGCAGCATTCGGAATTTACAACATTCACCTGGATCTGGACTAACGGAAATGGTCCTGCCGCTCACCCATTCGAGAAGGTTGATGATACCGTCCGATCGCTGATCCGCGCGTTGCGGCAGACGGGTCAATTGCTGGTCGCGATCAGGTTAGAAGTGGAGCAAGGCGCCTCGCCGACCAAGCGCGCCGAACAGATTTTTGACAAGAATAGCCTGGCCATGGTTGCCACAAAGAGCGGTGCAGGCGTTGCCGCCTCAGACTTCCACGTGGACGAAAAAGGCTTCACGAAAATCCTCGTCTGCGACCTCGGATTGACGTCGCACGATCTCGGAGCGCTGGTGCAACGGCTCCTGGAAATCGAGACCTACCGTCCGTTGGCGCTGCTTGGCCTGTCGGCGGCCCTCGAGCTTGCACCGTCTGTTGATCGCATCGACCGCCGTCTTGTTGAAGCTCTCGAAAAAATGCAAAGCGGTGAGGGGCTGCAATTCAACAACCATCTGCTTGCCGAGCTGACCGCGTTGGCCGCCTCCTTCGAAAGAGGCGCGACCGGTAGCCTGTTTCGCTTCGGCGCCAGCAGGGCCTATAACGAGCTGGTCCAATCGCGACTATCCATCATTGAAGGTACTGATGTGTCGGGCTATCCGAGCTGGTCGTCGTTTCTGGCCCGCCGCATGGCGCCGGCGATGCGAACCTGCGCGACCGTGGAGGATCGCCAGGCAGCTCTGTCGGTGAAGCTAGCGCGTGCCGCCGATCTGTTGCGAACCCGTGTCGACGTCGAGATCGAACAACAGAATCATGACCTGTTGCAGGCTATAAACGAACGCACGAGGCAGCAACTTCGGCTGCAATGCACGGTCGAAGGATTGTCGGTCGGGGCGATTGGATATTACGTGGTCAGTCTGTTTAACTATCTTGCCGAGGGCGCGCACGATATCGGACTGCGAGTAAAGCCCTCGCTCCTAACCGCAGTCTTCGTGCCGATCGCGGTCGGCGTGATCTGGTTGGTGAGTTACAAGATCCGAAAGCGACACTTCAAGCACGACGAGGCGCCCTCGGTATCTCGTAACTAATGCCCCTTGGGGAATCAGTGCGTCCGTCCTACGAAGTTCGTATAGTCGTGGTGCGACGCTGCCGCCAGAGCCCCGACGGGTTAGCCCGTAATTGCGCTTTAATTGATCGGGATAGCGGGACGTCTCGCGACGCGACCCTTCCCACACTACCTGGCATACACGGGTCCGTACCGCGGCGGTTCGACTGAATTAAGCTGGCCGAGAAACCAATATTCGGAGAGACCGCGAGCGTCAAAGAAGTGGTTGCGCAGGGCGTGCTGGACCGCCGGTGCCCGGACATTCGCCAGAGCCCCGCCGGCGAACCGGCGGCAATCGATGCGGGAACTTCGCGATGCCGAGGCGGCGAAGCTCCATGAATCGCTTGTGCCGGTTCTGCCATTGTCGCTGCGATGACTGCGAACATAGATGTTGCAGTTGCCTGCATAGCAGGGAGAACCGATGGCCTCGACGTGTCAACTCCTTGTCGAGATCGTCGAGCACGAAATTACCGAGGACGGGCGAGAGCGGCCCACCCTGAGCGGTTCTTCCACCGGTCTGATCAGACCGTCCTCCAATACGCCGGCGTTCAGGATTGCCCGGATGAGGAGCACAAAATCGCCCTCTGCCGTCAACTCCCTTCCTAAAATGCGAGATCCCCGTCTGCTGAAATTGCGGCGACACCATGCGATGCATCGCGCCCGCGGGTCAGTCGCCGTTGCGACGGCGGGGCGGGACCCGATCAGGCTGAAGCCATCACCTTCCTCGTCGACGAAGAGGTTGGCGAAAATCGGAGCGGTGCAGCTCGGATCGTCGAGCTTGAGACCCAGATAATCGCGACCCTCGTTGGAGCGCTTGGACCAGGCGGCCCCGATCACACGGCCGACATAGACCCGGTGGCTGGGGCGTTGTCGCCCGAGCGGCTGTTTCGGGGACGACCCGGGCATTCCTGGCTTTAAGCGAGAGGGTGACGATTTCGCCGTTGACGGGGCACAACATACCCGCCGGCATTGATCCACTCCTGGGGACAGTAAGCGAGCGAGCTAGCATCGAGATCTAGGACCGTTGCGTCTTATCGCCTCGCGCGTGCCAGTCGGCCGGCCTCATTCCGTCTCTCCGATCGGATCACGACGCATTGCGTCGAACACGGCTGTGTCGTTCTTCGGCATGGCAATCTCCTAAGGTGCTGAAATCAGGCTGTGCGAAATGAGTTTAGATTGCCGCTCGTGCTCTCGGCGAGAAGTGGCAATCGTTTTGCAGTTGCTCACTGACCCCTATGATCGGTTGGACCGTCTTCCTTGTCGCTCCGCGAGCGGACGCCAGCACCTTCGCATCGCCGCAAGTCCGCGCATCCAGTCGCCCCCATTCCTCGCATACGCAAAGGATCACTTGATCGTCTCGGGATGGATCAGCTCGACCACTCCGGTTCGGCTCTCATCCGCAGTCCGTTCCTGTTTTTGGAAACAAGTTGCCCTTCTTCGGAAAGTCTTTTCCCGACGTTCTGGCTTGACGAAACGGGATTGGGGCCGTGTGCTGCCATTTGGGCGAGCAAGCTTTGGCTTCATTCCACGGCGCATCCACACGTCGCGTTCCTCGGCAGCCGTTAGAACCAGCGGCATCGCGTGGATCGGCTCGACCACACCGTTTGCGCGCGGTGGTCAGCAAGCTTTAGAGCTGGCGGGCTCGTCGGACTGGATGATCCGCACCCCAAAAGGATTGCTGCACTATCTTGGGCTGGAACTACTCGGGAACCTTCCTAGTGAACGTAGCTGTTCCGAAATTTGCATTCCCTGAGCCAAGGGCCCTGACGCTTATCTGATAGCGATGGCTGCCTTACGAGGGCTCCGGGTCGGGGGGTTGTACGTTTGTAGCGTGCCGCAGGGAGCACTGGTTTGACGATGTCGCAACAGAAGCCAATGACCTGATTACATTGGGGCGCTGGAAGGAAAAGCGTAAACGAGGCAGCAGATTCATCAAAGCCTTTCCATAGCGAGCTGCAGCGACTTCGGAATGCGCTGCGCCTTTCCGGCTGAGTCGAACGCCACGCGTACCCGCGCCGCGACGAAGGAGATCGTCGCCGCGCCTGCATTCCTGCAGCAAGGCAATCGACGCGCCCCTCACCTCTTGCGGAACTGTGACGAGTCAAGAAGGTCCAAGACCGCCGGTGGTACAAACTCGATTGTCATGGAGCTCACAACGAAGGCAAAGCCGGGCGCATCATTCTTGGTTTCTTTAAGTAGCGCTCGCTGATTCGTTCCGAGCAGGCGCAAGTAGTTCGTTCTGCCGCGTTCCATGAAGCGCAAGACATTTGCGTGATAAACAATCTGCCCGGAGTCGGATCATCGAAATAGACCCGAACCTGCATATGATGGCGGCCGTCGCGAATTTCGCCATCAAGAGAGGCTGTCACTGTGCGGTTCCCTTACTGCCCTTTCGGCACCCATTGTCTCGTACAGAGGCCGAGATCAGCGCCGTCGACGATGACGCGCACGCCCTGCCCGGCTTCCTCAACCATACCGATAATCGGCGGTTTGAGGCCGGCGGCCGGCACTACTGCGGCGGCCACCGGATGATGGCTCGATAGCGCCAGGCGTCCGGCGAGCGCAAATACGCCAGCGGGAATATCGGCTGCATTCGTCACGTCGAGATCCGGCAGCGTGAGCGTGCCGATCTTGTTCAAGATGAGATGATCGACTTCGGTGAGGCGCTCGATCACGTCGCCCGAATTGAGCAGCACTCTGGACATGAATATCGTGCCGAGGCCACTGCCTGCACGAGGAGCACGGTCGCATGCACCACTGGCGCGTAGAGCCGCGCCGGTGATCAGGCTCTGGTCGATCTCAGAGCGCCCGTCGATCACGGTGCCGTCGACGGAGCAGCGCTCGCCGGGCGGCCGCAAGAGCACGATGTCGCCGGGATGGATCGCCGCCGGCACCTGCGAGATCTCAACGGGCCCGACGAATTTGGCTACTGTCTCCGCTTTCAGCACGGCGAGATTGCCGCGACCGCGCGCCTCCGCCTGTTCTGCTCCAAGACGCGGCCGACCCGCAGCAAGGTAAGCAGCATGATCCCCGCCTCGAAAGAAGCGTGCGGCATGATGAATGGTCTCCACCACGGACATGCCGAGCGCCAGGATAACCAGGATCGCAAGCGCCAGCGCCTGCACAATCTCGGCGTCTGATCGCTTTCACCCGGCCGACGTTTCTCCTCCGCGACTTGGCCCGCCGAACGCATTTCGGCCGGCCTTTTTTGTCCCAATCAAAGCCACGGGCCGCGTTTCCGGCCAAGAGGATCAGAGCTGCCAAAAGGTGGCGCCAACTGCTGCGGGCGGAGTTGAGGCCCAAAACGAGCAAAGGATTGCGCCAGCGCAACGTGCCTCCTCAGCGAAGTCGTTAGACCATCCGGCAGTTGAAGGAGAAACAGATGAGATCGGATCTGGCGCAATCGTACGGTCACGAGAGGCTTCCCCGCTACACAAGCTATCCGACCGCGCCGCACTTTTCGCCAGCGATCGGCGAACCTGATTACCGGATGTGGCTCGGATCCCTGCCGCCCCGCCAGCCGGCCTCGATCTATGTGCACGTTCCGTTCTGCCGGTCTATGTGCTGGTACTGCGGTTGGCACACCTCGGTCACCAAGAAAGACAACCCCATCGCAGTCTATACATCCGGTCTGCGAGCGGAGGCGCACCTAATCGCGGAAACTATCGGCCACCGCCTTCCTATCTCGCACATAAATTTCGGCGGCGGCACGCCGACGATCATGACGCCCGAAACCTTCGCCGATCTCATCGGCGCGCTCCGCTTCTCGTATTTCGTGTTGCCCGATGCCGAAATCGCCGTGGAGATCGATCCGCGTACCCTGACCGAGCCGATCGCGGCGGGTTTGGGCTACAGCGGAGTCAATCGCGCGAGCCTGGGGGTACAGAGCTTCGATCCTGTTGTGCAGCGCGCAATCAACCGCGTGCAGACATTCGAGCAGACCGCCACGTGCGTTGAGCGCCTGCGGCGAGCCGGCGTGGGCCGGCTCAACTTCAATCTTATCTGCGGTCTGCCGCTTCAGACCATGCAATCGTGCCTAGACACGGTCGCCAAATGCATCGAACTCCGGCCGGATCGCTTGTGGGTGTTCGGTTACGTGCATATGCCCTCCTTCAAGAGGCATCAGCGCAAGATCGACGAACACGCCCTCCCCCAAACAGTCGAGCGCCATCTTCAGTCGGAATTGATTGCAGAAGCCCTGGTCGACGCGGGCTACGTGCGCATTGGTTTCGACCACTTCGCCCTACCCCGCGACAATCTTGCCGCGGCGAAGCGCGAAGGGCGGCTGCGTCGGAACTTCCAGGGTTACACCGACGACACCCCCGAAACGATCATCGGGCTAGGGGCAAGCGCGATCGGCAGGATGCCGCAAGGATTTGCACAGAATGTCGTGGTAACCCGTGATTACCTGGCGCGCATCGCCGAGGACCGGCCCGCCACCCTCAAGGGGTATGCCTTCACGGGTGACGATCGCTTCCGAGCCGATCTGATCGAGCGACTGATGTGTGACATGGCCCTCGACCTGTCGAAGATCGCTCGATCGCATGGCCGTGATCCGAAGTCGGCCGTTGTCGATCGCTCGCGGCTCGATCGCCTCATTGCAGACGGCGCAGTGACGATGGACGGCGGCGAGCGACTGTTCGTCAGGAAAGGCGCCGAGTTTCTCGTCCGGACCGTAGCGTCCGCATTCGATGCTCATCTGGCGCGGCCAGTGGCGACTCATAGCCGCACAGTATGAGGCTCCTGGAGCGCCCACACTAAAGCGTGATCAGATTAGGTTAGATTGCCGCTGTTGCGACGGTTGTTGAGCAAGCTGCGAAGTCGATCGGCTACCGTCGGTCGCGACTAACCGGTCCAGTTTCTTGCGCGTCTCGGAACGATCACGGAGCCTGGCGGATATGTCCTTCCGTCTCACGACCTCTATTGGGGCCGCGTACGCGGCGTAGGCTTCCTTCAAGAAGACAAGATCGAGGAGGCGAATTTGCGGCTCGATACCCGCAAAAGCTACCATCTCGCCTTCGAGTCGGGCGTCGTGTCCCCTTTCGCACTTGCGGATACCGCATAGCAAACAACATGGTCCCAGCCGGCGATTTCGAAACTGATCGAGAGATACAGATCAAGGATCGTCCGTTCGATGCCCGCTTGGAGAACCAACTCAACCAGGAGCAGCTGTCCATACGCTATCGCTGACTTGTCCCAACTTTCATCCAGTTCTGAGTTCACCTCGGGCGCTCCATGAACCGGCAGGCAAAAGACTGGGTGTCGATACCAGCCGCCACCAGGGGCAGCAGCTCAGTCAGGTCATCCATCGCAATGGGTGCACGATGGCGTGATTGTCCACTTGAATACGGCCCTGACACGACGACTACCTAGTTGCGGAGATACAGGAAGATAGAAAAGAACCGACGAATTCAGGGGCCCCGAAGCTGCTGTTTCCTGCGCCCAAAGGGTACACGCGATTCTTTACCCTGAGGACGGGCAACCGGCTGCCAGGCTGCGAAACAGTACCTGCGCTGAGCCTGTCCTTGATACAGTCACGCTCTTAGAGCCTTGACCTAGTGAACCTCCTCGAATTGTTGCACAGCTGTAGTGGGCTCGGAGCCACGAGGTGTCAGATGGAAGCACGTCAACTCCGCTCGTTTCCGGACGACTACAACCGGCACGCCATCCATCTGGTCGCATCGGGCGGCCACTCGATCGCATCGTGGAGGGAACTTGGCCTGCGCGACTCCGTGTTATAGCGCTGGGTGAGAACGACGTGGGCCGGACCGCGGCGGCGCGGCGCCCCACGACGCAGGCGACGCTGCCCTTGACGGACCGCGCGGCGGAGATTGCTCGTTTGCACGAGCGGTTGCGCATGGAGCGCGATATTTAACAGGTCATTGGGTTGGGCGCCGAGCGTTGACGACGATGGCGAGCGAGTTACGATGAGAAGGTTCACCTTGTCGAAGTCGCAAGGTCTGCGGCGTCGCGCGCGCCGGCACGGGCTGGCTCACAGCCTGCTGTTCACTTGAAGTCGACAAGCGCGCCAGGGTCGGCTGGGCGGCGATTCCATGCCAGCTCTCGTTCCCGTCGAGATCACGTCCGATCTCAAGCGACGCGCCACAATCGTCCTGTTCCCCACCTGCGCAGCGTGCAAGGGCTGGAGTCATGGAGATCGAGCTTCGGCGGCGGCTGTCGCGTTCGACTTGACCGTGACGGGGACGTTGAGGCGCTGCAGTGAGTTCTCGAGCTGCTGCGGCGACGATGATCCGGATTCCGAGCGGCGTCACGGCTTGGATCGCCGCTGGCCACACCGACATGCGTCCCGCCAGACGAAGCCTGGCTCTTACAGTTCAGGAGATTCTGAACCGCGATCCGCACGTTGGCGATCTCTACATCTTCCGAAAACGCCGCGGCGATCCGGGCAAGATCCTCGGCACGAGGCAATAGGCATATCGCGGCAGGTTAATCGGCCGTCGGCGTCAGCCGGCGCGGTATCGAGCTCAGCGGCGGTCTCCTGCAATCCGCGAGCTCGCGACTTCGCGCACGAGACTATACGGGTCATTGACGAGGCTATAGATCTGAGCCGCTGGCGCACGGCTTGCGACCTCGAGGCGGATGCGCCAGTCAGGATCATGCAGCAGCAGCGACACAAGCTGCATAGGTAGTCGTCGGGCTATCTCCAGTCTTACCGACGCCTCACGATCGTCGATCATGCGGAGCAACCATTCGTTAGGAATGCGCTGCGCCACAACACGGCGGACCTCGGCTTCCTCGTCGTCCACCATTCGGAGGAGCAGCATAGGCTCGATCCGGCTCGCGACGACAAGGCGAACATAGTAATATTCGTCTGAGGCCATGGGCAGCAATTCTTCACCCTCGAGGAGGCTCGCCACCCGCTTCCTCAGCTCGGGATTCGGATGCTTCCGTAGTTGCAACACGCAGCGTCTAGGCAGGCGAAGCATCGCATTCCATTGCACCTTTTCATTGGGATCATCGATCAGCGACTGCAGCAGAAAGACACTCGCAAACTTCGCCGCGATTGCCCTTACCTCAAAATGCGGATGGCTGAGATGGCCGTCGGCGAGATCCGGATTGCACTCGAAGAACCTCTCGATACCGCGGGGACAACGGTCGTTGACGCAGGCGTGCTTGAGCCGGCATCCGCCGATTCCGCTCAGTGCAAGATGCTCGCATGATGCGCAGTCAAGCCGGTTGCCCTCCCAGTCAAGAGCCTTGTCGATGTCATCAACCATTGTCCTGCCCACATAGGTCAGGCACGCGCAGCAACGACTTGGGTCCAAATTTTGTCGGAGGTAGCGAGCTCCAGAGGTTTTCCGAGCGCCGGCCCTGCGCCTGCATCTGAATGGCGTGATCGTAGAAGCCGATCGTCCCGTCCATCGAGCTGCCGACCAGCGCCTGCAGAGTCTTTGAGCCAACGGCTTGGAAGCTCTCGACGGTAACGTCAAGGCCATCGCCCCGAGACGACCCAAGCTTTACGCCAAGCTCGAGAGGCATACAGTTGAGGATCTGTGACCCCACGGCGATCCTCAATTTGGCCGTCTCGGGCTCGGCGGCTTGCGCCGAAATGACCCAGCAAGCGGTTAGCGCCATGACCAGCATCATTCGTGCCAAAACGTGCATGCGAACCTCCGTGGCTGTTGGGAGAGCGTTACCAGGGTTCGTGGGCAGGCGAGGGCCGCCAGACCACGAGCCGGTTTTCGGCGCGGTCGACGATGGCATCGAGGACAACAACAAAGGCGGAGAGAACGATGATTCCAGCAGATACCCTGGCGGCATCGAGGACGGCCTGGCCTGCGCAGCCGGATTGACCGCGCGCGCCCTGAAAAGGGTTGAAGAATGCGACGAAGAGAACCCGCGTCCCACCAGCCAGGAAAGACAAGACTGTCTCCTGCCGAATGGACTGCACTGCTTGGGAGGAGCGAAATTGTTGTGGCCCCCAAAAAAGACCTCCTAGATCGCATCGAAGACTGCCTTACAATCGAGTGTTCCTTGTCGCCACACAGCAAACCGTCAGGACCGACCAGACGCCAGCTTGCAACTCATCAACCTTACAGTTGTTGTCGCATGGACTTCTTGATCTCGATCAGCATCAAATAAGAAACCGGACTTGCGTTGAACAGATGCATCGACACAGATCGTCTGAAGACATTGCGCGCAGGAATGAATTATCCGTTCTAAGCACGAGCTGCGGCCGCAAGCCCTTCTACCGCTCTCGGTATGTTGTGCCGTACTGATCTGATTTTGATCGCACGGACCTAAACGTTTGTGACGCCGGTATTGGGCGGCGAGTTGTCGCGGCCCTCGCCAGTATCTACGGCAGGAATTTCAGCCAGCATCGCAGGACCCCTAATCGCTATGGCCCGGCGCTCGTGGCACGCGTATTTCTGGAAGAGGCGCGACCTTGTACGGGAACTTCTCTCCGAGGATGAAACTGATGTGGAACCAGGGGGTTAACAGCTATACTGTCTACGCCGCCGCGATATTTCTGTCGGCGAATATCACCGGAACGAGCTCACAAACACGGGAATCGGCCATGGAGCCGATCTGGGCGTGAGCCGGGGACCGGCGTCCAAAATTTGATCCTTTGCAGGTTTGGCCGTTGAGCTGTCTGCTTTGAGCTGAAGGTCTTTTGATTGTTAGGCCTTGTCCGCGCCACCGGCCCGATCGTGCTGGATGCGTTGAACAGCGGCCGTCAAGTCGAGATAGTTGAAACGTCATTTGCAGGTATTCGGCATGCAACATCAACCAGAATCTGTTCTCGGCAGCAGCTCCGATCATTGGCTGACGTTCCACAGTGGTCTGGGAGAGCCGCTCCGGGCGCGCTGCAACAGCGGCGATGTGTCAGTCTGCGATCTCCTCATCACTGAGGAGAATTGAGTCACACGCCAGACGAGGTCTTCGCACTGTTTTGGTAGGACGAACTTGCCCATGCGTAAGCGCTATGTTCATCCTCTTGACCTTCCCAATAACTTCCCGTCCACCCTGCAACAGACTCATTCTCGAAAGACACCGTCATGCAACCGGCTGCGTTACTATCACGCTCCGCGGCACTGCTCACCGAAGCACACGTTTTCCTTCCTGAAATTGGACGTACCGTCGAATGGCGCGAACCTCTTACGCGGCCGACTTGTACATTGCTGCACTATATCAACCCCGATCCCTTGCTCAACTCAATGACTATCCAGTTACTGGCAAACAGCGACTAGCTAGATTGGTCAAGATTGAAGCGCCAAGGCGAATGATGATCTGTCCTTCTTGAGATGTGGGATCCGTTCGCGGCATTTGGATCTGCAAGGCCGTGCGAGCGCTTTGCCGAAGACATCTTCAAAGATCGGCGCCGGATCTTGACAGCCGAACATCAGGTGCAGTGGATGATGGGCTGGAACGAAATCCTCCAACCGCTTCATCGTGAACAGCTGCTCCATGAACAGTCGCTCCCGCGCATCGAACCGTTTCGCCAAGGTGGATTAGCAGTCTATCTTTAGCGTAGATATTTCAGCAGCCTGCTCTCATGTTTGCTGTCAAGGGACTCGATCAAGCGGAGCCGCTTCCGGCTGAGCGCCCGGACGCTGGACTTCGAAGGTGCCCACGGTAGGAGGCAGGGCCAAAGACGACGGTTG
>NZ_JARWCR020000055.1:0-62304 GCF_029846695.2 Bradyrhizobium nivariense | reverse complement strand
TCCTCGGCGTCGAGCCATTGCTGGCAGCCATGCGGGCGTGAGGCGCGGGCAGCGAACTCAATAGCGACACCGACGGCCGCCTTCGTTGCATGGAGGTGATGCGGAGCCGCGTTTTTACACAGCCTGGACCCACAGCGGACCACGAACACAGATTGTTCGACTTCGATCTGCCGTTTCATAGGGGCCCTCAGATTTCGCAGTCGGCTGAATTCAAAGCCTTACGCAAGCCACCAAACGCCTTGAGCCGACAGGGCTCGGTTTCGCTGGCGGCCTTTGAACGCTGGGAAATGGTGGTTCGCTTGATAACGGTTGCCTTTGGCTCCAACTTGGGACGTGCAGGGGTCGTGACCTTCTTCGATTTGGGATTGTGCCGATGACGGGCGATCGGCCTCGGAGGCTCCGAAGAACCGATGCTGATGTCTTCAGAACCGATACTGATGTCTTCCGGCCGAGCAATGCCTTCGTCGATCAAAACAGCCTGTTCTGGCGTCTCGCGGCTCACAGCGGCAACTTCAAGGCGATCAGCCTTCGCCAGCGCGTCATGTGAATCGGAAATGTCTACGTTTGGCTCGTTAAGCGGCTGGACGATCGCTACTGCACTGCGCGGTGGAGTTCTGAGCTCCATTGCTGACAGTACTCCTACACCCAACAGGATGAGGAAGCCCAACAACACCATTCTCAGCATGATGCGCCTCTATCCCGAGTTAGTGCTGGTGAAAGTTCTCCGTTCCAATGAGGCAATTTGTCGGTGGCTGCCGGCCCACGTACGGATCATTTGCAGACAGGGTTAACGTTGGCGATGCTCCCGACGCGCGACGGTCGGCCCGGCGTTGGTCGAGGTCAGCTTCAGGCCCATCACTGCCGACGGCGCCGTCCGCCTTTGACGGTGAGTTTTGGAGGCGAAGCGGACTGGTTGTGCTCACTCCGAATTTTGTAGAGATTGACACCCGGAGTGGACGTTGCAGTGAACAGACTTACTAGGCTGGGCGTACCGGACCGCTTTGCGAAGCTTCATCAGATCGGAGCTCTACCATCGCCTCTCAGGCAATAGTCGCGCGGTGTTGCAGCCGAACTTCCGATTATACGATCGTGCAGCGGTATACACGGGAGCGAGTCTCATATTGGCTTTGCAGGCCCGCCGCCCTAGAATTGCGGCGATCGCAGGACGGGCGAAATGCAGTATGTTTGCGACGCGCCGAAGGGTAAGACCTGGTTCCGTATCGAGACGGAAGGTGAAGCGGTGCATGAGTCGCGCCTGATGGGCCACACAGTCGAGAAATATTTCCGCCGCGAGCGGGAGAAGTCAGTCCAGTCCTGGCGTCCGGAGCGGCCCAACGCGATCGAGCGCGACATCGGCCTCGAGGCCCATGTACAGCGAGAGATGCCGCTTTTCCTCACGCTGCGCGACAGGGAGGGCAATGCACTGACTACAGCGATGCTACCACCGGGTGGCAAGGATCGCGGCGGGTTCCGGATCATCATCGTTGCCGCATCCAATGCCGATCCTTATCCTCAGCAGGACGCGGCCATCGCTGCACTGGGAGCGCATTTCGGTCTCACACTCGATCGCAACCGCTGCTTCCCCTACGGCCGCTAAGGGGCCTGACAAGTATCGCCGCTTGATTGGAGCGATGTCGGCTCATGTGAAGGTTTTCGGATGCCGGCCCCATGACGGTGGCGCCGCGCCCAGCGGGGCCGGCGTCCGCAAACCTCCAAGGGAGATGCTATGGGGCGGCGGCGAGGATATTGCATCCATTGTTGCTGATATGAACCGATGGAGCGCCCCATGCAGAAATTGAATGATCTTAGCCGATCCCTGAACCCGCTTGATCCGGACGGCACACTGATTGCCGTTATCGAGCTTAGCCTGTCGAGCTGGCTCGTCGCCGGCATCGTGCCTGGCGTCGAGCGCCAGCCGTTGAAGAAGCTCGCGGTCGACGAGAGCGCATTGCTGAAGTTGCTGCATCGATGGCGAGAGGAAGCGGCGAAGGCAGGGCATCGGATCAAACGCATCGCTGTCGCTTTCGAGGCCGGCCGTGATGGCTTCTGGCTGGCGCGCTGGCTCAGTGCACGCGACATTGAGGCCCACGTCATTCACGCATCGAGTGTGGCGGTATCACGCGAGCACCGGCGCGCCAAGACCGATCGGCTCGACACCGAGCTGCTCAAACGCGCCTTTCTCGGCTGGCTGCGCGGCGAGCGTGATCACTGCAAGATGGTGGCGATCCCGACAACCAAGGACGAGGATGCCAAGCGGCCCAACCGTGAGCAGGAGAGCCTCGTCGGAGAGCAAAGTCGGATCGTCAACCGAATGAAAGCAGCGCTGATCCGGCTCGGCATCCGCGGCTTCAATCCCAAGCTGAAGAAGGCCGCCGAACGCCTTGACGGCTTGCGCACCCCCGAGGGCGAGCCGATCCCGCCCAACACCCTGGCTGAACTGCGTCGCGACATGGTGCGCCGGCGGCTCGTCAGTGATCAGATAAGGCAGATAGAGGACGCTCGCCTGGAGCGTCTCAAGCAAGCGCCCAGTGATGGACCCCACGCAATGGTGCGCCTGTTGGCGCGGGTGATCGGGGTTGGTGTCGAGACGGCCGACATGTTGGTGCAGGAGGTACTGTCGCGAAGCATGCGCGACCGACGGGCCGTAGCGCGTTATGCCGGCCTCACGGGCTCGCCCGACGAAAGCGGCAGAAGACGCCGGGAGAAAGGGCTGGCCCGTTCTGGCAACGCTCGCGTTCGACGAGGCATGATCCAATTGGCGTGGCGATTTCTCATGTTCCAGAAGGACAGCACCTTGGCGCAGTGGTTTCGAGCCCGCACCGAGAGCGCCCGCGGCACCCGCAAGACCATGATCGTGGCCTTGGCGCGCAAGCTACTGATCGCCCTGTGGCGTTTCGTGCGGGAGGGCGTGGTGCCGGACGGCGTCGTTCTGCGGCCGGCTTAATGTACGGAGGTCACTGAAGAACCCAACAGTTTCGGCCCGGTCCGTCCGCTGGTGACGGGTCGCCGATGACGGTTCGAGGTGGCGGAGTCCCGACGTGTTTCCTTGGCATTCAATGCCGAAAGGGAGAATGGGTCCGCCGCTTCGGAGCTTCGCTGCCGATGCGTATGACTGCATCGTGGTTCGGGTCCTCGGACCCACCGAATACAAGGTTGTGGCGCGACTGATCCGCGCCCGAAAGCGGGCTCCCCTCTAATCGTCATCCCGATCGCACCAAGCGTGCCGTCGTGCTCGAAGCTGTCAAGGTGTGGCCTGGCAAGCTCGGAGCATGCCGCAACGTTGGCGCGGCGGCCAACCTTGACAGCTCCTGCGCGCGACGACGTCAGCGAACTGCGGGTCGGGACGAAGAAACGGGCTTTGAGATCGAACAAAGAAACTGACGAAGGACAAAAGATTTGACGCTCTGGCAAACTCCTTGACAAAAAAAGCCCCATACAAGGAAACCGCGGGTGGGGCACGAGGGTGGCGCGGCGTGAGCTATGGGGATTTGAGTGCCGCGGATGAGGTGTGTGATTGGAGTCGAGGCGATCCAGCAAAGTGACCGACGGTGAAGGGGCTGATGCATGAGCGGTGGATCGGGTCGATCGCGGTGAAGTGCCGGACGATTTGCGACGACGGCTGGATATTTGAGCGTGCTGTGCCGTGGCCGGCCGAGAGGCAGCGAGCGCGACGAGCAATTTTGCGGGATTGTGATGCGGTCATGAGGTGTCGATCCTGATGACGGTTGTTGGACCTGTCGGCCGATGCCATGGCGTTGTACCGCGCTCGAAGACCTCAATGATGACCATGCGACCGCCGCAGCACGGACAGTTCGGCTTGGTTTGATCGGCGGCGACAGCGGTGGGCTGGCGTTCGGGTTTTGCAACGGCGAGCAGCTCACGCGCGCGTGCGATGTTGTCGGCGCGCGTGCCGCTGGCGAGCAGGCCATAGTGGCGGATGCGGTGGAAGCCTTGCGGCAGGACGTGGATCAGGAATCGCCGGATGAACTCGGCGGCGGCGAGTGTCATGAGCTTCTGACGGTCACGCCCCTCGGCGCGATAATCTTTCCAGCGGAAGGTGACGCGGCTGCGGTCGCAGGCGATCAGCCGGCTGTTGGCAATGGCGACGCGGTGGGTATAGCGCGACAGGTAGGCCAGCACGGCCTGTGGTCCGCCGAACGGGCGCTTGGCGTAGACCACCCATTCGGCTCGGCGCAGCGGTGCCAGATACGCTGCGAACGCCGGCGCGTCGGCGAGAGCGGCATGATCGCCGAAGAACTTCAGTTGGCCGGCTCTGTGGGCCGCGATGAGCTTCTCCAGGAACAGCCGGCGAAACAGGCGCGAGAGCACGCGCACCGGCAAGAAGAAGCCGGGCCGGCATGCCACCCAGCGTTCGCCGTCCCGTGAGATGCCGCCGCCCGGCACGATCATGTGAACGTGCGGATGATGGGTGAGCGCCGAGCCCCAGGTATGGAGAACCGATGTGATGCCGACGCGGGCGCCGAGGTGCTTTGGGTCGGCCGCGATCGCGATCAGGGTCTCGGCCGAGGCCTTGAACAGCAGATCGTAGATGACGGCCTTGTTCTGGTAGGCGATATCGGCGATGGCCGCCGGCAGTGTGAACACGACGTGATAGTACGGCACCGGTAACAGGTCGGCCTCGCGCGCCGCCAGCCATTCCTTCGCTATGGCCCCCTGGCACTTCGGGCAATGCCGGTTGCGGCAGGAGTTGTACGAGATCTGGCTGTGCGCACAATTCTCGCAGCGCGCGACATGGCCGCCGAGCGCCGCCGTGCGGCAGTTCTCGATCGCCGACATCACCTTGAGTTGGCCGAGGCTGACATGGCCGGCGTTGGCTTGGCGCCATGCCGGGCCGTGGCCGCGGAAAATGTCCGCGACCTCCAGCGATAGACGCGGCACGCGAGCCGCGCTTAAGCGGGCGGTTCGACCCTTTCGATCCTGCGGGCGATATGCTCCAGCGGGCTCATGACTTGCTGGATCGTCTTGGTGGCGACGCGCGTATAGAGCGCCGTGGTGTCGAGCTTGGCGTGCCCGAGCAGCACCTGGATCACCCTGATATCGATGTTCTGCTCGAGCAGGTGGGTGGCAAAGCTGTGCCTTAAGGTGTGGAGCGACACGCGCTTGTCGATCTCGGCCGTCTGGGCCGCGGCATGGCAGGCGCGATTGAGCTGGCGCGTCGTCATTGGCTGCACGCGGTCACGCCCTGGAAACAGCCAGCCTTGCGGTCGTGCCGCCCGCCACCAGGTCCGTAGCAGTTCGAGCAGATGCGGAGACAGCATCACGTAGCGGTCTTTGCGGCCTTTGCCTTGTTCGACGCGGATCACCATGCGCTTGCTGTCGATGTCGCCGATCTTGAGCGAGATCACTTCGGCGGCGCGCAGGCCCGCACCATAGGCCACGCTCAGCGCCGCCTTGTACTTGAGCCCCGGCGCAGCATCGAGCAGCCGCGCCACCTCCTCCGGACTGAGCACGACCGGCAGCTTGCGGGGCTCGTGGAGGAACGTCGTGTGCTCGATGATGTCGGTGCGCCTGAGCGTGACCTTAAAGAAAAAACGCAACGCGGCCACGGTGTGATTGAGAACCGGGATGTGCGCGCCGTTCGCCGCCAGATGCAATTGAAAGCGTCGGACGTCCTCGAAGCTTGCCGTATCGGGCGAGCGGCCAAGGAACGCAGTAAAATCCCTGATCGTGCGGATGTAGCCTTGCTGGGTCTTTGGCGCTAACTTGCGGATCGTCATGTCTTCGATCATGCGCCGCCGCAATGGGCTCATGGCCTCGTCGGTCATGGGGATGCTCCTGTCTTGAGTGAAGGTTGCGAACCCCTCATCTCAGGACAGGACGTCCCGTTGCGCTATCGTCTTGGCTGTGCTGCCAGCCGCCGCGTCCTACCGCGAGAGCGGTTTAGTCCTTTGACCCGAAGGCGACGTTCGGCCGGCGACCGCAATGATAGCCTTCGTGAGGATCAGGGCCATGACTTCCCACAGCCGGGACAATCGTCAGAGCGCGACTGTTTCCTCGACCACATGTTTCAGCGGCGTCCCCTCAGCGGACAGGGTCATTCGCAGTTTGAGCTTGCCACCCTTCACCTCCCCGCTACGCACTAGGTTCTCAATTTCACGCTGCGATGTAACTCCGACATGCTTCAGAAATTTACGGATAGCCATATTGAAGCGGTCTTCATCGAACTCGGCGGTCATGGCTGTTCTCCCTGATCGGGCAGGTGAAGTCTAACACGAGGCGAGCAATGACGAAACACCGAGGCCCCGCTCGCGTCGCCGCCGACTTCCTCCTCAACCTGATTGCCTGCAACCTCGCCCCAAAGCTGAAGACTACACCTGGAAGTGAACCGCCCCGGGTTTGCCGGAGGCTCCAACTCCTGAGAGGATGGAGCCATGACGAGCAAGACGACGAACAAGTTTTCACCCGAGGTCCGGACCCGAGCGGTTCGGATGGTTCTGGATCACGCCAGCGAGCACCCGTCGCGCTGGGCGGCAGTGACGTCAATCGCGGCCAAGATCGGCTGCACGCCGCAGACGCTGCATGACTGGGTCAAGAAGGCCGAGGTCGACAGCGGGCAGCGGGCCGGCGTTCCGACCGACACGGCCGAGAGGCTGAAGGCGCTCGAACGGGAGAACCGCGAGCTTCGGCAGGCCAACGAGATCCTGCGCAAGGCAAGCGCCTATTTTGCGATGGCCCCTTTCGGCGAATGAAGGCATTCGCCTGTCGGGCGAGGGGAGCTCGACCGCCGGTCCAAGCCATGATCGCCTTCATCGACGATCATCGTGGGGCGCATGGGGTCGAGCCGATCTGCAAGGTCTTGCCGATCGCCCCCTCGACCTACCACGCCCATGTGGCCAAACGGCGCGATCCGGCCAAGCTGCCGGCGCGCGCCAGGCAGAACGCCGCGTTGAAGATCGAGGTTCGGCGCGTCTTCGATCAAAACTTCTCCGTCTACGGCGCGCGCAAGGTCTGGCGGAAGCTCAAGCGCGAAGGCTTCGATGTTGTCCGTTCCACGGTGTCGCGACTGATGCGGGACATGGGTTTGCAAGGGGTCATCCGCGGCAAATCCGTCAAGACCACGATCAGCGACAAGGCGGCGCCATGCCCGCTGGATCACGTCAACCGCCAGTTCAGGGCACCAAGACCGAACGTCCTCTGGCTCTCCGACTTCACCTATGTCGCGATCTGGACCGGATTCGTCTATGTCGCCTTTGTCATCGATGCCTATGCCCGCAGGATCGTCGGCTGGCGGGCCTCGCGTACAGCGCATGCGGGCTTCGTGCTCGATGCGCTGGAGCAGGCCCTGCACGATCGCCGACCGGTCCATCGCGGCGGGCTCGTGCATCATAGCGATAGGGGCAGCCAATACGTCTCTATCAAATACACCGAACGCCTGGCTGAAGCTGGCGTCGAGCCTTCTGTCGGCAGCGTCGGAGATTCCATGACAACGCTCTCGCCGAAACCATCAACGGTCTCTACAAGGCCGAGGTGATCCATCGGCGCGGACCATGGCGCCGCTTCGAGGCCGTCGAGTTCGCGACGCTGGAATGGGTGGACTGGTTCAACAACCGGCGGCTCCTGGAGCCCATCGGCAACATCCCGCCGGCCGAAGCCGAGCAACGCTACTACGCCATGCTGGAACAACCGGCCATGGCGGCATAACTTAAACCAAATGGCCTCCGGCAAACCCGGGGCGGTTCAGTTCGTCCTTTCCTGCCGGCTCAGGGGAAAGCGCGGTCGCCTGCCGCAGAAATACGAACTCTCGGTGAGGCCAAGCAACAGGAAGCTCAGGCGAGTGAGGAATGTCGCGCACAAGCACCGTTTGAAAAATCAGCTTCTCAAACGGTTGTTCTCGCTAAGCTATTGATTTGGTGGGCGCACCAGGGCTCGAACCTGGGACCCGCTGATTAAGAGACATACTACCGGTATTGATTTCTCAAGCGAATTTTTCCAACTGGGCCAATATCCGATCATTGCAGATCAATGGCTTACAGCGAAAACCCCAACCGCGAGTGCGCTTGGTGTGGCGCATCCCCCGCTATCGTTCGCGTCATTCTAGGGCTGGTTCAGCATTTTGGAGTTCGAGGTGCTTCCGCGCCGAAAGATGCGCATGTACAACCAACGGATCGCATCCAACAGAAGTGTAGGCCGACAGGTCGCACAACGATCAATCTGGACTTCGCCGCGTTGAACATTCGACGCTTCTATGCTGGCTGATCAATCGGTCTAATCCATCATGGGCTAGTTCGAACTAACTTAAGGAAGCGTCATCGAAGGACGTCAAATAGCAGCAAGGCGTGACACTACCAAGTTCGGGGGCTCGCAGCCACCGATAACGAGATTCGCTGATCGTGGCCTTTGGAAATGGAGCGATCACTTTTCTGTCCGACGGCACCCTCCCAGGATGCCATCCGCCATCCTAGACGTGGCGTCTCACTCGGTTGCGACCGTCAAGCTGCGACCGGCGTTCGCCTGCGTTCGAAGACGAAGTCGCGGTAGCCTGCCTGGATTGCGGCGGCACAATACTCCCGATATTTGGGGAAACCGCCGGTGAACAACGTCAGTCCCTGAGCCTTGTCCTTGACGTTGGTGCCGACGTACCAGGTCTTCGCCTTGGACAGCAACGAGCGCTGTGCGAGCCTGAAAACGAGCTCCATCCAGTCGTCTTCAGCCTGCTTGGTCGGCTCGATGGTGTCGAGGCCATGCTTGGCCATATGCGTGATCGCATGCGCAATCCAATCGACGTCGTTCTCGCTGATCCTGACGACGTTGGCGAGCGCCGCGGGACCGTTCGGCCCGGTGGTCATGAAGAGATTCGGAAATCCCTCCATCATGAGGCCGAGATAGGACCGCGCTCCCGCCCTCCACTTCTCCTTGACGGTCCGGCCGTTGCGGCCGACGACGTCGAAGGCCGTCAGCGCACCTGTCAGCCCGTCATAGCCGGTCGCAAAGATGAGCATGTCGAGTGCGGTCTCGCCGGACTGCGAGCGCACGCCATGCTTCGTGATCTCCACGATCGGATCTGTGATGCAGTCCATCAGCTGAACGTTCGGCTGGTTGAACGTTTCATAGTAGCCAGTGTCCAGGCACGGACGACGGGCGAAGATGGGGTAGTCGCGCGGCTTCAGCTTCTCGGCGGTGGCGGAATCCTTGACCACGTCGTTGATCTTGCCGCGCACGAACTCGGCAACGTGCTCGTTGGCCTCTTCGTTGCTCAAGAGGTCGGTGAAGGTGCCGAGCATCGTCAGTCCGCCGGATTTCCAGGCATCCTCGAGCAGTTCGCGACGGCGCGACGGGGTGATGCTGAAAAAGGCACGCGTCGTCCATGGACGCACGCCGCCGTTCGGGCTGTTCCGCGCCGCTTCACGAATGCCGGCGTAGTGGCGCTTGACCTCCGCGACGTAGTCGGGATCGAGCTTCTGGTTGCGCATGGGCATGGTAAAGCTCGGCGTGCGCTGGAAAACGAACAGCTCACGCGCCTGCCGACCGACCTCCTGCACGATCTGGATGCCGGTCGATCCCGTGCCGATCACGCCCACGCGCTTGCCGGCGAAGCTGACTGGATGGTGCGGCCATTTGCCGGCGCGCAGGAGCTGGCCCTCGTAGGCGTCGATGCCGGGAATTTCGGGATCTCTGGGAATCGAAAGCGGACCGGTCGCCATCACGCAATAAGTCGCCTCAACCGTCTCGCCGCGATCCGTCGTGACCTTCCAGAGCCTGCGGGTCTCATCCCAGACCGCGCTCATGATGCGGGTGTTGAACTGATAGTGCTTGCGCAAGTCGAGGCGGTCCGCCACGAAATTGAAATAGGCCAGCAGCTCCGGCTGCGATGCAAACTCTTCCGACCAGGTCCACTCCTGCTCGACCTCGGGTGAGAAGGAATAGCTGTAGTCGATGCTCGGAAGGTCGACCCGCGCCCCAGGATAGCGGTTCCAGTACCACACGCCGCCAACGTCACCGCCGGCCTCGAAGGCCGCGATCTTGAGACCCATTTCGCGGAATTTGTAGACGGCGTAGAGACCGCCGAATCCGGCACCGACGATGACGACGTCCAGCCGTTGTCCGCTGGCATCAGCGCTGTTCATGTCGGCGTTCCCTCGGTTTCGTGTTTGGTTCGTTGAGGATGGCGTCCGCTAGCGGGCGCGGAGAAGATCGTAGATGGGGTCGTCGGGAAAGCGTCCGCCCAATGGCAGCCGCGGACCAAAGCGCACCGCTTCGGGTTCGGTTGCAGCGACCTGCTCGTCCACCCAATCGTAGGCGAGCACGCGCCGGAACACCCGCCATTCGCCGTCGCGCTGCTGGAAGACATCGCAATAGCGACCAGCGATCAGAAATTGACGAACTTTGTCGTCTCTTGCCGGCCCGCGCTGCAACGCAAGAAAGTAGGTTTCGACAACGGCCTCGTTGGGCGCGGTGAATTCGATCAGGATGTTGCCGACCATGTGGACGTTACGGGCTCCGCTGTCGAAGATTCCGTTCGCCCATTGGAAGAAGCCTTCGACCGGCCCCGAATAGGGACCGTGCTGGTCCATTGCATCCGGCCAGTACGCGCCACGAAGCGAGGCCTCATCCGCCCGATCGACCCCGCGGCAATAGCGGTAGATGCAATCGCGGATCGCCTCTCTGTCGAGCAGCTCGGTGATCTTCTCTTGAGACATGGTCATATCAGAGCCCGTCCAAACTCCGGTCCGATGCGCTCAGTGCATCGGTCACTCCCTTGACGACAGCGACCATCTCATGTGCAGTGGGAGCAACCAACAAGAGTTCATATGTGAAGCCGAATTTCACATTCGTGAATTTGCTGCGACTAGGGAGCGGCACGAAGGGAAGCCAATTGCCGGCGCGCCTGACGACATCCGCCTCGATTTCCGCGGCCGGATCTACGGTCAAATCGGCCTTGCGCGCCATCGAAATCCTCGAGTTCTTCATGCGCGTGCGGCGGCCGTGCGCGATGTCCGAGATCGGCCTGGCGCTCGGCTATCCGCCGTCCAGCACCACGGTTCTGCTCAAGACGCTGGTCGGCCTCGGCTACCTGAACTTCGACCGCCGGGCGCGGGTCTATTTCCCGACACCGAAGGTGACTTCGCTGGGCGACTGGGTCCCGAAATCCCTGTTTGGCGATAGCCGCGTGCTCGAGGCGATGCACGACGTCCACGCCGCGACGGGTGAAACCGTTGCGATCGGCACCACGAACGATGTGTATCTGCAGTACGTCAAGATCGTACAGTCGATCCATGCGCTCCGCTTTCATGTCGATGAGGGAACGTTGAGGCCACTGACGCAGTCCGCCCTCGGCTGGCTCCTGATGTCGACGATGTCCGACGAGAAGGTCGACAGCATCGTTCGCCGCGCCAACATCGCCACACCCAACGCGTCCGACAGGGTCAAACTCCCGGACATGATGAAGCGCATTCGCCAGATCCGCGGCAAGGGCTACTGCTCCGCGGAGAACGTGCCCATGCTGGGCGGAGCCACGATTTGCGTGCTGCTGCCGTTCATGATTCAGAATCAACCCGTTGCCTTGGGGCTCGGTGGCATTGCCGAGCGGATCAAGCAGAACGCCAATCACTACCTCAGCGTTCTGCAACAGGCCGCCAGAGCGGTCAAAGCAAACGACGCGTTCGGTCGGCCGGCCGATACCAGCGCTTGATTTTGTATCAGCCCAGCCGACGCGCGACGCTTTCACTCCTGTAACGCCTCCTCCCGCCGCGTGCGGACCGTGGGCAGCATGATCAGGATGACCGCGATCGCGGCTGCGGCCAGCAGCGCGGCCGACAATGGCGATGTCAAAAACACGGTCGCATCGCCGCGCGAGAGCACCATCGCACGGCGGAAATTCTCCTCGATGGCGGGCCCGAGCACTAATCCCAGCAACAGTGGCGCGGCCGGCAGCTGCAGCTTGATCAGCAGATAGCCGAACACGCAGAACAGGGCGGCCTCATAGACCTCGAAGGTCCCGCTGTTGATCGAATAGACGCCGATCGAGCAGAACACCATGATCGCCGGAAACAGGTAACGATAGGGAATGGTGAGCAGCTTCACCCACAATCCGACCAAGGGAAGATTGAGGATCAGCAGCATCAGATTGCCGACCCACATCGAGGCGATCAGGCCCCAGAACAAGGTCGGGTTCTTGGTCATGACTTGCGGACCGGGCTGGATGTTGTGAATGTTCATGGCGCCGACCATCAGCGCCATCACGACGTTCGAGGGCACGCCGAGTGTCAACAGCGGAATGAAGGAGGTCTGGGCTCCCGCATTGTTGGCCGATTCCGGACCGGCGACGCCTTCGATCGCGCCCTTGCCGAACTGCTCGGGGTACTTCGACAGCTTCTTCTCCAGCGTGTAGGAGGCGAACGACGATAGCACCGCGCCGCCCCCCGGCAGCACGCCGAGCAGCGTGCCGAGAGCGGTGCCACGCAGAATGGCCGGAATCATGCGCCGGAAATCCTCCCGCGTCGGAAACAGATTGGCGATCTTCTGCGTCACCAGCGACAGCTTGTCTTCCTGCTCGAGGTTCTTCACGATCTCGGCAAAGCCGAAGATGCCCATCGCCAGCGGCACGAAATCCAGCCCATCGAACAGCTGCGGAACGCCGAAGGCAAAGCGCTGCGTTCCCGTGCTGAGGTCGGTGCCAACAAGACTCAGAAGCATGCCGAGCACGACCATCCCGATGCCTTCGATAAAGGGACCGCTCGATAGCACCGACGCCAGGATCAGGCCGAGGATCATCAGGGCGAAGAATTCCTTGGGACCAAATAGCAGCGCGGCCGCCGTAAGCGGCCCGGCCAGCGCGGCAAGCGCCAGGGTCGCCACGCAGCCCGCGAAGAACGAACCGATGGCAGCCGTCGAGAGCGCCACGCCGGCGCGGCCCTGCTTCGCCATCTGATAACCGTCGATCGTGGTGACGACAGACGATGACTCGCCGGGCAGATTGACCACGATAGCCGTGGTCGAGCCGCCATATTGCGCGCCGTAATAGATGCCCGCCAGCATGATCAGCGCCGCGTCCGGCGGCAGCGCATAAGTGATGGGCAGCAGCATCGCGATGGTGGCGAGCGGACCAAGGCCCGGCAGTACCCCGATCAGCGTGCCCAGCAGACATCCGAAGAAGGCGTAGAGCAGATTGGCCGGCTGCGCCGCGGTGGAGAAGCCGAGCGCCAGATTATGAAAGAGATCCATCAGGCTCCGCCTTCAATTGAACAGCGCCGGCCACACCGGCAGTTGCAGCCCAAGGCCATAGACGAACACCGCGAGGCACAGCGCAATCAGGATGGCCGCGTTCGCCAGCGCGCCCTTCCAGGTGAACTCGGGACTGGCCTTGCTCGACACCATGATCAGGACGAAGAGCGCGCCCACGAGGCCGAGTGGAAACAACAGAAGTGCAAACAGCGCAACCGAACCCGCGACCCAGGCGAGGCCCTTCATGTCCCAACTCTGCAAGGCCTGTCGTTCGGCGGTCCGCCTCACGGCGCCCAGCATCACGACCAGCCCGATGGCCGCGAGCACGATCGCAAGTAGCCGGGGGAAATAGCCCGGCCCCATCCGCGCCGCGGTGCCCGCCGGATAGTTCAGCGCAGTCACAAAGAAGAACACTGCAAAGGCGAGAAACAATGCACCCGAAGCGAAGGCGCGCTGGTCGCGGATGATCGGCCCGGTCATCTTCGTCCTCCCGCTTGTGTTTTCTACGCGCCGACAGCCGGCGACTTGCTCGTCGCCTGACCAATCGCATCCATCAGGAGCGGCACGCCCATGGCGCAGGCATGTACGCCCAGATGGGCCGTCATCTGAAGAACCTGGAGAATTTCGCACCGATCGATCCCAAGCCGCAGCGCTCGCCTGATCTGCAAGCGAAGCCCGTGCGGATTGAGCGCCGTGAAGCATCCGTTCAAGGCGAGCGTGATCAGGCAGCCCGATCGTTCGTCGAGACCGCCGGCCTGACGCCCCACCGCCAACAAATCGAGCATCGCAGCGAAGTAACCGGGATCGGCGCGCAGCCACAGGTCACAGAAGTCCGGCCAGTCGCCGAATTGGGCGACATAGGCGTCACGAAGCGCTTGCTGCTCGTTCGAGAGCCCCGCTTGGTCCGAATCGAGCCCCGCCATCACCAGCTCTTCAGCGAGGATGTCGACGCCGACGTAACAGCCCTCCAGCCCCTGCGCCGTGGCGAGCCGCAACACGTCGACGATCTCCTGCGCGGACGCGCCTTGCTCGAGCGCCAGCTGCATGTGCAAGGCAAGTCCCGAACGAAACAGATGCGTCGCCGATCCATCCAGCGCGACATAGATCAGTTCACACATCTTGCGCGACAGCGGACCGGTTTCGGCGGGATAGCCGCCATAGCGGGCATAGGTTGCAAGAAAGCCCGGGTCGAGCCGCAGCAAGCCCTCCGTCCAGGGCCGCCAGTAACCGCGGGCACGAATGAAAGCTTCCTTCAGGTCCTGCTCTTCGGCCGTGAGAGTCATGAGAGGTCTCCTGCAACGGCGCGATCGGGGCCCGCATAGACGCTGAGCCCACCGTCGACTGCGATGACGCTGCCGGTGACATAGGCGGCGTCCCGGCTGAGCAGAAACGCCGCCGTCTCGGCGATATCCTGCACGGATACTGCGCGCCCTAGCGGCATCCGGCCAATGGCGCTCGACGCCGTTCCCTCGATCGGTCCCGCGGCGATGGCATTGACGCGAATGCCATGCCCGCCCCATTCACACGCCAGTGTGCGCGTGAGCATCGCGACCGCCGCAGTGCTAGCTGCGATCTCGACATCGTGACCGAATGCGACCTCCCCCCCGATCGATGTCAGGTTGAGCAGCGTGCCAAAGCCCTGTCGCTGCAGGACGGGTCCAACCGCCTTCGCGACGCGAAGTGCTCCCGTCAGATGGACGGCGAGTGCGCCACCGGCAGCGGCTACGGCATCCGCGCCAACCGCATTCACCACTCCATCGACGCGCCCGAACCGGCGCGCAATGCTGACGATCGCCTCCGCCATGGCGGGCTCGTCCGAAATGTCGATCGGGAGCGCGTGGCATTCGGCTCCTGCTGCGGCAAGCGCCGCCAATTCGTGGCCGCCAGGATCGAGCACCACGACCGTTGCATCTTCATCGGAGAATCTTCGGGTCATCGCCTGGCCGAGCGAACAGCAGGCACCGACGACAATGTAGGTCGGCCGCCCAGACGGCCCCGCGTTGCCGTTGGCTTCTCGCACAACGCTATGACCGGCGACGTGCGATCCACCATCAACGAGAAAGGTGGCGCCTGTGATGGACGATACGCGCGGCAAGGCCAGAAATGCGATTGTCGCGGCAATTTCCTCGGGCGCCGCCATGCGACCGAGTGGAATTCTTCGAGCCACGGCGACCGGGTCGATGCGGCCGCGCGCGATCAGCGCTTCGACGAGTTCGGTGCGGGTATAGCCCGGCGCAACCGCGTTGACCCTTATTCCATCGCGCGCCCAAGCGCAGGCATGATGCCGCGTCATCGCGAGCACGCCCGCCTTGGAGGCGCTGTAGCCGTTTCGAAACGGCACCGGCCGCAACGCCGCCCCCGACGCGATATTGACAATGGCGCCTCCGCCGGAGCGCCGCATCGCCGCTGCCGCCTGCTCCGCGGCGACAAGGCTGCCGCGCAAATTGACCGCCACGAGATTTTCAAAGACGGACACCGGCTGGTCCACCACACCAACCCCATCCGTGTCGGTACAGCCTGCATTGTTGACGAGCACATCGATGCCACCGAGCCGACCAACGCAATAGCGCACCATCTCGGCGACCTGCTCCGGCTGCGCCATGTCCACGCCGAAGAAGCCGTGCGCTGCCCCAAGCTCGCGGGCGCGGATTGCGGCCTTGTCGGCATCGATGTCGGCGATCAGCACCCGGGCGCCCTGAGCTGCAAAGCGCCGCGCGGCCGCCCAACCGATTCCGGCAGCCGCCCCCGTGATCAGGACGACACGTCCGCTCAGTCCGACTTCCCGTTCCGCTTGCGTCACAGCCAGTCCCCGCGATGCACCTGCGTCGCTTGGCGCTAGGCGATGTTGGTGACGGCAATCCCGCCGTCGACCGTCAGCACCTGCGCCGATATGAATCCGCTATCGTCGCCAGCGAGAAAAGCGATCGCCCTGGCGATATCGTCCACCGTGCCGAGCCGCCCCAACGGCGTGCGTGCGATCCGGCGCGCGTCGAGTTCGGCATTGCGGTTTCGCATCGTGCCTTCGGTCGGAATCGCCGAGGGCGCCACCGCATTCACCCTAATGTTGCGTTCGCCAAGCTCCGCCGCCGCCGCGCGCGTAATGCCCATGACGCCCGCCTTGATGCCGCTATAGACGATGCTGTTCTTGGCCGAGATCAAACCGGCGACGGATGCGACATTAATGATCGCGCCGCCACGCTCGGCGTCCATGGCCTCGGCCGCGGCCTGAATGCCCCAGATGATCGCCTTGAAGCCGATATTGAGCATGCGATCCACGGTCTCGGGCGCAATGTCGGGCACCGACTGGTAGCGGACCCAGGCCGCATTGTTGACGAGGATATCGAGCCGACCCTGCCGCTCCGCATGGCCGAGAACCGCCGCGCGCATTCCGTCGCGGCTTGAGACGTCCTGCGTGATCGCGACCGCGTTCCCGCCGGCCGCCTTGATCGCATCCACCGTCGCATTGACGAATTCAGGCTTCAGATCATTGATGCCGACGATGGCGCCCCGCGACGCCAGCAGCATGGCGGTCGCCCGACCGATCCCGTTCCCGGCACCTGTGACGATCGCAACCTGACCTGCGAGGGCTCTGTCTTTCGTTTCGGTCATGGCGGTTTCCCTTCTTTATCCTGACACTGCGGCAGCGGCGACTGGCGCAATTGCATCGATGTAACGGCGACCGAGCGCGGCCAAGGTCGCGCTGGCTTCTCCCTGCGCCTGCAAAGCGCGGACACGGCGCAAGTGCCGGTGCACCGGCACGTCCCACGTGAAGCCCATGCCGCCATGGATCTGCAACGCGCCTTCGCTGATGGCGCTGCCATAGACACCCGCGGCGAGAAACGCCGCGTCGCGCTGGAGCGGGCCAGCCACGTCGCTCACGCTGCGCGTGATGGCGTGCCGGATGCCCTCGAGCCCGAGTTTCTGTCGGGCCAAGGCATGCCGTATCGCCTGATTATAGGACAGCGCACGGCCAAACTGGCGGCGTGTCGAGGCATGTTCATGTGCGAGCGTCAGGCATGCTTCGGCAGACCCCAAAATAGCGGCCGCGCGCAGCACGTTGGCGTCCGAGCACAGGAGATTCCAAGTGCCCTCGGGCAGAACGCTGGCCGCCGGAATGGTGACACCCTGCAAGCGGACGCTGTGTTCCGGCACGGTCAAATCCAGGCCGCTCGCGTCCTCGATGATTACACCATCGCGATCCGTCGGAACCAGCGCCGCCGCGCCGGCGCCGATCCGCACCAGCAGGTTATCGGCCTCACCGGCGCACGCCGCGCGCGCAACCCAGCCGTTGAGCACAATCGATTCGCCTTCACGCTCAGCACTGACGCTGCCCTGCCAAGCGATCGTCGCCAGCATCTCGCCAGTCACGACGGCTTCAGCCGCGCGCGGCAACGATTCATGCAACGCACGACCGAGCAGCAGCGCTTCCATCAGAGGAAAGCCGAGCAGGCCCGAGCCGGCGGCCGCGACCACGGGCACCGCAAAGGCCAGCGGCAAATCCAACCCGCCGACGCCCTGCGATGCTATCACCCCGAGCAGGCCGTCATTGGCCAAATGCCTTGCCTGCTCCCGCAAACCCAATGCCGCGCAGTCCGCAACCGCGCGTGACGCGGTGACGGCGAACTCGCTTGGCTGCAATCCTTCGCCGCTCAATGTCATCACTTGCCTTTCGAAAGCTGCAGGATCCTGTCGGCGATAATGCCGAGCTGAATTTCGGTCGTGCCGGCATAGATGGTTTCGGCGCGCGCCTGCAGATAGATCGCCTCGAAGCGACGGCGCGCCAGTTGCACGGCTGTGAGCTGCGGCAGCGATGCCTGCGACAGCAGTTCGAGCGCGAGCGCGGCAAAGCGCTGGTGCGCCTCGCTCCAATGCAGCTTTGCCAGGCTGCCTCGCGCACCGATCTTGTCGCCGTTCGCGAGCGCGTCCACCGCAGTCTCGACATGTGCCTTCAGCACCTCGATATCCACCACGACCTCACCGAGCCTGACCTCGTAGTGGCGCTCAGTGACCAGTTGCGCCAGCACGGGATCGCTCTTGCAGGCCGAGATCAGGTGGCGAAGCTCGTTCTCGAAGCGCCAGGACCGGTACATGCGGTTGGTCGCCCGCTCGATCTCGAGCACGCGGATCGCGGCATTCCAGCCTTCATCGGGTGCGCCGAGCGCGTCGGATTGCAGCACCTCGACGTCGTCGAAAAAGACCTCGCAAAAACTCTCGCGTCCGTCGATCGACTTGATCGGCCGCACCCGCACGCCCTTGGCATCGAGCCGCACCGCAAACATGGCAAGGCCGCGATGTCGATCTTCCAGCGGTCCGGTTCGCGCCAGAACCAGGCAGCGCTGGGCGCGGTAGGCCCCGCTGGTCCAGATCTTCTGACCGTTGATCCGCCAAGTGTCGCCATCGCGCGTGGCGCGCGTTCGCAGGCCCGCGAGGTCCGAGCCCGCTTCCGGCTCGGAAAAGCCCTGACACCAGACATCCCGCATCTCGAGGATGGCGGGGAGAAAGCGGTGCTTCTGCTCCTCGGTGCCGACGGCGAGAATGATCGGGCCGGCGAGCTCCTTGCCGATCGAATTGACGCTCTCCGGCATCGCGAGCGTGCCGATCTCCTGGTTTGCGATCAGGTGCTCGCGCAAGGTCCGGCCGTGGCCGCCATAGGCCTTCGGCCAGGTGATGCCGGCAAGCCCGGCGCGATACATCGCCGCTTCCCAGGCAATCGATTGCGACAAGGTCGGCGATGCGAATGCTGCGTCATCGCTGCGAAAGCTCGCCGGCAGATTCGCCCGCAGCCAGCGACGCACGGCGACCCGATACGCCTCGCCGGATAGCTCACCGGTCGTGGCAGCTTCAGGCGGCGCTATTTCAATCACTGTCATCGTCGACATCCCGCTTTAACTTACTCTGCAGGGACCGACACCGGCCGAATATCGGCCGGGTCGCCCCATGATCACCTGCTCATTGCGACTTGAGCAGATCGCACACGCTCTCCGAGGCCGGCCGCCATGCCTCCTCGGCGGGGATGGTTCCCGTGATCTCGTAATAGTCGTAGGTGTATTTGGACTCGGCCGGCGTCTTGATGCGGGCGACGTAGAGCGGACGCATCACCTGCCCGTCGGCGCGGATGCCGACATCCTTCATCTCGAAATCGTTGATCGGCGTGTTCTTCATCTGCTTCATCACAACGTCCCCGTCATCGGTACCTGTTGCCGCGACGGCCTTGAGATAATGCGTGATGGCACTGTAGGTGGCGGACTTGGCCTCGTTCAGGATCTGGCCGTTAAACGCCTCGCCAAAGCGCTTGGAAAATGCGCGCGTTTCGGGATTGAGGTCCCAATAGAACGGCGTGGTCAGCCGCACATTCTCCAGGTCGCGCAGCCCGATGCCGTGCGCCTGGTTGATCATCAGTCCCAGCGGCACGAGCAATTGCTTCGGCGACAGTCCGAATTCATGCGCCTGCTTGATGGCGTTGCCGAAGTCCGCTCCCGAATTGGCGAGCGCGATCGCCTTGGCGCCGCTCGCCTGCGCCGTCAGCAGGAAGGAGGAGAAGTCCGACGAGTTGAGGGGATGCAGCACCGAGCCGACCACCTTGCCGCCACCGGCCTTGATGAAGTTCGTGGCGTCAGCCTGCCAACCCTTGCCGAACGCGTAGTCGACGGTGAGGAAGAACCAGGTGTCGACGCCCTGGGCCAGCAAGGCCTTCACCGTGGCCTTTGGCTGTGCATAGGTGTCCACCATCCATTGCGTGGTCATGGGCGAGCATTTGTCGTTGGTGAAGAACGAACCGGCCGTCCCTGCCAGCATGTAAGGCTTCTTCCGCGCCTTCATGATGTCCTGCACGCCAAGCGCGATCGAGGAGGCCGAGCAGCCGACGATGGTGTCGACGCCCTCATTGTCGAGCCAGCGCAGCGCGACCGCGACGCCGATATCGGGCTTGTTCTGGTCGTCGGCGACGACGAGCTCGATCTTCTTGCCATTGACGGTGCCGCCGAAATCGCTGACCGCAAGTCTCGCTGCGGCCACTGAACCGGGGCCGCAATTGTCGGCATACGGGCCGTTCTGGTCGTTCATGATGCCGATCTTGATTACGTCGCCGGAGACGCCTTGCGCACGCAGCGGCATCGCCAGGACCAACAGAGCGCCCAACATCACGGCGATGTTGAGAAGACGGGTATTGAGCTTCGTCATGGATTCCTCCCTACAATCATTGAGCCGACTTCGCGGTTCTTGTTGATCGACGTCTCACTGGTGATGCGTTGGTGGGCCGCCGTGCGGCACGAGCAGTGCGTCGAGTGCGATAGCGCCCTCGCCTTCCGCCTTCAGCAGCAGTGGATTGATGTCGATTTCCGACACCGTGTCCGCGTGTGCAACAGCGAAGCGCGACAGAGCAGCGATCGCGTTCGCCGCGGCCTTGAGATCGGTGCGCTGCCGTCCGCGCGCCCCGTCGAGGACAGCGAACGCCTTGAGCGATTTCAGCATCGCTATGGCCTGCGTCTCGTTCACAGGCGCCATCTGCACGGCGGTATCCCGGACGATCTCCGCAAAGATGCCGCCAAGGCCGACCATGATGACCGGTCCGAACACCGGATCGATCCGGCTGCCGAGGATCAGCTCGGACAGGCCCCGCGCCATCGGGGCGACGATCACGCCATCGATCACCGCGCGCGGCGCCTTCGTGGTAACACCCGCCAGCATCTGGGTATGGGCCTGCCGCACCTCCTCCTCGGAGCGAAGGCCAACAGCAACGCCGCCGACCTCCGTCTTGTGCGGCAGATCGGGCGAGGCGATCTTCAACACCACGGGAAAGCCGATTTCGCGCGCGGCTCGCGCCGCAGCATCGGCGTCCGACACCAGCCGCTCGCCAAGCACGGGGATACCGGCGTCCGCCAGCGCTCGCTTGGCGCCGGGCTCATGCCGGAACGCGTCGGCGGCCAGCGGCGAAGCCTTTGCAATGGCAGGCTGGCTTGGTTCCCTTGGCGCGGTCGCCAACGCCTGCAATCGCGCCAGCGCCGCAATGATGGCGCAGCAGCCGTCAAAGCTCGCAATCGTCGGATAGCCCAAGAGATGTAATTCAGCGAGCGCATCCGGCGGGCCCTCGACACACAGAATGACGGGCCGATCGGGATACTGCGCGCGGATGGTGCGCAAGGTCTCCATATAGACCGAGCGCAGGCGTGGCATGTGCAGCGAGAACGGCAGCGGCAGCACGATCACGTCGGAGCGGTCGTCAGCCACGACCGCCGACAGGATCTTCTGCAGCATATCGGGTCGGCTGGACATCTGCGCGGTGGCATCGACCGGATTGCGCGCTGACGCAAACGGCACGAGCTCGAGGATCGCGCGCTGCGTCGCTTCGCTCAGCTCCGGCAGCGACAGCCCGACGGCCTGCGCCGCATCGGCGAGCAACACGCCAAAGCCGCCCGATGCCGTCACGACCGCAAGGCGCGGCCCCTTCGGCAACCGATCCGGTAAGAGGATGGAGGCCGCATGACCGAGATCGATCAATTCCTCGATGCTGCGCACCCGAACTGCGCCGTAACGCGCGAGCAGCGCATCAAACACGGCGTCCGATCCCGCCATGGCCCCGGTGTGCGACGCCGCCGCAGCCTGCCCCGCCTCCGATGTGCCGACCTTCAGCGCAATGACCGGCTTTCCGGCATCGCGCGCCTCGGTCAGCGCGGCGATGAGCCGACCGGCATCGCGGCAAGCCTCGAAGCAGCACAGGATGACTTTCGTAGCAGGATCACGGGCCATCCACGCGATACCGTCGGCAATGTCGATGTCGCACTCGTTGCCGGTGGTCATGAAGCGGCTGATGCCGGCGCCGCGATCACTCGCCATGCGCATGGTGTAGCTGCCAAGATTGCCGCTTTGCGAGACGATGCCGAGCGAGCCGGCCGTCGGCATGCTGTGCTCGAGCACGATCGAGAACGTGGCGATGGCGCGTTCGGCGATACTGACCGCGCCGAGACAATTCGGTCCCAACAGACGCATGCCGGTCCGGCGCGCCGCCGTTTGCAATCGATCCTGCATCGCGCGCCCCTGCTCGCCGAGTTCGGCGAAACCGGAGGAGAACACAACGACGCTGCGAACGCCGCGCGCAGCGCATTGCTCCACCGCTTCGGCCGCCCTCTCGGCGTCGACCGCGATGATGGCCAGATCAGGAGCTTCGGGCAATTCAGCCACAGACGCGTAGGCCTGAAGACCCTGGACCACCGCGGCCTTCGGATTGACCGGATAGATCCGGCCCGCATAGCCGTAGCGGCGCAGCAGATCGACTGGCCGACCACCGATCTTGGTCGGCTCCTGAGATGCGCCGACGATCGCGATCGAGCGCGGCGACATCAACGCGTCGAGACCCTCTCCCGGCCGCATGATCAGCGTCCCTTGAACACCGGCGCGCGCTTCTCCAGGAAGGCCATGCGCGCTTCCTTGGCGTCCTCGGTCTTCGACAGCGCCATGGTGATGTTCTGCTCGAAGCGATAGGCATCGCGCGGCGGCATCAGCTCGACCATGTTGGCCGCATTCTTGGCGTACTCGATCGCAATCGGACTCTTGGCGGCGATCTCGCGCGCGATCTTCATCGCCTCGGGCATGAGATCCTCCTTGCTGGTGCAGGCCTCGATGATGCCGAGGCGATAGAGCTCGCCGGCCGGCACCCGGTAGCCGGTGAAGAACATCCGCCGCATCAGCGAGCGCCCGAACAGCGTGTTGAGCATCGCCGCACCGCCGGCGAGGCCGACATTGATCTCGGGCATGCCGAACACGGCTTCTTCGGAGGCGTAGAAGATGTCGCACGACGCCATCAGGCCGAGGCCGGCACCCAATGCAACGCCGTTGATCGCGGCGATGACGGGCTTGGAACATTCGCGGATGCAGTTTCCGGTTTCGCGGGTGATGCGGTTATGGTCATGGAACGCGCCGACCTTCGCCGGGTCCGGACGGTCTTTGAGGTCGGCGCCGCTGCAGAAGATCTTGCCGTTGCCGGTGAGGATCGCCACGCGGACGTCGCTGCGCTCGGAGATCTCGTCGAACACACTGACGATGCGGTCGCGCATCGCGCGATTGAGCGCATTCACCGGAGGACGGTTCAGCGTCACGATTGCGATATGGTCGGATACTTCGAGCGTCACGATGTCATCGGACATGGCTTCCTCCTGGCTTTGCTTGATCTTGACGTCGTGGTCTTCGACGTTGGCGACGACTTTTATCGCCTGACCGATCGGTCAGTCGATTGGCTCATAACACCAGGGTTGCCGGCTTGCAATAGCCGCGACGATAGACCTGTTGACTGACCGATCGGTCAGGTCGTAGATTTGGACCAACCGACCACAAACTCACCGGGAGAAATCGCCATGGCCGAAATCAGCCGGCGTCAGGCCGCAACCCTCATGGCCGGCGCCATCATCGCGCCGTTTGCCGCGCCCGCGATCGTGAGGGCGCGCTCGTCGCAGACCATCTTCATCATCGTGCCCTATGCCAGCGGCGGCTCGATCGACAGCCTGATGCGCTCGATCGCAAAGGGAATGTCGGAGACACTCGATCAACCGGTTCTGGTCGACAACAAGCCCGGCGCCAACGGCATCGTCGGATCGCAATATGTGGCGCGCGCGCCCAAGGACGGCACCGTCCTGCTCGCCGGCGGCACTGGCCCGATCTCGCTGAACGTCCTGCTGCGCAAGAACCTGCCCTACAGGCTCGCGGATTTTGCATCCGTTGCGATGCTTTGCAACGGTCCGCTGTCGCTGACCGTGAACGCAAAGATGCCGGTCACCGATGTGAAGAGCTTCGTTGCCTACGCCAAGAGCCGCGACAAACCGCTGTTCTACGCCACGCTCGGCCCCGGCAGCGTCACGCATCTGTTCGGGATCATGATGGGAAAATCGATGGGGTTCGCTGTGACCGACGTCGCCTATCGCAACAATCCGGCGTCGATCATGGAAATGCTGTCGGGCGAATGCGATCTCAATTTCGCAACGCCCGCCGCCGTCATCGAGCACGTCAAATCGGGCCAGCTGCGCCTGCTCGCCGTCTCCTCGGACAAGCGCATGCCGAACCAGCCCGATGTTCCGACATTCGCGGAGTCGGGCTATTCAGAGCTTTCAGCATCGTTCTGGACCGCGCTGCACGCGCCCGCCGGCACGCCGCGCGACGTTATCGAACGACTGAATGCAGCAGCCAACGCCGCGATGCAGAAGCCTGATATCGCAAAACAGCTGGAAACCGATGGATTGCAAGCCGATACCGGCGCGCCGCAATTGCTCGACTCCCAACTGAGCAGCGACGCAGCTCTCTGGGGACCCGTGATCACGGCGCAACATATTGCGCTCGAATGAAGCGGGCTTGCCCTCACTCGCAGGACCGCCTCGGCCTCAGTTGCCAGCGCGCTTTCGTCGGGCCTGCTTGGGCTGCTCACCGGTCGGCGGCTCTCCGAAATCCGGGTTACGGAGACCATTGAACACCATGTCGAAGAAGATATCGGCGATCTGCTCGGGCGTTGCCGTCTTGTTGGGATTGTACCACCGATGCATCCAGTTCAGGGACGACAGGATCAAGCGTCCGGTCATTGGAACATCGAGCTTGCGGATCTCGCCGGCGTCGATCGCGTCCTGGATCAAGCCGCGCAGGAAGTTCTCGAACCGGTCGCGGCGCGTCAGCCTTTCTTTCTGCCTGTGACGATCCGGATCGTTCCAGAAGGCCGTCGTCGATGCGATCCAGGCCCAGCGATAGCGCCGGAAATATTCGGCGGTCGCGACCATGAAGGCGCGGATCTTCTGCGACGGTGGGCCGTCCGGAATCCGGTCGCGCACGAACAGATACAATTCGAGCGTAGAGCCGACCGCCACGCGCGCGTAAATCTCGTCCTTGTTGGAGAAGTGATGATACAGCAGCGATTTCGAGATGCCGCAAGCGACCGCAATGTCGCGCATCGACGTCCCATCATATCCCTTGGTGGCGAACAGCCGCGCGGCTTCCGCGAGAATCTGCAGGACACGATCGGACTGCTCTGCCTGATTGGCGGTTCCGTCCTTTGTCGTCGATAATTCAACCATCGAACCTGCAATCTGCCCTGACGCATCCAAACAGGCCGACCATCGACCAGCACATGGAAACAACCGTAGTTTTTCACCGACCGATCGGTCAAGCCCGCTCTGTCCTGCGGACCAAAGAGGCGCCCTGATGAACCCGGTCCCACGCATCACACGTATCGGCGAAACCACAGACCAGCTCGGAGAGAGCCCGGTGTGGGATGACCGCACGCAGTCATTGTACTGGATTGATTCGCTGGCGGGATTGATCCGCAGATTGTCCTCTGCGACTGGCGCGATCGAGGAGTTTCAGGTACCCGCTCCGATCGGATCGATGGCCCTGGCGGACAATGGCGATGCGGTCCTGGCGCTGCGCCATGGTTTTGCGTGCTACGATTTCCGGACGCGAGGCCTGACCCCGGGTCCCTCGATCGGCCTCGATCACCCCATGCTCCGCTTGAATGACGGCAAGGCGGATCCCTATGGACGCTTTCTGGCCGGCACCATGCAAGGCGGGCGGACTGAGGAGGAAAAGCCGCTCGGCGGCCTCTATCGCATCGACGCATCGGGCGCCATCGCGCAGCTCGAAACCGATCTCGCCGTGACCAACGGCCCATGCTTCAGTCCCGACGGCAAGACCTTCTATCTCGCCGACACGGCGCGGCACGTGATCTGGGCTTATGACTACAGCCGCGATGGCCCGCTTGCGAACAAGCGCGTCTTCGCCAACATGGATCCTCTCGGCTCGGGCGGCGATGGGGCGACGGTCGATGCGGAGGGGTATCTGTGGACCGTGCTCGTCCGCATCGGGGCAATCGCGCGGCTCGCGCCGGATGGGACGATGGTGCGCAAAATCGACATACCCGTCCGCCATCCGACCAGCGTGACGTTCGGCGGCGCCGGCCTCGATGTCCTCTATGTGACGTCGATCTCGCGCAGCACTCACCTCTTGGACGAGACGCCCGGCGCCGGCGGATTGTTCGCCGTCGAGGGTCTCGGCGTGACAGGGCTGCCGGCCCACAGGGTCGACACGCGCTAGGTGGATCGCTTGATCTGCCGCGGCACGCTGTCCGCCATGTAGTCGACGAAGACCCTGATCTTTTCCGGCAGGTAGCTGCTCTGCTGGAAGGCGGCGTAGATGCCCTCGTCGAACGTCGAATTGGTGACACGGAATCCGGGCAGCAGCCGCACCAGTTGCCCGCCCTTCAGCTCGTCCGCGACCGTGTAATCGTCGAGCAGCGCGATGCCATGACCGCCCACCGCGAGATCGCACAGGATGATGCCGTTGTTGCTGCTGAATGAGGACGGAACGACGACCTCCCGAAGCCTGCTCTTGCGCATGAACTTCCAGACCACATCGTCCGGCCCCATCCAGTAGGTCAGGCAGTTGTGCCCCGCCAGATCATCCGGCCCGCGCAGCTTCGGCATCCGCGCGACATAATCCGGTGACGCCACCAGGATGCGCTCGCTCCGCACCAGGCGGCGCTGCATCAGGCCTGGGTCTTTTGGCGCGGCGATCTGGAAATCGATATCGAACTCCTCCTCGCGGAGGAGGACACGCCGCTCCGACAGCCGCAGCTCGACCTTCAACTCCGGATACAGCTTCTGGAACTGCGGAATCAACGGTGACAGCACCTTGATGCCGAACAGCGTCCGCGAATGAACCCGAAGCGTTCCGCGCGGCGTGCTCTGGAGGGAAAGCGCCGCAGCCTCTGCATCCTCGATGCCGTGCAGCACCTGCTCGGTTCGCTGGAAGAAGATTTTTCCAGCCTCGGTCAAGCCGAGATGGCGGGTGCTGCGGTTGATTAATTGCACGCCGAGCTGGGCCTCGAGCTCGCCGACATAGCGCGACACCGACGCCGGCGAGAGCCCCGCCCGGCGGCCGGCCGCGGAGAAACTGCCTTCGCGGACGCTGCTGACGAACAATTCCATAGCCTGGAGGCGATTCATCGATCTTTTCAGATTCTGCAAAAGACATGCTCAGATTACGCCAATTGTTCGAAAAATCTCAAGGCCATAACCTTGCTTCAACCGGTCGAAAAACGGCCGCAGCGCAATATGGTGGAGGAATGCATCCCATGGAATTCGGCGTTTTCATCCTGGCGCAGCAGCGCGGCTATCATCAGACCTCGCAGCAGGTCATCAACAACGCGGTCGAGCAGACGGTGGCCGCGGAAGCCGCCGGCTTCGATACGGCCTGGTATGCCGAGCATCATTTCAACAATTACAGCCTGTGCCCCTCGCCGCTGATGATGGTCGCGCATTGCGCCGGACTGACCAAGCGCATCAGGCTCGGCACCGCGGTCTGCGTGCTGCCGCTGTATCATCCCGCGCGCCTGCTGGGCGAGATCGGTTTTGCCGACACGGTCTCGAACGGCCGCCTCGATCTCGGCATCGGCTCGGGCTACCAGCAATTCGAGTTCGATCGTTTCGGCGTCGACCTGAAGAACTCACACTCGTTGTTCGCCGAGCTCTACGACGTGCTTGAAGCCGGCATGAAGGAACACGTCTTCTCCTATTCCGGCCAGCATCTGCAGATTCCGCCGACCTCCATCGCGGTGCGTACCGTGCAGAAGCCGATGCCGCCGATCTGGGTAACGTCGGGACATGCGGAGACGCTCGGCCGCGCCATCCGGGACGACCACAATCTGTTCGTCACCGCCCTGCTCAACGGTACCGACGCCATCAAGGCGCTGCGCGAGCGGCTCGAAGGCATCGCTGCCAAGGAAGGCCGCTCGATCGACGACACACATTTCGGCTTCCTGCGCTGCGCCTATGCCAGCGACAATGACAGCGAGATCCAGTCGTATCTGGACAATGCGCGCTTCCAGCGCCGGCTCTCCGAAAGCCTGAAGTTCCGCCGTGCCCAGAGCGATGACGGTTACCTCATCAAGGAAGAGGCCGGGCCGAACGACATGAGCCTCGAGACGATGCGGAGCAACTTGCCCGTCGGCAGCGTCAACCAGGTGATCGACCGCATGCTGGAAGAGATCAGCATTCTCAAGCCGACTCACATCGCGCTTCAGACCCAGCTCGGCGATTTCGACCAGCGCACGATGCTGCGCCAGATCGAGCTGTGGGGCAGCAAGATCATTCCCGCGATCCGGAAGGAGCTGAAATCCGCTACCGCCGGACGCGGCAAGATCGCGGGCGAAGCGGTTTCCGCGTAGCCCTGGTACCCTCGCGTAGGGAGGAACGTCATGGGATGTCAAATGGCTCAAATGACCGATTTCCGCTCGGTTGAGGCCGCCGAATTCCGGCTCGCCATGCGGAACCTCGCCTGCGGTGTCGCGATCGTGGCGACGGGACGTGAGACCGCACGGCGTGGATTGACCGTGAGCTCCGTCACCTCGCTGTGCATGGAGCCGCCCTGCCTGCTCGTCGGCGTCAATGCGAGCTCCGAAACGTATGCTGCCATTCTCGCCAACGACCGCTTCGGGGTCAGCCTGCTCGGCCGAGGCCAGGAGGATCTGGCGCTGCGTTTCGCGGGCGGCGCCAAGGGGGCCGAACGCTTCGCGACAGCACCTTGGCAGCAAGGCGTCCTCGATGTCCCCCTGCTCGAACCGGCGATCGGCATCTTGGAGTGCGTGCTGCATCATCACCACTTGGTCGGCACGCACGGTCTCTTCATCGGCAGAATCGTCGCAACCCGCGGCGGGAACGGCGATCCCCTACTCAACTATCAGGGGACGCTGCGCGCGTTGCCGCAGGCATAGTTGACGTTCGGTGCTAGCGAAGCGGCATAATTGCAACACGAATAGAAGGATAGCGGCTCCGTGATCATCGAATGCTTCTACGGCGGCATGGTCCAGCTGAGCGAGCCGCTCGACTTCCGAAACTTCAAGCTGGTGCTGCATGCCGATGCAGGATCTAAAGCGCAGGGGTGGCAAGGGATTACGCTGCTCGACAATCGGGATGCGCTCGTTTCGGTCGATCTCGTTCCAACCCTTGCCGGTTGCCCCGGCGGGGCCAACTGGGCTCAAGGCTACGCGGACATGATCGCCAAGGCCGGCGAGCATGGCTGGATTGATCCAGAACGGAACGTTATCCGGGCTCATGTCGAACGCGCGGCCGAGACGAGTGGCCTCAGTTAGCACGCGCAGATCTGCTGGCCTTCACGTCGGTCGCCGTCGACGTGAACTCGGCGACGCACAGCGGCGCTCCCGTCAACATTCAGAACTCAATTGCGGACGATGCCTCAATTTTTTAGTCGCCAAGAATGGAATGTACCAATGATCACAGAGTGTCCAGCTGAAGGCGATCTACAACTGACGGAGCCGTTTGACTTCCCGACGTTCGAGGGATCGCTGAAGGATAACGCAGGCATCCAATCGCTTGAGCAAGCCAGGATGATTATCATTGATGACGGCAATGTCCTCGCGCCCACGGCTCTGGTTCCAGCCCTGCTCGGCGGTCCGCCTGGCCCTGCTGCAGCATTTGGCACGCGCCGCGGCCTGAGGGGGCGCCGCGGAGGGGTGGTGGCGAGCGCGCTCCTATGTCTCGTCGTCGCGACGACGCTGGTGTTTCAGACGAGCGCCGCGACGGCCCAGACGGCGGCGGAAACTTGGCCGAACCGAGCGATCACTTGGATAGTACCGTTCGGGGCTGGCGGCGTCACCGACCTCGTCTCGCGCAAGATCGCAGAGCTGCTGCGGACGCGGCTTGGGCAGCCCGTGGTGGTAGAAAATCGACCCGGCGCTGGCGGGACCATCGGGACGGAGTTCGTTGCCCGGGCCCAGCCTGACGGCTACATGGTGCTCTACGCCTCGGGCGGGCCTATGACGATCCAGCCAAACCTAGGAATGACGAAGCCGAATTACGACCCGCTCAAGAGCTTTGTTCACGTCCGTGGCGTGAGCTCGTCAAATCAGATCCTCGTCGCGACTGCAGCAGCGCCATACAACACGCTGGCTGAGTTCGTGGCCTACGCGAAGGCTAGCCCGGGCAAGATCAACTTTGGCTCCCCGGGGCCCGGCACCGCCCAGCACCTCGCCGGCGAGATGTTCCAGGCGGCCGCCGGGATCACGCTGACACACGTGCCCTACAAGTCGGGCTCGAGCCAGATGACCGACATGATGTCCGGCATCCTGGATGTGTCCTTCGACTATCTCAGCGTGCTCAGGCCGCTGATCGACACCGGCAAGGTCAAGGTGCTCGGCACCACCGGTGCGGCGCGGTTGGCCGCGCTGCCCGATGCGCCGACGGTCCTCGAGGCCGGCTACCCGGACGCCGTCAGTGTCGGCTCAACCTGGGTCGCGCTCCCGGCCGGGACAGACCCGAAAATCGTAAGCAAGCTCTCTGAGGCACTCAGCTCTGTCCTTGCCGACCCAGGCCTCGTCGCCGACCTCGTCACCAACGGCCAAGTGTCGATTGCCGACAAGGGGCCGGCCGAGATGGTCCCGTTCATCGTCAAGGAGACCGCAAGTTACAAGCGGGTGATCGACAACACAGGCATCGCCGTCCGTTAGCTCTGGCGCACGGGGTCAAACACCGGCCACAGCAGCGCCGCCGTTCGCACGAATGTCGTGTTCAGCCAATTCTGAAAATGTCTTGCCGCGGGGTCAAGTATTTCAGCGACGAGTGCGGGCGCTCCGCCACAATAGCAATTGGTTGGGTCGGTGAGAATGCCGCTTGTGCTGACGTGATGACTGCTATTGGCCCCCTTTGGCGTTCGCCGTGCATCACCTGACGACTCAGCTTCTTGCTATGACTAAAGCGAGTCCGCCCGTGCGGTGCATCGAAGGTTAGTGTCCTGAGGCCAGCCGAGAATTGGGATACGTCAGTTGGCATTCTGCCGCCGAGCTTCTCAAGCATGAGCAGGATGGTCTTGATCATCACTGCGCGGTGCTTGTCTTCGGCTTCCTGGTCGGCACCGCCGGACTGTTGTTTGCGCTGCCTGCGCTTGTGACCCTCTCTGCATCACGGGACCGAGATCGCCCGGAGAAGGGTTTATTGGTTGCGGGGAGGCGCAACCACCGATACCGACAATCGCTTCAAGTCCAGATCTGAGCGAGGCCCCCATGCGTCCCGAACGCAGTGAGCATCTTCTAAGTTGTTGATTTTTCTTGTCCAGGCAGGTGCTTCCGTCACGTTCTGTTCACGGTCGTTTCACCCAATTCGTTGCGATTTCGTTGCGGCGTTCTCGCGCCAGGGCTCGCACGCGTTGGACGCACATTGCTGCGGCCTTTCCCGTTACGGATGACGGTCATAAGTCTTTTTCAGCGAGCTCGCGAAACTCGTCAGGAACCGAATGAAAGATGCTCAACGCCACCGAGCCATAGCCAATGGCATCCCATCCAAAACGATCACGGATCTTATCGACGGCACGGTCGGCCGCCCAACGTGCCATGCCTATTTTGCTGCCGGGGCGACGGGGTTCATCGTGAAGCCCAAGCGGAAGGTCCAGCTCCAGATCCCAGTCCTCCTCAAGGTGCGACACTGAGATCGCGAGGAGCGAAATGGTCTTCTCGTCAGGGTAATCTGCGAGGACGGCGCGCACCAGGTCCGCGGCGAGTTCGGCAAGGATCACAGTCGCCGAGATTGGCGCGTCGAGCGTTACCGAGCGCGTAGCGGAGTTCAGATTGGCGAAGCGAACACGGACCGTCACGGTTCGGCCCGGCCTTGCCTTAGCCCAGAGCCGGGTGCCGATTCGGTCCGCAAGGTGAAGCAGGATCGGTCGAATAACTCGCTCTTCAGCGGGCTTCCTGCCGATCGCCGATTGCGCTCCTGCCGAGCCGGCTCGGCGGTGAGCTTTGATTTCCCATGGATCACGATTCCAAGCCAGCGCTGCGAGTTTCTCCCCAGCAGCGGGGCCGAGCAACCGCTCGAGCGACCATCCCGGTGTCGTCGCCAACTGCCCGGTCATCACTACGCGTATCTCGGCCAGCCGCGCCTTGGTGACCGGGCCCACTCCCCACATCAGTTCGACGGGCAGATGGTGAAGGAATTGCAGCTCGGTGTCAGGATCGACGATCACCAGCCCATCGGGCTTGGCCACTTGCGACGCAATCTTTGCAAGATGCTTGGTGCGAGCCACGCCGACTGAAATCGGAAGGCCGAGCTCAGCCCGCACACGTCGGCGGATTGTCCTCGCAATTTCGTCAGGTGGACCGAAGAGATAGGTACAGCCAGCAACGTCGGCGAAGGCCTCGTCGATGGAGATCCGCTCCACGAGCGGTGTGAAATCGCCGATCACCTTGATGGCGGCATCGCCCAGCCGTTGGTATTCCTTGAAATGCCCGCTCAAAAAGTGAGTTGCGGACAGAGTTCGCGCGCTCGCCGTCCCGGCATCCCCCCGCTGACCCCGAAGGCACTGGCTTCGTAGGAAGCGGCAAGCACGACGCCACTACCGACCGCGACGGGTTTGCCGCGCAATGAAGGATCAAGCAGCTGCTCTACGGAGGCATAGAAGGCGTCCAGGTCCGCATGAAGAATGGTGGCTGTCGTTGCCATCCGATCGTTCGCTCGTCTCGTTTCGAGGAAACCCTCGCCGAGAACATAATGAGAACACGGGCAGCAGGTGTCGAGCCGATTTGTGAATGACAGAAAGCCATGGCTGGGCGCCCCTTAGTAAACACGCTGCCGATGGCAAGTATTCGAACGCAACAGATGGCGGGGACTGCACGAATGTCCGGTCTTAACCCCTCTCGCAAACTTTCTCGAGTAGGTTCAAATGCCTGACGTGCAACCGTCTCAAATTGCTATCTGAGGCGGCCGCTTAGCGTTGCCCTCCGAAGGCGAAGGCCACACGTTCGAATCGTGTCGGGTGCGCCAAATATGATCGGGACCTTTGATATTGCTATTCTCGTACCGAGATCGTCCCACCGCGAAATAAAAAAACTCGAACCACAACCAATCTCCATTGGATGGCATCGGTCCTTTAGGTATCGGCAGTGCGCCATTCAACACCACCCTCGTAGTCCCAACGGCTTGAGAGTTATCGTGACGTAGCGGTGCCGCCCGTTCAACTTCGCGTTCGTGCCGGATTTTGAGCGTGAAGGTTCAGCGATATTCAGGCCGACGACGCCCGCTGTATCAATGTCGCCATCGGACCTGTTGCAAATTTGCGCTCGGTTCGTCCGGCGATATGTTCGAGCAGCATTTCAACGCCCAGAATAGCCAGTTCGTCCAGATGCAAGTTGACAGCTGTGAGCGGTGGGTCGCTTTCGCGCGCGTGGATGCCGTCATAGCGCGTAGCCATCTTCAAATCACCGGGAACCGTGCGCCCAAGTTCAGCAACCGCGCGCCGCGTCCCGGCGGCAAACGCATCGACTGATACGAACAGTCCATCGAGTTCGGTGTGTTTTGAGAGGAGATCGAGGGCCGTGGCATGGCCGGCCTCCTCGCCTCCAGCCTCGTTCGCGCGGCGCACGATGGCGGGCATTCGATGCGCACGCGCAAAATCGCGGTAGGCACGTTCGGTTTCCAAATGCGTGTGTCTCTGTTGGGCCCCGACGATCAACGCGATGTTGCGCGCCTTCTGTTGGTAAAGGTGCTCGGTCAGTAACTTGGCCACTTGATAGGGGTTAAGATCGACGTACGGCACGACCTCCTTGCCGGGATATTGGCCGATCGAAACAATCGGGACGCCGCGGTGTTGCAGAAGCATAAATTCAAGATCGCTCTTCGTTGGCTCGACGATGAGCGCGCCGTCAATGTGCAGGTCGCGAAAAGCGGATTGTCCGTTGGTCGATGGTGGGACAAGCACCAGCGCGATTCCGCTTTCGAGCGCGCGTACGGCAGCGGCGGCGGCGATTTCCATCGTGAAGCCCAGCCGCGCCCGCCCGCCGGCGATGGCCATCGACATAGACGAAAAGATCGCGATCGTGTCGGCTCGGCCCGTACGCAGCCCGCGTGCACGAAGATTGGGCGTGTAACCTAGCTTTTCGACCGCCGCCAGCACACGTTTGCGTGTTTCCTGATCGACATTCGGCCGGTCATTGAGCGCGTTGGAAACCGTCGCCGGCGACACCTTCGCCATCTTCGCGACATCGATGATCGTCGGCCGGGGGCGTCTGGCCGGTTCTGGCATCGATGTCGCTGCCGGACTCGTCTGCTCGTTTTTTGAACCGGCCCGCACAATATTTTTGCTAGGTGTTGGATTGACTTTCAACGGGCAAGATCCTCAGAATAGCGCCATTAAAACGTTTTAATAAGACGTTTGTACAAACTACCAGAAAATCGACTCTGAGGACAGAGATGTTGCAAGACGCCGGCCTCCCCCATCATGACCCCGTTTCTGTTGATCAGGTGACCCTTCGGCGACGGGGGGGCGGAGTTATTGCCCACGATCCGGCGCGCAGCGCGGGCGGATATACGCTGATTGCGCCGCAGACCGACGATGGCAACGTCTATCTCATCGATATGACCGGCGAAGTCGTCCATCACTGGAAGATGCCGTGCCGGCCGGGTCGCCACGCGGTGCTGCTGCCCAACGGCAATCTCGGCTATAACGGCAATCTGCCCAATTCGACAAATGCATATCCCGCCTGGAAGCTTTGGCGCGGCGGCGCTTTCTACGAAGCGACGCCCGAGGGGGAGATCGTTTGGGAATACTCCGATCCGTTTCACCATCACGACGGCCAGTGGCTGGCGAACGGCAACCTGCTTTATGGAGCGATGGAGCCGATGCCCAAATCGATCGCCGCGAGAGTTGTCGGCGGTAGCTCGGCACATGACCTTCCGGATGGAGCAGTCTATGCCGACGTCATCAAGGAGGTGAACCGCGAAGGTGAGATCGTATGGATTTGGCGCAGTTGGGAGCATCTGCGCCCGGAGGATTTTCCTATCCACACGATTTTCGACCGCTACCACTGGCCGCTCATCAATGGCCTCGGCGTGACACGCGCCGGTCTTGTGCTGATGAGCCTGCGAACCACTTCCGGCGTCATCGGCGTGGACAGGGCCAGCGGCGACGTCAAGCTGCACATTCCTCATCCTGTCGTCGCGCAGCAGCACTCGCCGGTCGAGCTCGATAACGGCAACATCCTGATCTTTGATAACGGCAACTTGCGTCATGGTGTGACCTCGCCGTCGTCGCGAGTCGTTGAGGTCAACCCACTGACCAACGCCGTTGCGTGGGAGTATTTCGACGAGATGCGACCGGCCTTTTTCTCTCCCTATATGGGCGCCGCCGAGCGTCTGCCGAACGGCAATACGCATATTACGGAGTCCGCGACCGGCCGCCTGTTCGAGGTAACGCCCGAACGCGATGTCGTTTGGGAATACGTCATCCCGTACTTCTCCGTATATCCGGAGCCCGAGGTGCGCAGCTATTCGACGGGCCAGCATAACAGCGTGTTTCGCTCGCACCGCTATCAACAGTCGCAGATTCCATGGCTCTGAGCCGCTGTCAGAAGCGCACGAATTGATCCCGATACCTCATGGAGAAGACAGATGTCCGGTCCGTCTAAAATGACCTACGTCGCACTTTGCGGACTGACCGTGTCCATGCTCCATATGGTCTCGGTCCATGCCCAAGAACCGAAGCAGGTTCGGCTGCTGATGGGCTGGTTTGCTCAGGCGGACCAGAGTGGCTACTGGCAGGCCCAGATCGATGACGCCGGCAAGGACAAAGGTCTCAAGATCACGACCCTTGCCGGTGGTCCAAAAATTCAGACCATTCCCCAGGTTTTGGCGGGGCAGGCCGAATTCGGCGTTGGTAATGCGGACGACATCATGCTCGCGCGCTTGCGCGGCGCACCCGTTCGCGCGGTCTTTACGTCCCTCGATTATGTGCCTTACACGCTCGTCTATCACGCTGACCCCGCAGTCAAATCGATCACCGACCTCAAGCAGAAGACCTTCGCGGTCAATATCGGCTTCGGCTATTGGGAATGGATCAAAAAGAAATATGGAATTGCGGGCGTTCGCGAAATTCCCGTGAGTGGCGACCTCAGCCTGTTCAAGTCCGATCCGAACATGGTGCAGCAAGGCTACTCCCTCTTTCTGCCGGCGCGCATGACGGAAGCGAAAATTCCCAATTCGCAAATCAAGGTCTCCGACCTCGGTTACAAGCCATACAACGTGCTATTCACCAGCGACGACATGATCGCGAAGAATCCGCAACTCGTGAAAGACACGGTCGCCGCCGTGAAGGAATCCTGGAAACACTTTGCGCAAGACCCGTCCACGTCACGTGCGTTTATTCTCGGACTGAACAATTCGGTTTCCCCGACCGTTCACGATGCAGCGGTCAAGGATTTGACGTCGGAGCTTCTGCCCAAGGATATTTCAAAGATCGGTTGCATGACCGATGGCCGATGGCAGGAGCTCTCTGCGCAGTTGAAGGACGTCAATTTTCTGCCCGCAAGCTTTGACCCCAAGACAGCCTACGACCTGTCCTTCGTCCCGGGGTGCTGACCGTGTACTCTCCTACTCCAGCCGCCGTCGTCCCTGAAACGGACCCGTTTGCGCCCTCATCGCGGCGGCGCGCCGGCGCGGTGTCGATCTCTATCGAAGATGTCTGGAAGCAATTTTCGTCCGGCGCGAAGGCGCTCGATAACATCAACCTCGCAATTGCCGGAGGCGAGTTCATCTCGATTGTCGGTCCGTCAGGTTGCGGCAAGTCCACTCTCCTCCGGATCGTGGCCGGTCTCATCGCGCCGACAGCCGGGACGTGCCGGAAAGCAAGCAATGCAACGGCGGCATTCGTCTTTCAAGAGGCCGCGCTGTTGCCATGGCGCAACGCGGCGCGCAACGCCGAATTGCTGATGGAATTGGAACGTTATCCGCTCGCGGACCGTCGCGCGCGCGCTCAGGAGGCGCTCGATCTCGTCGGACTTGCCGGTTTCGAAAGATTTTATCCGCACCAGCTGTCGGGCGGTATGCGTATGCGGCTTTCGTTGGCGCGCGCCATTGCATTGCGCCCGGATCTAATGTTGCTGGATGAGCCGCTCGCAGCCGTCGACGAACTGACGCGCGATATCCTGCAGGAAGAACTGTCCAGCCTGTGGCAGAAGACCGGCTTTACCGCCTTGCTGGTCACGCACAACATCCACGAGGCGGTGTTCTTGTCCGATCGCGTCGTCGTGATGTCGCAGCAGCCGGGTCGCATCGTCGATGTAGTGGATGTTCCTTTCCCGTTTCCTCGTTCTCCCGAACTGCGGTCGACAGTCGAATTCGTAAAGCTGACGGGAACGGTGTCGGCGGCGCTGCGACAGCGGAAAAGCTGAGACCAAAGCAAGGCTGGGATCAACACATGGCGACCATGTCACACATTCGCAGCAAGGTGACCTCGGGGCTCGCGATCGGCCTGCCGCCCACCCTTGTGGCGATCGCTGCCCTGTTGCTGTGGTACGTGCTGGCGATCAAGGTCTTCAAAGGCCAGAGCTACCTGCTGCCGGCGCCGGACGACGTGGCCGCCGCCTTCGCCGAAAACGGCGCAGTCATCCTTGCCGCAGCCATGACGACGCTCAAGGAAGCGACGTGCGGTTACGTCGCGGCAGTGGTGCTTGGTATCTCCTTCGCGGCGATCCTGAGCCAATCGCGCGTGCTTGAGCGCAGCTTCTATCCCTATGCTGTTCTGCTCCAGACTGTTCCCGTTGTGGCGGTCGCGCCCCTGATCGTCTTGTGGTTTGGCTACAACGACCTTTCGGTCATCATCATCAGTCTGATTATCTCTCTGTTTCCGATCATCAACAATTCTTTGCTTGGGTTTCGGTCGACGTCCCGAAGCCTGGTGGAACTGTTCGCCATGCACCGCACGAACAGGCTGACGAGTTTCTGGAAGCTGCGGCTCCCCGGAGCGCTTCCGAATATCCTGGCGGGCCTCAAGATTTCCGCCGGCCTTTCGGTGATCGGAGCCATCGTCGGCGAGTTCATCATTGGCTCGGGCAATTCGCAGGGCGGATTGGGCGTGCAAATCATCTTTGCCCAAGGTCGCATGTACACGTCGCTTCTGTTTGCGGAGGTGATCGCGGTGACCGCACTTGGCTTTCTATTTTTCACCGTCATCAGCCTGATCGGCAATCTGTTGCTGAAAAATTGGCATGAATCGGCAACGAGTCACTGAATTTCCAAGGAGAAAACCATGACCGCAGGCGTTCCTATTGTCGATATCTCCGCGTGGTTTAACGGCAGCGAGGCGGAGCGTGACCAGGTCGCGCAGAATGTCGCCCGGGCTTGCGAAGAGTGGGGCTTTCTTCTCCTCGCGGGGCACCAAATCGATCTCCATCTGATGCGATCGGTGGCCGAGGTTTCGCGCGGGTTTTTCGATCTTCCCGTTTCGGAGAAAATGGAATCGAATGCCATGGGCAGCATTGGCGGCCGTGGTTATTACCGCATGGAAGCGAAATCTCTCGCGCGTACATTGGGCGACAAGAACGCGCCGGGCGATTTGCGCGAGTCGCTCCGGATCGGGGCGGAAACGCGTGACGATGATCCTGCGACAACGACGCCAACTGCCGCCGGCCATTTCGCCTCCAACACATGGCCACGAAAGCCCGCCGAATTGAAGGCGATCTGGACGGCCTATTACAATGCTTGCTCGAAGCTTTCAGCGGAGTTGATGCGAATTTGCGCACGCTCGCTTGGCCTCGCGGACAACTGGTTCGACGACAAGATCGACCGGGCCACCAGCAACCTCATCGCCCAGAATTATCCGGCGCTCGACAAGCCTCCGGTTCCCGGCCAAATCCGTAACGGCGCGCACACCGATTTTGGAACGCTCACATTGTTGATGGCTGAAGACAAGCCGGGTGGGCTTCAGGTTGTGGGAATAGACGGCGAGTGGCACGACATTCGTCCCGTTCCGGGAACGTTCATCGTCAATCTCGGGGACATGATGGCGCAATGGACGAATGATCGCTGGCGTTCGACCCTGCATCGCGTCGTCAATCCCCCGGTCGACGCCGGCGCCGCATCGCGCCGTCTCTCGGTCGTGTTTTTCCATACGCCGAATTACGACGCAACGATCGCCTGCATCCCGTCGTGCACCGACGCGGACCATCCTCCGAAATACGCGCCGATCCTGTCCGGGGAACACATCGCTGGCAAGCTCAGGGCCACAGAGAGCCTGGCGAAAGAACCGGCCAAGCCCAACGCCTAACGGAACGTGATCGTTTGCTCTGGACTGCGGAGTTGTCTGAGTGAAGATCCCCGTTGGAATTCCTGTCATCGACATCGCGCCATTGCTGGAAGGCGATTCGGATAAAGTACGCGACGTCGCCGGCAGCATCGGCGACGCGTGCCGCCAGATCGGGTTTTTCCATATCACCGGACACGGTATACCGTCTGAAACGGTCTCGAGAATCTTTCAGATGTCGGCCGCCTTCTTTGCGGCGCCCGACGTCATCAAGCAATCCGTCGGGTTCACCGGAATTGGCAGCAATCGCGGCTATGTCCGGGACAGGGGCGAAGCGCTCGACCGCCGGCAGCCCGCGGAGGTGAAAGAGGCGTTCAATATAGGATTGGAGCTTGCGCCGAACGATCCCGAACTGTTGGCCAAAAAGTCGTTTCGTGCAGCGAACATGTGGCCCAACATACCGGGCTTCCGCACGACCATGCTCGACTATTTCGACCGGATGTGGGGCTTGGGCCGCACACTGCATCATGCGTTCTCGATAGACCTTGGCCTTGAGGCAACTTTCTTTGACGAACACTTTCGGAAGCCGATGGCGAAGTTGCGCTTGCTGCATTACCCGCCTTCGACGAAGCCCCTTGAGGAGGGGCCGCTCGGCGCGGGCGTCCATACGGATTACGGCCACGTCACCGTCCTTGCGACCGATGCCGTCGGCGGCCTCATGATTCGTGACCGCAACGGCCGTTGGCTGTATGCCCCCGTTGTCCCTGGAGCATTCATTTGCAATGTCGGTGATTGCCTGATGCGCTGGACAAACGATATCTACGTCTCGACACCTCACAAGGTATTGACGCCGCCGGGGCGCGACCACTTTTGCGTCGCATACTGTTTCAATCCTGACCCCGGCGCGGCGATCCGGTGTCTGCCGACATGCGCAACTCAGGACCGCCCTGCGCGATATCCGGCGGTGACCTACGTGGATTTTCTGAAAGCGAGACTGGAGCCGACCTAAACGGGCAACGGGCGGCTGACGCTTGACCTCGATGCAGATGCGCAATCGATCGGGTGGCGCTCCGAGGTCAACCGTGTAACTGGCGGCGCGGCCTCGCTTGGGCGAGGCCAGCGGCCGGCTATTTTGACACGCATTTTGGTTGGTGGCGACAGGCGCGTCAATTCTACGGGCGAGCGCAAGCGTCGATCATGCGGCGTACACCTGAGACAAGGCGCGAAGATAATCACTCGTGCCTCATTGCGATGCCGCCAGTTTAATCAATGACGCCACGCTTTGACCACGACACAATCCAATTAAAACGTTTTAATACGGCCGATCTTGATGCCAGATGGTTTGACCAACTTAAGCGAAGCAGGCGAGGCCGTCAGGTTCGACGAAGCAAAGGTCAAAATGAAATCGTCGATCAGGTGGCGCGTGGGGGCAAGAATCGCGCGCTGTCAAATCGATAGAGCACCGCATTCAGCGGTGTTGTGACGTCAGTCAAACATTGTGTGTCGAACGGGGGACTTCCTTATGGCCTACAGTTACCGGGCAGTCGCAGCCGCGACGATGCTTGCACTTGCGATCCTTGATCCATTGAGCGCGGCAAGCGCCGCCGACCTCGAGCCATTCCCGGCCAAGGCGAAACCGATCGCAGATCTTCCGTTCTTTCTGATCAACGACAATCGCCTGACCTTCGCATACCAGTTTACCGCGACTGAGCCGGGTGCCACGGCCAAGACGGCGAAACAGGTTTATGCCTTCACCCACTTCGACGCGTGGGCTTACGGCACCAACTTTTTCAACATTATAGCGTTGAAGTCGGATCACGCCGATCCCGCCGGTCCGTGCCTCGGCACGGTCGCCACGGGTTGCGCTGGCGCCACCGAATTCTTCGGCGCGGCCCGCAGCACGTTCGGTTTCAATGAAATCTTCAACACAAAAGCGTTCAGCATGGGTCCACTGCGCGACGTGTCGTTTGAGGTCGGCGCGGACGTTGGCGTCGAGAACCGGTTCTTCGGTGCATCGAGGCGCGCCCTTGTCGCTGGTCTGCAATTTGCGTTCGATTTGCCTTACAAGGGCTTCTTCAACATTGCGCCGATGGTCTCCCAGATCAACAACCATAACAGCTTCGCGCAATGCGGCTTTGCCGCGTCTGCGACGAACTGCCTCCCTGACGGAAACACCCATTTCGACGCAACCTGGGCGGTTGAAATGAACTACTATATGGACCTCGGATTTCTACCTCCGAGCCTGTCGTATTTCGCGATTAGCGGTCGCGCCGGCTTCACCGGTCCGAAAGGCAGCTCCACCGCACCGGCGGTTAGTACGCCGACCAAAACGGAGCTCAACAGCGAGCCGATCCGTCTGACATTCGATGCCGGCAAGGCCTTCTGGGGAGCGAAATACACGCACGGTGTCGACATCTGGGTCGCATACAATTACTGGCAGAACAAATTCGGCTCTGATCACAACAAAGCCTTCGCCTGTATCGGCGCCTTTGCCGGATCCTGCACCGAGAGTACTGTGTATTCGGGCGTCACCGTCAAATTTTGATCCGGCATAAGCTCGACAAATAATATGGCGTCGCGATGACCTTGCGGCGCCAATTTTGTTTGGGCTCAGCTCCTTACAATGTAGAGAAGCCTCCAAGATTTTGACACCGATTGCCCCCTCCGCAGGCGGCGCAAGCGATTCCGGCGAATCCGCGATTACAATTGCGGGTGACAAAGCCCCGCTTTAGCGCCGCCCAATATCGTGCGCCATCGGATCCGAACCGAGGCCCTTGCTCGTCAGCAAACGGTTGAACTGATCGGCTGAAAAAAGCTGCCCGTCCGGGGCCGTTGCTCTTCATCGCAAAATCCGTCCTCCGACCCCACGCTCAGGAGCTACGGCGCGCGCGGTGACTAATTTGGGAGTAACATCACGAAACTGGCCGCAACAGCCGCTGTCGCACTACGCATTGAGTTGCTGCCGGTTCGAACGATCGGATACAATGAGAACAGTGCAGCGGCGGAGAGAGTGTCAGTCAATCCCCATTGAAAGATAAAACATTTTCGAACTTCCTAGGCTACAACCCACCGTTTGACCTACGGCCAAATAGGATTGCGCCTTCGACAAAAATCTGTTTCGGCCAATGGCCCATTGTGGATCGGCTTAACCTTTGCCCCCAGTCGCGCCCGATCCCAGCTCGTGGGCTGTGCGTGCCGCAACCCATTCCAGTTTGCAGCGCTGCACGAGGTCGATGTTTGCCGCCGAAGGCGAGGCAATCGGAGCCGCGACACAGGCAGGGTGCGATTGTTTGTCATCGGAAACCCGAGAACGCCCCACCCTCGCCGCGTCCATATTTGTCGGCCGATCTCTCGAAGCCGTTTGTATCCTTGATCCCACCAAACATGAAATATGCTGGTGCGAAGAGTGGCCCTAACCTCTCGTACTGATAAGTGTGCCCCTCCTCGTGCGGCCCGTACTGAACCGAATTTGTCGAATTGAGTGGCTGAGATTGATCCGCGCCATAAACGTAGGTTAGCTCGTCTCGACGAACACCGTTGAATATCTCGACACTTCCGATGGTTATCGCTCCGCCGGTACCCCACGGCGCGTTCAGCAACTGCAGGGAATTATTCCCGAACGTCCATTCGGGATGGGTACCCATGAGCAAACCAGCACCATACTCAACCAATCCAACTGCGAGGCCAAGCACCGTATTCGGGAGCGCCCATATCTTTCCTACCAATGAGGACCCACCCTCGACCCAGGTCCTGAAATCGGCGCTGAAGGCGCCGAGGATTGCTCCATTTGCAAACTTCTCGCCATTAATCGCCGAAGTTGTCCCCCCGATTAGACCGGACTTCACGACATTCCCTGTATGGCTCATGTCCTGGGGACCATATGTGCTGACTGCTGTGGCAATGAGTCCGGCCTCTAAACCGGTCCAGAAATTACCGCCTTCCGCAGCCTGACGAGCTCCGGAAATCACACCATGCGTGGCGATCGAGCCGACCTCGGATGCAGTCGTCGTCTGCGTACCAACCGCCCCGAAATAGGCATTGGCTTCCCCGGACGCAGCGCCCGCAAAAGCACCTATCACAGCACCTTTGATTGCAGCGCCGATGATGTCGTCCGTGCTACCTCCATATAGGGCGGCACCGAGCGCACCGCCCGCGGCCCCAGCGGCCATTCCGCCAAGAATCCCCGCCCCCACCGCACCTAGCGCCGGTGTAGCAGCACCGACTGTTACAACTTCGATCACGATAACGACGACAACGACAACGACGATACGCCAGTTTTCACTGAACCATTTACCCACCTCGCCGCCAAAATGCTTTATACCCTCCCAGGCAGAGCCGATGGCGCCGCCGACAGCGTGTGCAGCACCTTCTATAGCTCTGCCGATGTCACCAAGTGAGAAGTAGCCGGTCGGATCGGTGTATCGGAGCGGATTTGCGCGCGTGTAAAGATAACCGTTCCCGCTCTGTGTATCGGTGACCATCTGATTGAGTGGGTCGACAGAGGTAAACAGACCAAGGGCAGAGCTGTATACTCGCCCGTTCATGTGTACCAGCGCAAACTGATCCAGTTGTTCTTGCCCGGTAAATCCTCGCGTCCACGTACCCGCGATCCGTTCCGACTCTCCCTTCCCAGGATGATTGTTTTCGCGCTTGGTTGTTGCGCCCCACGGATCGTACCAAAATCGTTCGCGAATTCGCCCATCCTGATCGGTCACGCGGAGAGTCGAACCGAGCTGGTCTGCATGAATATACCAGGTTTCGGTCTTTGTTCGCTTTCCAAACCACCGTGATTTCGGATCGCGCGGCTCGAAGAGCTCAGTGTTAGCGTACGACTCGTCGGTCTCCACCACCGCAAAGACGCCGGATCCGTTACTGATGTAGTTTCGAGACCGCGTAATCCCGCCGAAACCGCTAAATTTTGACGGTCGAAGATAATCGGTGTTTCGAGACAGGGAATAGTCGGTGACCCGTTCGAACAGACCAACGTAGAGCGTTTCCTGCGAAACGGTACCCTTGCGCGCAAATTGCCGGAAACGATCGCCACCAGGACCGTAATCGAAGCGCGACCATTTCGCTTCCTCGAGATAGATCAACTTGACGCGGTTGTCCGACGTGTAGTCGAGATGCCCCTGTGGCATCGAAATCATGTTGCCGTTCAGGTCGTATCTATAGGTGTGAGAGTCCTTTCCGTCTCCAGTCCCCTCTACGCCATGGAACGGATGAAACCCGTCGTTTTGTATGGTGCCTGGATGTTTGGCGTATTGATAGTCTCCCAATCCGGCCTTGAACTTGAACCGCCCGGCGGCGTCATAATTGTACCTGGACTTGCCGTTGTCGGCGCTCACGACGGCGATCAAGCGATTGAGATCGTCGTAATCGAAAGTCTCTTTTTTCTGTTCAACGGCTTCGTCGCGCTCCGTGAGATTTCCGATCAAATCAAAATCCAGCGCGAGATCCATCACTTTTCTGCCATTCATTCCCCTGGCCGAGATCTTGGATATGCGTTCGTCGGACCGTCTGTATTCCTTCACTGTTGTTACGCCATTGCCTAACGTTTCCTCCGTCACGCGTCCCAGAACGTCGATTGCTTTTGCGTCCCAATAAGTCTGGGATGTCGCTGCATCTGTGACTTTGACGAAAAATCCGTTGGTGTCGTAAACATTCCTGACGGCAAACCCGCTCGGATATGAGACGCGAACAGCACGTCCGTAGGAATCAAACTCGCTCGTCGTGAAAAACTGTTCTTGATCGATCGCTACGGCGGTGCCGTTCATCCGACCAAAGTTGTCGTAGAAATATTCTGCGCGATACCCATTCGAGCTCGCTACCGAAGCGATTTTGCCAACTCCGTGTTTCGCGCGGTCATACTGCCAGGTCGTCAATACGTCCTGGGCGGCGCGCCGGAAGGGGCGACCTGCCAGGTCGTACTCCATCGTCGTTTTCTGACCTTTGGCGTCAGTTTGCCAAACAACACGACCAAACGGATCATATTGGTAGCTCCAAAGTCCAAGGTCAGGATCTGAGACCGCAGCCTTGTTCCCGAGCTCGTCGTAAGTGTTGACAGTTACGGCGCCGGTCGGGCCGGTAATCTTATCCACGCGTCCGCCAGCATCATATTCGAGAGACACACTGCCCTTGGCGTCTACGGACACGACCGTCTGCTTGCGCATGTTTATCGTTGAGGAAGTCCGCCGCCTGAGCCCCTTGCTGTTGTAGATATTCGAAGGAAATGCCTTTCCGCATGACAGCAACTGCCGATCGCTGTCGCTCAATTGCTTCCGTGGATCGACTTCCACTATGACGGTGCCGCCTCCTTTGGGTCTTCCGACAAAGAGCGTCTCGGAACGCAGTCCGTTAATCCCGGTCGCCGCGCACACGCGGCCGAGCGCATCGTATTCGTTACTCATCCAGCGAATATTAGCGTCTGCCGCTTCATGCGGCACAGACGATCGCATTACCCGTCCAAGCGAGTCGTACTCAGCTTCCTTGAAAATGAGACGCTCGCTGGACGCGTTTGTTGCAAAGCCGCTCGTGACCTGCCGCAACTGGCGTCCCTTTGCATCGAACAATGCCCAGGTTTCCGGAAGCGTCCCTACCTGAGACCTGATAGCGTAGCTGACTGGCGCAGTAAGTCCCCAGGCAATGTCACGGCCTGCACCGGCTTTGGGAAGTGCAGATGGACTGACCAGATCAGTAATGTTTTGGACTCCGGTCGGCATGATTTGCCTTCGTAGCCGTCCAAATCCGTCATAGATGAAGGTCGTCGTGAGCCCATTCATGTCCGTTGCGAGCAGCGGTTGACCGGACCTCGGGTCGCGTTCGACTGACGATTTATGCTTGAAAACGTCAGTTTGGGAGACGGCGTACCGTCCAAATTTATCGAAGCTGGTAGACGTGACCTGGTCAGGCTCACCTGCCGCCAAAACGATGTTGGTCTCTATGTTTCCATATCGATCGCGCAATAGCTCGGTTTTGACGGCCTTTGGGTTCCCGCAATTTGTCTCCTGCAACCTGGTGAGTCCGGTGTCTCCATAGTATTCAAACCTGGAGCAGTGCGTCTCCGTCTTGCGGTCCGCTTTCCCCGGTACGACGTCCCCTTTCTTTGTGACAATCGAGTGCGTCAACCGTCCCAGGAACCAGGCCGCCGAATTGTCTTCATACTCGTTGTCAGTCTGGATAGAGGTTTCGTCCGCGAGTTCGCTCCGGGTACTCAGGACGTTGCCGTGTCGATCGAAAAGGCCTCCCGTATCGTCGTAAGCAAAGGTATCTGTCCCTCGTGAGATGATATTTCCATCAAGCTCAAACGATGTTGAAACCGACTTCCAGATGGCGGCCTGACGAACCACTTTACCCGAAAGCGTAGCGGCAGGACGGCCGGAGCGTGCACATGACGCGACTTCGGGAAGCTGAAATTCGTTGATGTGCCCCTGTGCGTCGCCCTCAACAATGCTCCAGCACTTATTCAGTTCGGAGATCTTCCGTCCCCAGGCAGGACTGACCGCGTTTCCCGACGCGCACAGGCTCTTCGGGAATTGATCGTTAGGATCACTACTTGAAAGCGCCTTCGCTACCATCGATCTCAACTGATCATTATCGACGGCGCACGATGTCTCCACCGCCGCACCGGGTCGAGCGCGCGCATCCTGAATCAGCTCGCTGCGCGTGAGAATTCTGCTGAACTCATTCAGGCTCTCACGCCATCCGAAACCAAGGGACCGACTGGCATTGGCATCCATCAAATACTCGCCGTACCGATAGTCGAGAACAACCGGCGGCTTGCCATCTGCTTCATCAACGCTTGATTGCCGGACAACGTATGTGGTCGGCACAGGTGCTACCCTTGGATAACCGCTCGCCGGTTTGCGCTCATAGACGCGCCAGCCGAGAGGATTTGGCTGGACGCCTGCCGGCGAGGCATTGCAATCGTTGCCAGATGGGGAGTCGGAGCAATCGTATTCAAGTAACGTCTGATATGCGATATTCGTTTTGATCCCGTAGCCATCCAGAACGGAAGATAGGACGTCGGCGCGCCGGGTCTGATTCAGATATACAGTCTGCGAGCCTCCGAATGAGGCAACAATGTCGGTGACCCCTTTCCCCGTAACGCTAAACAGCCTCACACCCTGATCGACGCCGTCGCCATCGACAAAGCTGATGCCTGCTGGCACCACGTTGTCCTTTCGCGTTTTCCAGTCGTGCCCGTTGTTCAGCGACAGCCCACGTCTGGCCTGTCCATTTTCATCCGGCCTTAGCCACAGGACGTCGATGTAGCCATCACCATTGGCATCGACCAGCCGAAAGCCTGGATCTCCGTCCTTTGAGGAGATAGCGTCGGCCGGGATCTTCCAGTCGCTTGCTTCAATCCAGCCGGCCCCGGTGCCGAGCCACGTCTTTGACTGATCCGGTGCATCTCCCTTTGACATCACAACGTCGGGCAAGCCATCGCCGTTGACATCAATAAGCTGAATTAGCGTCTTGGACTCACGATATACGGCATCGAGTTCGACAGGGGCCTTGATTCCGCTCGCGATCCACTTTGTGCCGTCGTTCGTCCAAACACTGTTCCTGGAGCCGCCAGTAATTGGATCCTGGTAGGCAGCCACGACCGATGGCAGGCCAGCGCCGGTAACATCCGAAAGTTGAACAAACAGATCGATCGAGTGGTCACTGGGTGAGGAATATTGCGTCACAAATGGGACTGGCGGAAGGTAGCCGGCACCAGCGTCAGTCCATTTGTTGCCGTCAAACGTAAAAGCTCGTCTGTTCCACGCTCCTTCCGCCGGGCAGCCCGGACGCGGATTAATGGGACCGCATTGCGCTCGGCCTTCCCGGAAGCTTTTGAGAACACCAAGCTGATGAACGTCAAACTTAACGAACCGTACCCCCATGTCTCCGATGCCGGAAGCGGCCAAAGGGAGAGCTTCAACGGGCGGAGAGAACCGCGCGAGTTTTTCTGGATCATTCGCTGCGTCTACCCACTTCCTCCCGGTCGCACCGTCGCTTTCGTTGAAGTAGATCTTTGTGACGATATTGTTCGACTTATCCCGATAGCTGTAGATCAGATCAGTGAAGCCATCGGCATTCAGGTCGACAAACTGGATCGGGTTGCCCGTTATGTCGGCACCCGCAAAGGGTATCGGTGGACAAAGTCCACTCTTCATCGGAAGCGCTGTCTTCGATGTATCGAACGCTTCATCTGGATTGGTGCAACCTGTTCCCTCCGGGGCCCAGCCGTGACCGGTGTTTCGATAGGCGCCGCTTTCCAGATACGTTTTTCCATTCTTCGTGACGAGGCGGCTGTATACCGCGTCAGGCAGACCAGTACCGTGCAGATCGACGAATCGCACTCTGGTGTCAGTCTTGTCCTTGGTCGCGATCTGTATTGGTGGTGCAAACGACGGTTGAAGCGTGAATCCGCTGCCATCGTTTGTGTAGAATACTCCAAACTGACGATTGCGTCCCTCGTCCGTCGAGCTTGTCACGCGTTGGTTGTTGAGGATTGCAACATCGTCGCCGCCATCGCCGACTATTGGCCCGACAAACGAGAATACCGGATCTTGCGTATCCAGACTGTTGAGCGCAGCTTCAGGCAAGAACTTCGGTGAGTCATGCCATCCGGCTGCGTCCTGAGTATAAGCGAACCGGATCGACGAGCCGTTCGGCAACAAAGTATTCGCAACTATTCCGTCGTATCCGTCGCCCTTCAGATCTGCAACAAGCGCTTTTGAAGGCGTCCCGCTCGCATCAACGAGATTGAATTTTGGCACCTTGTTGTTGCCAAGCAGCTTCCAGCCGTTTTTGCTCGGAACGACTGCCAGATGCAGATTGGCCTTTGCAGAGGCAACGATAAATCCCCTACACTTTGAAGACGCGCCGTCAAAGTGCACTTCCCTTACAGCTTCCGGGTCAGTATCTGCGGGGAACGGGGGGCGCCATTTTGGATCGGTCTCTTCCGCCCAACCCGAGGGAGTATAACGGAAGATCTTCCATGCCGAGGTGCCATCTGCATTTTTGACTGGCCCAACCAGAGCTGGCGGCCCCCCCGAACACTCGAGGTCAATCAGATAGGTCTCTCGATCGATAGAAATCGGCGGAGAGAATTCGTCTTTCTGTACTTCCCAGCCTAGTTTGTCGCCCGGGCCAAGGTTTTTCAGAAAGCCCTTCTTGGTCCCCGAAGTATATATCAAGTCCGGACCACTACCGCCTGACCACTTCGCGAACCGATAGCTTGAGGCGACCTTTCCATCTTCACTCACGACAAAAGGTACGTTGTATTCGGGGTGAAGTTCATACTGTTTGGCCCCGGCAAGGTAGGCCGACTGGACCCACTGCTTCGCGCGAACATCGCTTTCGATGATCGCCGCCCTTCCCGAACCATCGATGTCCGCAACAATCACACCCAGGTCGGAGCCGTCTTCGTCGACGAACGGAACGGGAGGCGCAAAACCAGACGCTTTTCCCTGGAGGTCAGTTCTTCCGCTTTCCGTCCAGGGCTGGCCACCCGGCTTCCACGAAGCGGGGCCGCCGTTCTTGAACGCGAACGCGACGTTCTTTCCGTTTATCTGAGCCGCAAAAAGTAAATCAAGTCCACCCGCCAGGCCCGGATCGACGTGGGCAAAGCGGTACCCTCTGGCCACGCGGTCAATATCCCCGAGAGTCAAGGCCGAAGGCAATAGGTTCGGCGCGGAGATCCAACCCGCATTCGCCGGCGTATAGTCAAAGCTGGTTGGTGCAATTTCAGTGGCGTCGTCCGCTCCAAACATATGGAGCTTGGAAAGAACCAGTCTGCCCGCAGTCTCGGTCGGTTTGTAATCAAGGTGATAATGTGCGACCTGACGAACGCCGGCGACGGCGCCCGAGATCTTCGACTTGCAGTCGAATGGATAAGAGATCAAAGTTTCCGAGACGCAGGAATGCAAATCGGTGAGATTTTTCTCTTTCTTTAGCAGACCACCCGACAGATAGACTTCGAGCGGTCGTGGGGCATCCTGGTATGTAAACGATACACTTGCAAATGGAGCACGGTCGACCGAAATCACGGCCTTTTCGTCGATGGAGCCATGACCCGTGTAGAGCACCTGATCGATGTTATAGTCGCCTTTGCCGTTCTGCTTGTAATGAAATTCTACAATGTTTCCTGCAGTATCGATTACGGCGCTTTCAGGGAACGCAAGAACGTGGTCCTTGAGATTATCGCCGGCAACGTCTCGTCGGATCAGAATCGACGCATCATATTTCAGCGGGTCGGGCGACGGGGTTGACGCATTACCCGGGTTACCGAACACGATTGTGAGTCCGCCCTTGGTACGAACGCGAAAGTAAGATCGCTCAAGACTGGCTCCATACCGAACGATCTCGGTATAATCGTCATTGACCTTTCGATAATATGTTGCACCCGGTATTGACGATGCAGCCGCCGGGACTTCAACCAGTCTCTGACCATCTAGATAGAGCGCATCCTTATCGTCGAAGCTAATTCCCGAGGGGAGACCATCGACGAAAACATCACGCGGTCCGCGCGTTATCGCGGAGAGACCTGCTATAGACCAACCGGCTCCGAGAACACCACCAAACGCCTGACTATCATATCCCAAGGATATTTGTGGCTGCGTGCCCGCCGAACCGGGCGCAATCTTGATTGGAACAGAGTAGCTACTGCTTCCGGATAGTGAGACGTCGAAACTTCCAGGAATTGCCCCGACGGTCACGTCAGCCGAAAATGCCGCAGGTGATGCGCCCATGGTCGCAAGAGCGCACAAGATGGCTGCTTGCCTTCGCATTGTCCCCCTCCCAGGAAGTCCACTCCGAAAATTGGCCGAATGGTTGCTAGCACCAAGGGATGCAGACCCGATGTCCCCCGACACTTCCAACTTCGATCGGCGGAGGAGCGGACGGCAACTGCGGCAGGGGCGGCAATTGCGGCAGTTGGCCGAGCGGCGGGATATTCAGCCCGGCGATGGGAACGCCAGGCATCAGGGTCGGCAACCAAGGCGCGCGGATGGGGCCTTGCGGCGTCACCTGCAACGGATTGCGAATAAAATCGGCAGCACTCCCGCTAATCCCGAGGCGCGCCATGATGTACTCGCGCGTTTGCGGCACCAGCGCGTTCGGCCCGCCAAATGGCGTTCCCGCGAGCAATCGACCCGCATCAATTTGCCGGGCGCGCTCGGGGATGACTTGTTGCATGCCGCCGAACAGGAAGTAGCTTCCGACGTCAACAATCCTTTGATAGGGCGCGACATTGTTCCGGCATTCCTGGAACGCCTGGAAAATAGACGCGATGCCTTCATCTCGCTTGGCCGAAATTTTTTCGATCGTGTCGATCAGATCGACCGCCGTGATGTTCCCGCTATTGTCGGCCTGGGGAAAACTGCGCGGATCAAAGCCCTTGGACTGGGCGGCGGCCGCGATCTTCATAAAATAGTCGATGGTGTGCTGATATTGCTCGCGGACCAGGGCATCGCCCTGGCCGGCGGCATCGCTGCACATGTCTGCCCTGGCCGATCCAATTGCAAGAAACGACGCAAGCAGTGACAGGAAGATGGACCTCAACATCTCAGCCTCCCGTCTAACAGCCGCCGAAGATCTTCTTGGGATCGCGGATGATGCAAGCCACATCCCCGCCGATGCCCAATCCGTTCAGCACGTCGTCCCGCAACTTCGGGATCAGGGCGTTTGGACCGCCGAACGGCGTTCCGGACAGCAATTGAGAAACGTCAACATGGGTCATCCTGTCCGGAAGAACTGCTGACAATCCGCCTGTTGCAAAGAACACCGCCGCGTCGGCGATCTTTTGCGGAACGGCGAAGCCCTTGTTGCACTCGTCTACGGCCTGCGCGACCTGCTTGTAGCCGCTGGCTTTCTGGATCGCGAGCTTCGTCACCAGTTCGACCAGATCCACCGGTTCGACGCCGCCCTGCGGAGTCACGTAGGGATATCTCTTCGGATCGAAGCCCTTCTCCTTCAGAGCCCCGCTGATCTTCATGAAGAGGTCAAGCTTCGGATCGTACACGCTGTTGATTTGTTGGTATCCCTTGTCGCCTGCTTCGACGCATTTGTCCGCCGCGAACGCGGCCGGAGCTGCAAGTTGAGCGAGGGCTATCAGGGCCAGGCCAGAAACACGTAGCGATGTCATTGCATCCTCCCTTGTCAGCATCCCGTTACGGTGATTTTGATTCCAATCTGGTTCAGAAACTTGATCACGTCGTTGCTGGGTCCCGGCCCGCAGCGAAGGTCGTTGTTGATGTTGGTAAGGATCTTCAAGAGATCGTTATTCGGACCTGGGCCATGCTTGAGATCGTTGAGCATGGTGTTGATTGCCTTCACGAGGTCGTTGTTTTTGCCGAACGGATCATCCTTGCCCAACTCGACCGCGATCTGCGCCAGTGCCATGATGATGAGTCCGGTCGCCGGATCGATATCGCCGCAGGCGTTGGCGGCGCACACTTGCGCGGCGATTGCAACGTTCTTGGCAACATCTTGAGAGAATGACTGGGAGGAAGAGAGCAGAAGGAATCCCAGCGCAACGCCCGATATTCTGCGATTGAATTTCATTGCCGCCTCCACGAGATTGCGTTCGCCAGAACGTTCTTGCACCGGTCATCTTCGGCATGCGCGGTTGCGGCAGAGAACGTGACGAACGCTGCAGCAAGAAATCCCATCCTTCTCATTGTTAGCCTCCTAATGCGCGTGACCGACGTCGACCGTGACGGAATGGATGCCATTGGCGGTCATCACGAGTGTGTACGGCCGCCCGGGAGGGCGCTCCTCGTATCTCAGGGGGATCGTCGTGGCCATCTCGCCGGCTTTGCCGTGCGGCCTCTCTGAGGTGACGTCGAGGATCAGGATGTTGGGATTGATGCCTTGCGGCGAGCGGCGCGTGAGCCTGACGTGCCAACCCGCGGTCGGCACCTGCACCTCGCCGATCACGATCAACTTCGGGCCGCTGTCGAGCACGTGATCGATCCAGGCCCTGAACGTGTCTTCCAAGAGAACCGGCATTGATAAAACCTTCTCTCCAAGGGCAGCGCGGGACGTGCCGACCGGTCCGGCGCAGCCGGTCTATGGATCCAACTCCAACCTGTGCCGGGCACCTCGGGAGCCGACAGATCCAGCCCCGTGGCTTCCCTGGGTGCGTGGTAAAAACTGGCATCGCGGCCGTTCGCGCGACGCGACCCCAGCGTTCCGGAAGCGAAAATAAAGCGTGAAAGTTGCGTTTAGTCCGCTATCATCGGTTGTAGAGGTAATCGGCGAATGTTGACCTTGCCGTCGAAATTCAAGCTGCGTCTTCTGGGTCCGTTCAGCCTCATTGACCCGGAAGGCCGCCGGATTGCGATTCCAAGTCGCAAGGGAGCAGCGCTGATCGCAATGCTTGCCGTCTCCAAGGACGGCGAGAGGGCTCGAGGTTGGCTCCAGACGCAACTTTGGGGCAGCCGTGAGCCGAAGGAGGCGAACGGGAGCTTGCGGCGCGAGCTGTCGGACTTGCGAAGACGGATCAATCAACACCCCTGGGCGCCCCTCGTCTGCGAGCGGGACAGGGTGCGGCTCGATCTCGGCATCGTCAGCATCGACGTGCTCGAGTCCGGCGAAGAAACGCTCGACTCCGGCCAGCCGGGCGAGTTTCTCGAGGGCATCGATATCCCAGGGGAGGACGCGTTCGAGGATTGGCTCCGCGAACAGCGCATCCGACTGGCGAGGTCTGAGGCAGGCCACGCCCGGAGCGAGACGGCTTCGAAACCTTCGGATGCCGTCGCGGTCGTCCAGCCCGGCTTCAAGTGGTCGGCACAGGGCCCGAATGACGGGCCCTCGCTGGCGGTCCTGCGTTTTTCAAACCTGACGGGCAATCCGGAGGAAGCCTATATCGCAGAGGGCTTCAAGCAGGAGTTGATCAACCGGTTGTCGCGCGTGCGCTGGCTGGCCGTTATCGCCGGCGATTCCGGTGGTCCACGCGCATCGACGATCACCGCCCAGGAAGCAAGATCGCTGGGCGCCAAATATCTCGTCGACGGGACCGTCCGGACCTCGAGCGATCTGACACTGATCGACGTCACGCTCTACGAAGCAGCACGGCTCCAGGTGGTCTGGTCCAAGCGGCTCCAGATCGTCCGATCGGTGATTGCGACCGCCCTCGACGAATGCCTGCAGGAGCTGGTCGCACATCTCGACGCCAAGATCGATCATGGAGAGCAGTCGAGCGCGCGGGACCGGTTGCCGTCGGGAGCGAATATCACCGATCTCATCTGGCGGGGCCGATGGCACCTCTACCGCCTGCAGCACGCGGATTCGGACGAGGCGCAGGAGCTGTTCGCTAAGGCCCTGGCGCTCGATCCTCACTCCCCCGAAGCCTTGATCAATGTCACCCACGGACTGGCTTGGTCGATCTGGACCGGACGACAGCCGGCGCATCGCGTGTTGGAAATGCGACGCCTCGCCCAGCAGTCGATGCGCGCCGATCCGTCCGATGGCCGGGCGTACTGGTTGGCGGGCACCGCGGAGACATGGTTGCGGCATATGCAGCCTGCGCTCGACCTTCTGTTCCAGGCGGTGGAACTGACGCCGAGCCTGGCCATCGCTCACGCACAGATCGGCAGCACCCTGAATCTTGCGGGCAGGCCTGAGCAGGCGGGCGAGCCCCTCCAACTGGCAAGGCGGCTTAGCCCGTTCGACGTGCATCTCTTCTTCGTCCTTGGTGAGCTGGCGATGAGGTCCAGTCTGCTCGGCGACTACCGCGAAGCGATCTCCTATGCGGACCTCGCCATCGTCCGGCGGGAGCAATATTGGTACGCCCACATGGTCAAGATTGACGCCCTCCTGAGGCTGAGGGAACGGCAACAGGCCGTGGCAGCATTCGAAGAGCTTCGGGGCCTCAAGCCCCGCTTTTCGAGCACATATATTGACTGGATTCCATTTGAGGATCGAACGCTGAACCGGCGATTTGCCGAGTCAGTCGATTCGGTCGCGGCAGGCCAAGCTCGTCTGGTCACCGGGAGCAACAATTCGCGAAGTTAGGACGTGGAGATTATTTCAGCACGAAGGGGGCGTTATGGGGAACGCGAAAGCGGCAGGCGGATTCTTCGCCGGGTGGACGCTAAAATATTTTGACAAGATTGCCGCAGCCAACGCGATATCCGCCGACGAGAACGCATCTGCGGCAGATGCCTTTGACTTCAACGACCTTGGCCCTGACTGGTGGTGGTCGCCGGTACTGAGACAGCTTTGGCTATGGTCGCTGCGGCTGGCATTCGCCTCCTTCCGGATATTCTGGCCGTTCCCGAAGTTCGGCCGCCTCGTCATCATCACCCGCAACACCGACGTGCGAAACGTCCTTTCGAACCCCGAGATCTTCGCCGTGCCCTATGGCGAGGAGATGAAGGAGCTTGGCGGAGGAAAGGCAACATTCGTGCTCGGCCTCGAGGGTGCGAAGCAGCGCTGTCAGCACGAACTCATTCATCGTCTGATAGAGCCGCAGGACGCGGACTGGCTGGTCGAGCGGACGCAGCAAATCGCCGATACGCTGATCGATGCCTCCCAGGGGCGCATCGACGTCATGAAGGATCTCATCACCCGCGTGGCGGCCGAGACCTGCGCCGAATACTTCGGGCTGAGTGTCGACGATCGCGATGCTTTCGCCGAATGGTCGATGTCGATATCAGCGTTGCTGTTCGCCGATCCGTTCGGCAATCCTGCCACCCGCAAGCTCGCACTCGCCGGAGCGTTGCGCGTGCGCTCCGTAATCGACGCTGCCAAAGAGAGGCTTTCGGTCGCCCCGCCAATTCCGCCCAAGGGGCTGGGCAAGACGATCCTTCAGCGCCTCGTCGACACCGGTATTTCGGACGATGAAATTCGCGCCATCATGGTGGGCATGATCACGGGATTCATCCCAACGACCACGCTCGCAGCAGGCAACATCATCGAGCAGTTGTTGTGGACAAGGGGCGGGCTCGATGCGGCGGCCGAGGCGGCGAGGAAGGCCCGCAGCGGCAATGAGGCCGCGCGCAAAGAGCTTGAGCAGCTTCTGTTCGAGGCCGCGCGATTGAATCCAGCGCTCAACCCCGGGCAATGGCGTCATGCCGTCCAGGACGGCACCGTCCCGACCCGTTGGGGTTCACATCGCATTCCGGCCGGATCAATCCTGCTCGTTGCGACGGCATCCGCGATGCGCGACGACAGCTCCCGCAGCAACGAATTGATGTTTGGATCCGGCGTTCACGCATGCCTCGGCAAGACGCTGGCGATGGCGCAGATCACCGCGATCTTCGAGTCGCTGCTATCCAAGGACGGCGTGCGCGCCAGCAAGGGGCGGTGGGGACGGATCTTCCGGGTCGGCGTGTTTCCCCGCCGGCTAGACATGGAGTTCAAGCCGGCGTTTGGCTCGCAAACCCAGAGCATGGTCACGGTGCTGGCTCCGCTCGAGGAAAAAGTCGACCTCCAACTCTGGCAGGACGCGATTCACAACCTCATGCAGCCGGCTGCGCCCGATCTCCGTAGGGCGCTTCGGGCCACGAATGTCATCCATTTCGCCTCGCTCAACGCCGTCGACCTTGGCGATGCAGCGACGCCGGCGCCGCACCTGCTGCTGGAAGTCAACGGCGACGGTGATCCCGACGACCTAATCGATGCAATCGATGCCTCCGCCAGCCCATGGCTACTGCCTCTCTTCAGCTCCGCGGAGAGCGGCAAGACGGTACCGGATCCGACGGCGGGCGACGGTCAATCGCTGCGAGAGCTGTTGGAGGCCCGCAAGATTGACCTGCAGGCCCGGCCATGGGGAGCGACCGGATTGTGCTTCTACGGTCTGCCCGGCCTGTCGATCGCGAGCATCCGGCAGCAGGAGGAATTGGCGAATTTCTGCCGCGATGCCGTCGACCGCTTCGTCATGATTCACGCAGGCCTCGGCAGCCATGCGGCAACCGCTCTGCAGTTCGTTCGAGACCTCATCCGTGGCGATGCCAAACTGAGCCGAATGGGCATGCAGGATCTGGTAGATCGCGGCACTGCATTTCGTTCTTCCCTGATGATCCCGAGCCGTCAGGAGCCGCCGACAATCTGCTGGAAGGAGCCGGACGGTCGCCTCCTTGCCATCCTGTCCTCGCCGACGCTTTTTCCTCTCTATGGCTGGCTAGGGCTGGTCGCGTTGACCGTGAGCGTGCTGTGCTTCCACTGGTTTGGCTTTACGTTGTCGTTTGCGTGGAGGGATCTTCTGATGACCGCCGGGCGGTGCGCAATCGCCCTGGTGTCCGGGGGGATCGGTACCGCCACGCTTGTCGGTATCGTCGTCGGCGCTTTTGCCATACGGCTGCGCTGGGCCGAGGTCACCGAGAAGCCGGAGGATCTCGATCCCAACCTTGTCAAGGTCGGCGAGATCGCAAAGCGTGAAAACGAACCCGACTTCGCGCAGAACCATTTTCTGTCGGTATCACCGCTCAAGCCAGGCCGGTTCCGGAAGTTCACGCTCGGCATCGCGCTCTGGGGAATCGAACTCGTCGTCTCACGTGCCTTCCGTCCCGGCTTTATCGTCAACATGGGGACGATTCATTTCGCACGCTGGTTCCGACCGCCGGGTTCGGAGCGCCTGGTGTTCCTTTCCAATTACGACGGCAGTTGGGAGAGTTATCTCGAGGATTTCATCACCAAGGCCTATCCAGGCCAGAACGCGGCCTGGAGCAACGCCGTCGGCTTTCCGCGGACGAAATGGCTGATAGACGACGGCGCGCAGGACGGCGACCGGTTCAAGCGATGGGTGCGCCGCCAGCAACAGCCGACGCAGTTCTGGTTCAACCACTTTCCGCACCTCACGGCGGATCAGATGCGCAACAACGCGGTGATCTCCTGGGAGTTGGCGCGCGCAACGACGGACTCGCAAGCACGCGCGTGGCTCAGCTATTTCGGCTCGATGCCGAGAACCGACACCGTGATCGAGACGCAGGAGGTCCAGGCGCTCGTGTTCCGCGGTTTCAAGCGGCTTCCATTCATGAAGTTCGCGGCCATCAGCCTTCCCTCAGATCCGGCCGATTGCATCGAGTGGCTGACGTCGCTGGCGAACGCCGACAATCCGCACAAGACTCGAACCCTTGAACGCGGTCTCCTCGAAGTCACTTTCGGTGACCGACCGCTGTCCGGTGAGGAGGAGCGGTCGGCAACCGGCGTCGCCTTTACGGCGGAGGGCCTCTCTCACCTTGGGCTACCCGACGGCGGCGAGCCCGGCACGGTGGCGACGTTTCCAACTGTGTTCAATCTCGGAATGTCGTCGCGACAGCGCATTCTCGGCGATTATGTGAAATCCGACCCGTCGGCATGGCGCTGGTCGGACGCCGACGGCGACAAGCCCATTCACGTCGCGCTTCTCGTATATGGGAAAACCAAGGCCGACTGTGACAAACTGCTCGGGCTGCATCGTGACAAGTTGACCGGAGCGGGTTTCGCCGTCTACGAACTCGACACCCAGCCTACGGATAAGGGTGTCAACTACGAGCACTTCGGCTTTCGCGACGGTATCTCCCAGCCGGTGATCCGTGGCACCCAGCGTTTTGCACGTGGCGCGCTAGCCCGCGATATCGCGGCGCCGGGCGAATTCATTCTCGGCTACAAGAGTAACCAAGGCTACTACCCACCTACGCCGGTGGTCGCCCGGGGATGCGACGTCGGCAATAGGCTGGCCTCCGTCCCAACGTCGGTGGAAAGCCGTTTCTCGGCCTTCCAGGACCTTCGCCCGCAGGTGCGCGACTTCGGACGAAACGGCACCTTCCTGGCAATCCGGCAATTCCAGCAGCATGTTGATGCGTTTCATGAGTACGCTAGCGACTGCGCGAAAGAATTGAGCGACGAGACGGCGCGCTTGCCAGAGTTGATTGGCGGTCCGGTGACGCCGGAGTGGATAGAAGCCAAAATGATGGGACGCTGGCATGACGGCGTGCCGCTGATCGACCGGCCGATCTCACCCCCGCCGGAGGAGCACGCCGCCGAAACTTCCACCTGTGAGGAGCACTCGCACGCCAAGCATGCGCATCGCCAGAGCCGCATGCGCAAGGATACCGACCTAGATTTCGGGGTCGACGACCCCCAGGGCCTTTACTGTCCTTTCGGCGCGCATATCCGCCGGGCCAATCCCCGCGGGAGCCTGGCGCCGGGGGACGACTCGCAATTAGCCATCACCAACCGGCATCGTCTGTTGCGGCGCGGCAGATCGTATCAACAGGGAGACGAAAAAGGACTTCTGTTTGTAGGCCTGTGCGCCGATCTCGAGCGCCAATTCGAATTCATCCAGCAGTCGTGGATTGGAGCACCCGGTTTCGCGGGACTTACCAATGAGCCGGATCCAATCGTGTCAGTGAAGCCCGCCGCTGCATCCACGCGGTTCACGATCCCGACTTCGGCCGGCTCGCTTGCACTGGAGGGAGGCCAGAGCTTCGTGACAGTTCGTGGGGGAGGATATTTCTTCTTGCCCAGCCGTTCCGCGCTTTTGTTCCTGGCGGACCTTAACCAGCTCCGCGGCCTCAATCGACAGCGCCCAAGCAGTGTCTCGGAAACAGACAACCCGCCTCAATAGAGATTGCCTATGAAACTCCCCGAAGGCCGCCTTCCTGGCATCGGCATCGTGTTGTCTCCAACCGCAAACGGCGCAAAAGCCCCAACGAAGTAGCGCCGGTGCAATCACTACGAGACCGTGGCGCTCAAAGTCAAAACCGATTCGCTCTCAAAATGCGGCGTCCAGGAAAGTCTCGCCGCTCTGGGCGAACCGTTCAGTGCGGCCCCATATCAACATCGACTTTATTCCTCGTACAGTAAGCATGGATCCTTGAGATAAATCGGAATGATTCTACCTCAACGGCACGACTAAGCAGCGGAAGCCCCCTGAGGTATCCAGCCATCAGGCCAAAAGCGCTCGCGATATTTATGAGAGAATTGACGATATACAAATAGTTAGTGTTCAACTCACCCGTCAAAATATCTGATAATGGGCTGGCTAAGAACAGGCCGGAGCACATGGCCAAGAATTTGATAATGCTCCAAATCGCCACTTGCGAAATGCGAGAAACAAAAACCAGTGAACTTGATGATCCTGATATCCCGCTTAGTACATATGCGAGCAATTGCGGAACGCACACCAATAAGACAACGAATGCAATCAGCTTAAGCTCTTCACCAAAATCGAGAGAGTATGCGTAGATAGAAAAAACAATCCTAGACAACTTACGTCCAAACATATCCTCAATCGACATAACGCCAGCTACGTTTGCATATGCAAAGACAGAAAAGGCTATAAAGAGGGACAAAGAGAAAAGGTACCAGATCAGATATATCTTGGTCGAGTTCTCCTTTCGCAGAAAGTAAATTGATAGGCAGGTTACTGCAATCGAGCCAGCGGTGGCGAGAACGACACTCAGATCAGCAAGGCGACCTATGTTCCCCACCCTATCACCTTCAATAGCGTTCCACCGATAGTTCGATAGGCGTAGCTCGCTAGCCCATGAACGGGCACAATGCTCAGGCCGCGAACTGCTCATCGTTATGATATGCCGTGGGCGCGTTGTTCAGCAAGACCAGTCACGATGTGCCCGATGCGTTTCTGCTTTCAGACCAAACGCCGGCGGTCGCTTGCCAAGTCGTCACACTGGCGAGACCGCTTCTTGTTGGATAGCGCAGCAGCTAAGCGGCGCTCCACTTCGCCCTCCTCTGTCTCGGCGCCTGATGCCTTCTTCGATCTAGTCCAATGGCGATGCCACTGGTCGTGGCGAGGGCCTGCTCTGCTTCTAGTCCTAGCTCAGCGCATCGTCTTTCGGATCACGTCTGGTCGTTTGTCGCGGCGCGTTGCCAAACGGGCCCAGCTAGTGCGCAACCGCTAAATCTCGCAAGAGGAGGAACAAGTGACGCTTCGCTTAACGCGAGAACAACTCTATGAATTGGTCTGGTCGGAGGCAATGAGCCGTCTTTGCAAGGCGATCGGCATTTCTGACGTGGCGATAGCCAAACATTGCCGTAAGGCGGAAGTACCAATTCCGGAACGCGGATACTGGAACAAACTGCATGCTGGCCAAAAGGTTACCCGATCCCCCCTGCCCCCGCGCGATCTCGCGACGATCAATGTGATCGAAATGGGTGGAGAGCTACCACCCGAGCTAAGAGCACGAATCACGGGTGAGCCCGGTATCGAAGGCGAACCAGAGAGTATAGATGTGCTGTCGGAGCGGCTTCGGAAGCGCCTTGGCAAGGTAGCCGCATCCCGCGATCTGACGCGCGCAGATCCCGCTATCGCGAAACTGCTGAAGCGCGATGAAACCATTCGTCAGAAGATTGCATCGAGTTCCTTCTCCTGGGAGAAACCTCTTTTCGAGTCCTCCTACGAGCGGCGGCGCCTGCGCATTCTCAATTCAATCTTCCTCGCCTTTGCGCGGGTGGGTGGCGGGAGTGCCTATATTCGCGACCGGGAAGCTCGCGGGATTTCGATCAGCGGACCTGCCGGCGTCAGCATAACTTTAGATTATCCAAAGAAGCGTCAGGCCCGTAACCGTCAGACCGATGATGCGGGACACAAAGGGCAAGCTGGAGCTACGTGCTGAAGGCGGTAGGCATCATCCAGATATTGTCTCGAACTGGATGGATGACGACGCAGGCAAGCTCGAAGAGAAGCTGACCGAAATTGTCATCGGCCTTGCGATTGTGAGTGAGCGCGAATCGCGGCGGTGGCAAGCCGAAATGGCGGAATGGCATCGCAAGCGCGAGGCAGAGGAAGCCGAAGCACGTCGCAAAGCCAGGGAGAAGGCCGAACGCGAAGAGCGGGAACGAATTGCAGCCGAAGAAAAGGCGCGCCGGGATGGGCTGATAACCGAAGCCATGAACTGGCGAAGTGCTGGGCTGATACGCGAGTACGTGGAGGCAAGACGCACCTCACAAATCACGCAAGCTCCTAAATTCGAAGATTGGGCGCGGTGGGCTCTAGCAGTCTGCTGAAAAATTATGAAGTCGAGAGTTTTCTTGTCTTTGTTCGGTCGCTGTCGGGGCGGAGCGCTGGAGGTTGGATGTCGTGTTCGGCTTGGCGCCGGGTTACCCCGGCGCGGGGTGGCTATGTGGCAAGTAGTTTGG